>JAEETM010000020.1 GCA_016290335.1 Treponema sp. | reverse complement strand
TTCTTGCTTTCCCCGAACAGACTGAATTACTCTTATCGGAATTGAAAAACCGCTTTGGTTTTGAAGATTTGCCGGATGAACGCTACGGCGAGCTCCTTTATTTTGCCGACAAACAGCTTTTCCTGGAAAAATCTGCCGGTCAATATCCTTATTGGGCAAGAACAGTGATGACAGAGCCGTTTATTTTACAGTTCGACTCAATTGGCGAAGCGGCCGGCAGCCTGAAAGCAATTCAGCGAAACTGGGCGCCTTATCAGTACACCTGTTTCCGCCGTGCCCAGCTTATTCAGGAAAAGCTTCCCTACATCAACTTAAAAGACAGACAGTTCCCCGTAAAGATTCCCGCAAGCCCAATCGGTCTTTACACACTCCTTGACGAACACACCCTAATTGCTTCCGCCCAGACTACTTCTTTTTTGCCAGCTGGAAGCCTCCATTTTATAGAAGACCACGAAAATCCGCCTAGCCGTGCTTACCTTAAAGTTCAGGAAAGCCTTACTATGGCTCAGTTACTGCTTGGTGCCGAGCTTCCCGGTACGGGGCAGAAATGCTTTGAAGCCGGAGCGTGCCCTGGTGGCTGGACCTGGGTTCTTGTTGGTTTGGGTGCTCAAGTTTATGCCGTAGACCGTGCAGAGCTTGCCCCTGAGCTTATGAAAAATCCACTTGTAAAGTTCCAGGCTCACGATGCCTTCACCCTAAAACCAGAAGAAATTGGCCCGGTAGATTGGGTTTTCAGCGATGTAATCTGCTACCCTGAACGCCTCTTAAAATGGATAACCACCTGGCTCGAAAGCGGCCTTACAAACAACATGATTTGCACCATAAAAATGCAGGGCGAAATTGACTGGCCACTTATAGCCGAGTTTGCAAACATTCCGGGTAGCCGCATCATCCATCTTAATTACAACAAGCACGAGCTTACGTGGATGTGGAAAAAGGATAATGCACAATGCACAATTCATAATGCATAATGCGCAATGGGAAAATGAATTATGAATTATGCATAATTCATTATAAATTATATATACTGTACAAAAAAATAATAGAAAAATACAATAAATATTGTTTGTAGATTTTGCATAATGATGATAGAATTATAGAGAGTTTAGTGAAACGTTTAACAAAAAAAAGCACAGTGAGGACAATATGGATACAGTAACAGTCAATTGTAAAACTAGTGGAAAGAAAATCAGCCGCGATATTTACGGTCATTTCAGCGAGCATCTTGGAAGATGTATTTACGGCGGATTCTGGGTTGGAAAAGATTCTGACATTCCAAATATAAACGGCTATAGAAAGGATGTTGTAGAAGCATTCAAAGAAATTGCCATTCCGAATCTGCGCTGGCCGGGCGGATGCTTTGCCGATGAATATCACTGGCGTGATGGAATTGGTCCTTATGAAACCAGAAAAAGAATGATTAATACTCACTGGGGTGGAGTAGTTGAAGATAACAGCTTTGGTACTCACGAGTTTTTTGGCTTGTGTGAAGCACTCGACTGTAAGCCTTATGTAAACGGAAACGTTGGTTCCGGTACTGTTCAGGAAATGAGCGAGTGGGTTGAATACATGACTTTTGGTGGCGAGTCTCCAATGAGTAAGTTACGCGAGGCTAACGGCCACAAGGCTCCATGGAAGCTTCCGCTTTTCTGTGTTGGTAACGAAAACTGGGGCTGCGGTGGAAACATGCGCCCTGAATATTATGCAGATTTGTATCGCCGCTATCAGACTTATGTACGTCAGTATGGTCCGGACAAAATCTTTAAGATTGCCTGCGGTCCTAATGCCGGCGATTTTAACTGGACAGATGTTGTAATGAAAAACGCTGCTCAGTTTATGGACGGACTTTCCCTTCATTATTATACAGTTGATCCTGACTGGAATACCCGTGAGCCTGCTGCTGTTTTTGCAGAAAAAGGCTGGTACAGTATGCTCGCAAAGGCAAGCTGGATGGAGCACCTTGTAGAAACTCACTCAAAGATTATGGATAAATATGATCCAGAAAAACGAGTTGCCCTTGTTGTTGATGAATGGGGAACCTGGCACAAGGTTGAAGAGGGTACAAATCCTGGCTTCCTTTATCAGCAGAATACTGTTCGCGATGCTCTTGTTGCAGGAATTACACTTAATATCTTTAATAATCACTGTGACCGTGTTCGCATTGCAAATATTGCTCAGGCTGTAAACGTACTTCAGTCACCTGTTCTTACAGAAGGCAATAAGCTTGTTAAAACTCCAACCTGGTATGTTTTCCATATGTACAAGGCTCATCAGGATGCAGACCAGCTTGAAAGCTTTGTTGCTACCGATTGGGTTGGACCTGAAGAAGACAAGCGCGTTAAGGCTGTTACAAGCTCTGCTTCTGTTAAAAAGAATACATATACTGTTACTCTTACTAACGCTGATCTGGATAAAAAACGAACGGTTGAAGTTAGACTTGATGGCCTTAAGAAAATCACCGAAGCAAGTGCAGTTGCAGTAAACGGCAAAGAAATGAACAGCATGAACACTTTTGAAAACGCTGAGCAGGTTGTTGAGAAAAAAGCAAAATGCAAGTTCGAAGGAAACGTTGTTACTGTTACACTTGAACCTCATTCAGTTCTTGCCCTTACTGTAAAAGCTTAATTCCCCGCGAATGTTCTGCCCTGTCTGCGAAAATAAAACCTCGCTTGCCTCTATGGAAATGACCCCCGAACTGGTTGAAGAAATGGCAGCGGCAGAACCCATCCACGACTTTTGCGGTGAAAGCGAATTGGCGCGAAGGCTTCAGCTTTGTTCCGGGTGTTCAAAATTGCTTGGCGGAATGACCTGTTCGGAATGCGGGTGTTTTGTGCAGTTCAGGGCACGGCATGCTACTGCGCATTGTGTGCAGGGGAAGTGGTAGCAGGGGATTTTTAATTATCGATATTACCAATATTATCTGTATTATCTGTCCAAAGTTCGCACTGGCTGATTACTGTTGCCAGAGCTGCTTCCTGACCTTCCGGCGGATATTTGTATTTTTTAAGCAATCGCTTTACGATGCGTCTCATATTTGCACGGGCTGACTCTTTTTTCTGCCAGTCGATTGTGCGACTCTGGCGGAGAGTTTCTGTAAGCTCGCGGGTCATTTCAACGAGCTGTTCGTTTGTGTAAAAGTCTTTTACTGCTTCTGGTTTTGTGAGTGCATCGTAGAAGGCCATTTCTTCATCGGTGAGGCCAAGAAGATTTCCTTCTTCTGTTGCATGCATCATTTCTTTTGCGAGTCTTAAGAGTTCCTGAATTACTTCTTCGTTTGTGAGCATGCCGTTTAAGTAGCGGTTCAGAGCCTGCTGAATAAGTTCGCTGAAGGCTTGAGATTTTACAAGGTTTGTTCGTTTGAAAACTTTTACCTGGTCATCAATCAGTTTTTTAAGAAGTTCAACGGCAAGGTTCTTTTCTTTCATTTTTGAGATGTTGTCCAGAAAGGTCGGATCAAAAAGATTTACCTTTTCGCCAACATCGCTGAAAAGATTTATTACTCCATCAGATTTTACTGACTGTTTAAGAAGTTCGTTTATTCGTTCGTTGATATCTTTGAGGCTGAACTTTTTACCGGTTGGATTATACATCAAGCGCATAACAAGAACTCGAACAGATTCAAAGAAGGCTGCTTCCATTCGCATCTGCTCTTTTACCATAGAAGAACAAAGTGAAAGTGCCTGCTTGAGTGCAAGAGCTTCTTTTATAAATGCCTGCTTCTGTTCTTCTTTATCTACGCCCATTATAAAGTTCACAGCACCCGTGATTGTCATACCTCGCTGTAAATCTGAGCCAGCATGGAAGGCTGAATAATCATAGCCAAAGAAAAGGTTGCGGCAGATTTCAAGTTTTTCCTGAAACTTAGGAAAGGCTCTTTTTGCAACATCCATTTCGCCGTAGTTCTGGCGGTCACGGACGGTGTAGTCGTTCATGGCCTGCTTGAGGGCACTTGCAATTCCAACGTAATCAACAACAAGCCCACCTTCCTTATCTTTGAAGACTCTATTTACACGGGCAATTGCCTGCATAAGATTGTAGCCTTCCATCGGCTTGTAAACATACATTGTTGCAAGAGAAGGAACATCAAAACCTGTAAGCCACATATCAACAACGATTGCAATTTTGAGAGGACTGTTATTGTCTTTGAAGCGGGTTGCAAGTTCCTGCTTGTGTGTTCTATTACCTATGATTGCGCGCCATTCTTCAGGGTCTTTGTTGCTTTCGGTCATTACAACGGCAATGCGAGCATCGTCACCTGGAACAGTTACGGTGGTTGAGCTTGTCGAAAACACCGTTGATGTTCCCGCCCAGCCCGGTCTCAATTCCAGAATACGATTAAAAATCTTCATCGCAATTGCACGGCTGTAAGCAACAATCATTGCTTTTCCGGTATAAAGATACTGGCGTTCGTTTTCGTAGTGATCAAGAATATCATCAACAAGAGAATTGATTGTTTTTTCGTGACCAAGGATTTCTTCCATCTTGCCATGTTCGTGTTTACTCTTGTCGATAACTTCTTCATCTGCGTTGGCGGCAAGGCGGTCATATTCTGCATCAATCTGAGCAAGAACTTTATCATCAAGCTTAAGTTTGATAACACGGCTTTCGTAATAAACAGGACGGGTTGCTCCATCCTGAACAGCTTGAGTCATATCATAAACATCAATGTAATTGCCGAATACTTCGATAGTGCTGCGGTCTTTCTCGCTGATTGGTGTACCAGTGAATCCGATATAACTTGCATTAGGAAGACTGTCGCGAATAATACGGGCGGTTCCGATTGTACGGCGGGCAACAAGATTGCCTTCTTCATCGCGGCTGGTTTTGATTTTTTCTGTAAGACCATACTGACCGCGATGTGCTTCATCTGCCATTACAATGATATTTTTGCGGTCGCTGAGCGGTTCATCACTTTCCATAAACTTTTGCATTGTTGTAAAGATAATACCGTTTGCCTTGCGTCCTTCAAGAATCTGTTTCAAATGCTCTCGGCTTTCAGCCTGAACAGGTTCCTGTCGTAAAAAATCCTTACAGTTTGAAAACTGAGTATAAAGCTGATTATCAAGATCGTTGCGGTCGGTGATTACAACAATAGTCGGACTGTCAATTGTCTGCTGCAAAAGGTGTGCATAGAAAACCATGCTGAGCGATTTACCGGAACCCTGAGTATGCCAGAAGACACCTATTTTTCCGTCGCCATCAACTGCAATTTTTGTGCGCTCAACAGCCTTACGAACTGCAAAATACTGATGGTATCCCGCAAGAATTTTATAAGAATTTACGCCTTCATTATTAAAACAGATAAAGTTTTTGATTATGTCGAGCAGGCGCTCCTTCTGGAAAATGCCTTCAAAGAAAGTTGTAAAATCTGCAAAGTTGCTGGACTCAATCTGACCGTCTTTTGTCTTCCATTCCATAAAACGGTCTTCGCCACTTGTGATTGTTCCTGCCTTACTTGTAAGCTGGTCGCTCATTACGCAGATACAGTTGTAAATGAACATGGAAGGAATCTCGTGCATGTAGTTACGGATCTGAGTATAAGCTTCGCTTGCGTCGGTCTGCTCACGGCTAGGAGATTTTAATTCAAAAAGACAGACAGGAAGACCGTTCAGGAAAAGCAGAATATCCGGCCTCTTGTTTGAGTTTTCTATAAATGTCCACTGATTAGCAACAATGTAAGAGTTTTTGTCTCCAGGCTTTCCAGCGTTTTCAAAGTCAGCAATATAAATGATTTGAGATTTAGTTTCACCGTTTGCGCTGTAACTGACTTCAATTCCGTTCTGAAGATATTCCATAAAAAGCGCATTCTTTTTTACAAGTTCAGCATTTTCAAAATTACGGAGTTTTAAGAGCGCTTCAGAAATTGCCTGCGGTGGAGCTTTAGGATTCAAGCGCCTGATAGAATCTTCAAGCACAGAATCATAAAGCGGAGAATGCCAGTCGCGGTCAATGTCAGGGCCGTAAACATGCTCCCATCCCATATTCTGGAACAGTTCAATCAGAGCATTTTCATAGGCTTCTTCGTTGTAATCGGCGGACATATAATCAAAACTCCTTAGAGTTTAATTATACATCCAAAATGACAATTTAACAATTTCGCCAGGCCAAAATGCGTTTTTCACATTCGTCTTTCGGTAAACGCATATTTATCTTCATAAGATTTTCAAGCAAATCTGCAGCATCTTTTTCTGAAAGAATTCCATATTCAATAAGATTATCAAAAACATATAGAATACCAGAAACTTTTACATTATCTTTTTCTGCTGCCTTTCTAAGTTTTCCATCGCCGGTTAATAATCTTCCGTTTGTCTGTTTTGCATAATACCAGACTGAACAATCTGTAAGAGAAGTATTATTAGGATTCATTACAAAAAGATTTGTGATAATAGCGAACTCAGAAGGTGTAAACTGGACAACATCAAGCTTTCGGGACTTTATAAATGAATCAATTATCTTTTGCTGAACTGGCTGAACAATTTCATCAATTACCAAATCTGTAGTACAGATATCGCATGGCAAAGAGAAAAAGTCATCAAGCATATTTTGAGACAATAAATCGAGAAGAATATTTGTATCGCTGATAACTATTTTCTCTGTTATCATAGAGGCATTAAATCTCCGCGTACCTGTTCAACACTTGTATGGAGTAAACTTGCGGCTTTTGAGATAGTAATCAGTTCGTTGCTAAGTGCGTTATAAACAAGACGATTAAAGCGGTTTGATTCTTCCTGTGGATAATATGACTGTTCAATTCGTTCTTTGAATGCAGAGTTCCTGTTCTTTTGAATGCAATAAGATTTGTAACGAGGTTCTGAAATGATTCCACAAGTTTTAGCCTTATACATTAAGGCATCGCAGGAAATACCAAAATGAATCTGAACAGCGCGTAGCTCCGGGTAAGTAATTTCGCGACGGGAATCACCAACAATTCGTCTGAACATAGATTCCAGAATAAGCATTTCATTTGCAAAAAGATTACAGAGAGTTTCTTCTTCCTTTTCAGAAACTGAGTCATCAAAATTAAGAATAAGATGTCCAAGTTCATGAAGAGCAGTAAAGCGTTTGCGTTCAGAAGGAAAAGCTTTGTTTAGAACAATAACAGGATACAAATCATTTACCATGGAACTTAAACCATCAAAAGATTCTGGAGCATCAATTTCCATAACTTTAATGCCATGTTCTTCCAGAAGATCAATTACATTTATAATTCCGTCGCTTCCAATGTTCCACAAATCACGAAGCTCCAGGGCCGCTTCTTTTACCTGTTCAACAGAAGAGACCGGCTTTTTAAAAGGAGAAACAAATTTAACAGAAGCGTTGCAAATCTCTTCGATAGTGATATAGCGCTCGAACATATCAGAAATATTCTGTCTGATACTTTCTTCCTGTTTTACAGCAAGCTTGCTTTTATGTTTTCTAAATTTAACAGATTCGATCTGCATGGTAAAAGGACGAAAGAAATAATCCACCGGCTGTCCCAGAGCTTTAGATAGAGAAATAAGAACACTACTACTAGGAGAGAGCTGACATTTTTCATATTTAGAAATGGCCATTTTAGAAAGAGTGTTGCCCATAGCAGCAACTAATTCATCCATAGAATAACCTTTCATTACACGAGCATTTTTAAGTCTCTGTGCAAAAATTTCATTCTGAGTCATATGTGCCTCCTTGTTTACAAATGTAATATAATTATGATAAATTGTAAACAAAAGAATTTAAGGGGGATTAATTTATGACTGATATCAAAGAAATCAAAACAGAAGAAGAATACGAACAGATTCTCAAACGTATTGAAGAAATTTTTGATTCAAAACCGAATACTCCTGAAGCTAATGAACTTGAATATTTAGTAGGCTTAGTAGAAAAGTATGAAGAAGAAAACTATCCCATTGATAAACCAAGTCCTAAAGCGGCAATCAGATTTCGTATGGAGCAATGGGGACTTGATGCCAAACGCTTAATTCCATCAAATGATATGATTATTCATCTTGGTGAAACATTAAAAGAAGTAATGGAAGATAGAAATATATCAGCAGAGAGTCTTGCACAAGCTACGGGTTTTACACAGGATTACATAAATGCTGTTTTGAATTGCAAAGAGAACATTTCTGCTGAATTTGCAAAAAAACTTGAGGATACATTAAATATAGATACTGATTTCTGGATGAAATTACAGGAACTGTATGATGATGAACTTAAAACTTTTGAAGAATCTCAATTAGGTTAAGTAAAATACTAAAAGTAATGATTGACACTGGAAAATGTCAAAAAGCAGAAGAAATTCTATGAATCTATGAAATTTTTACGTTAATTTTGCATGATTTGTGCAAAATGAATGAAATTATAGTATAAGAGGGGAAAGCCTTCCCCTCGCTCCAACCGCCTGCGGCGTTTTCCGCTACCCCTTCTGCAGGCTCAAGCGCCGCCCGCAACGCCTGCTAAGCTTTATTTGTATTCATTTGAAATTCGAATAATTTCTGATATAACGAGTTTTTCTTTTGGTAAGTATTCATAATATTCGCTGCGAGTTACGAAACTTGTAAACAAAAATGTTTTCTCATCAATTGCATGTGATAAAGGATTCTTGCATCGCCTGTTATGAATATCTTGTGCATTTTCAATTAACAGAGGATATTTCTTTGCCAATGGTGTACCTTTATCTAAAAGACATCCAATATCTTGTGCTTTATCTTTGCCTTTTCTGTCTTTTACAATTAAGGGAGGAGTTTTTTGTAAAGGATTCCAGCTATTCAAATTCTTAATAAAAGCTCTTGTTAATAAATCATTAAACGAATCAATCGCATTTAACCATTCTGACTTATGTCGTTTTCCAGCTAAATGAGCATGATAGAAAATTGTATTTGCATGTTCAAAACTATCTCCAAAGAAAAGTTTCCAGTCAATTGTTGAATCAATTTCGTAATCATTTTTTAAATAGAAATTAAGAGTTTCAAATCTTTGTTCATTGATTTTAGGAAGTTGCGCTATAAATGTATTATATTTGCTTTCTGAAATTTCATTATATTGATACATAAAATATAAATGTCGAAACAAAAGTGTTGATAAAAGAGTAGATTTTCTATCTGAATAAAAATGTATCAATTCAACAAAATTTACGTTATCTGTAGTAATTGTTGAAATATTCTTTATTTCTAAAGCTAACAGTAATTTGCTTTCTTCATGTGCTAGAAATTTAATAAATCGATTATCATCTAACTTCGAAAGATATTTATATATTCCATATTTTAAGGCATCTGACGGATGATTTTGCAGTTTTGTCATTGCGATTTGCACAAATGGATAAACGTTTTCATATTCTGCAAGTTCAGCTAATAAACTCCATAATTCACTTTCTACATAATCATATGGAATAATTCTGTTCAAAAAACTCGTTATAAAAACTAAAAGTACATTTGACTTTGTGCTAACAAAACGTTTTAGATATGTACAAAACTCTTCTGCAAACTCATAATGATTTGAAAACTCTAAAATAATCTTATCTATCAAAATATCAGACTTATCATATACTTTCGAAATATAGCGGATTATGGAACTATCAAACGTTTCTTCTACAAAAGCATTTGAGAATAACTCTAGTATTTTTTTCTCATCTGAAAAGAGATCAGCCTTTTCAGAACTTGAAAGACTTGGATTCTTCCCGATGGCCTCTTCTACAGTTTTCGCTTCATAAATTGAGAATTTACTAGATTGAGGAACCAGTCCTTTTTCTTTACATTTTATATCTAAAAGTATTACAGCACGCTGAACTTCTTCTATTGTTTTTCCCTGAATAACAATATCATCAACATATCTAGAATAACAAATATTGTTTTCAACAAGATACTTATCAATTGGTAATAAAAACAATTCAGCAAACATATTAGAGCTCAATGGTCCTTGTGGGATACCATGAGCAATTTTTCTGCTTTCCGAAGAAGTTTTATTACACCATTCTTGCAAACAATAATATAAGAGTCGCCCAATTTCATTTCTTGTATCTAAGAAAATATCAGAGAGTAAAGAATTCTGATCTATCGTGTCATAATATGCAGCTAAATCAAAATGAGCTGTATAGGTTAATCCCTGTTGAAAATTTTTAGAAATTCTTTTCTTATATTTTCTGTACCCTATCTTCCAGTTTTGAAATAAGAAAATATTCGTCTCGGGATTTTCATTTAACAAATTACTAAAAACATATTGTTTTTCAAGCTCATATCTTTTTTTTGCAAAAGCAGGAATAATAATATTTGCTATTGCCTGATAAACAATAAGATCTTCTATTTCAAGCAATGTAAATGGTCGTTGTAAACCAGATTGTTTTGGCTTATAAACTTTTAAGCTTTTTGATGGAACATAGACTTTATTTTCAAGTTTTTTGGATAAGTTTTCCAAATTAGAATCTAAGTCATACTCATAATACCAAAATAATGTTCTGTAATAATTTTTATAAGACAAATTATTTGTATCTGCATTAATTCTATCCCAAGCAAGAGTTATGTTTTCAACAGAGATTAATTTTTTAAGCTTTTTTTCTAAACCTGTAAGACGTTTTTTCATATTAACAGTTAGTCAAATATTTCATTTTCCCTTCTTAATAATTTTATTTGCTTCAATTAACCAACAAAGACAAATTTTAAATAAGTATAAGGACAAAATATAAACAAAAAAGACAGAAGCTTGAATCGGATCAAAATCTGATAATGACAAATGTGCATTTGTATGAAAGTATAAGATAACATCGCTGATAATATATATGACAGGCTTTAGAAAAATAGCAAGTGAGAAAAAAATAATTAAAAATACAATACGTATTTTTGAGTTTTTTACTTGTCGAATTTTTTCGATTTTATGTTTATCAGATTCTCTGGAAAAGTCAATATTTTGATGAATAGTTTCTTGAATTTCTGAGTACCATAATCCAAACAGAATAGAGAAAATTGTAATAACTGTACATTGTGCAGAAAGTATTTCATTCATTTAGAGTACCTTTTGTAATAAGTTATATTCGTCTATGTAAATTTGATAAGTGCTTAATGAGCCTTTTTCTTTAACAATTTTTCTTGCATTATCATCGTTTTCCTGTAATAAAGAATTCATTTCATCTATCATAGATTGCGATTTACATATGAAAGTATATTTTCCTTCTGTTTCGGTTTGGGAAATGTTATCTAAGAAGGTTTTCATTGATTTCTTAGTAAACTCATTAAGTTCTTCTGCATAATCTATTTTTACATTACTTATCATAGTTCGTGCAGGGGAGGAGTTTATTTTAAAGATAGTTTTTATGGAGGATTCACTAATAAAATCTTCTTTATAGACGTTTTTTATTAAAAGAAATAAGCGAAATTCTTGAAATGAAGAAAATTTTGAAAATCTTTTAGGATTTTTCAAAAAATCAAAAAACTCTTCTACTGCAGTATTAATAACTTCTTTTTCTTTTCCTGGAATTTTTTTTAATAGAAGTTCTTCCTGTTCATCTGTAAGTTCAATCTCTACTTTTTTCATATAGACTCCTTTTTTTCTTTATATTAATTTTCTATCTTTTAGATAAAAATGCAACTAATTAATCTAAAAATCCAAAATATTTTCTCCAAAATTCAGCAAAATGTTTTGCAATTTTTTTATTTGAATTGTTCACAAGGTTTTTTGCAACTTTATCTGTGTATATTATATGAACTCTAGATTTATAAAAGGAATCAGACATCTTATCTAAACAGTTATTTATTGCATCAGCAAGATCTTCTCTATATTCAGGAAATGCAAAAAACACATGTCCATATTTTGTGTATGTGATGTTTCTCCATATTTGATAATCCTTGTAGAACTCACCAAAAGTTTCTATCTTTACTCCAAGGTCTTCAAGTAACCTCTTGTAAAGTGCAGAGAACTTATACTGATAATTATCTTTCTTTGAAAGATTTTTTTTCTTGTCATGATTTATGATGTCATTTTCATTCTTTTCTCCAAAATCTTCTTCCGTATATTTAAACTCGAAGAAAATAGGTGTGCTATTAGTTTTTAAAACAAAGTCAAAATTTGTTTTGTCAAAGTGTTCAGAATTTCCACCCAAGATATCATCAGATTCAATATATTCAAAATATGGTGTCATATTCTCTTTCTGATTAATTGAACAATCATATTCAGATAATACTTTCAAAAGAATATTTTGTTCACAAGATAAAGCGCCAAAAAAATTGATTGCCATTGCTTGCGATGATTTTAAACTTTGAAACCAGGTATGTATTAATCCTCGTTTATCAATATCGTCATAAAAGGAAACTAGTTCTTCATAATAAGATTCTGATATCAAATTATCTTTTCTATTTTTAAGAACCCATTTTGAATCCTTAGGACTAACCTCAAACTTGGGATTTGCTTCTCTATATTCTATAAGATGATTTCTTATTTTATATTCGCTTATTCTTTTTTTTTCATCCATAATTATTCATTCCTCAATACTTCATACCAGAGAAATTTTTCAAGTTTATGAAGCTTTTTCAAAACCCCGTCCTTGTCTAAACATCCTGTTTTATCCAATGAAAGCCATGCAGACTGATCAACTACTGCGATTGTCATACTGTTTCCAACTCCAAACCTTTCTGGTTTAGTTATCTTTCCATTATATTCTTTATTGATCTCAACTGCTTCCATGAGTTTATCATAAGCTTTGTTTCTAGCTATTTTAAAATCTTTTGTTCGTTTTATTTCATTTATACGAATCTGTAAATCAAACTCATTGAACTGAAAATAGAGTGTTCCATAGGTCCAAGAACACCAATACCACCACATTCCATAAAAAGGTCGAGAAGGATTATTTACATAATCCCAGTAAGCGTCTTCTAGTTCTGGATATAAATTAGTATATAATCCTTTTAAACATTCAGTTTTGTCTTCTATGTCCATTTTCAAGATTTCATCAAAACGTTTTGTAAAAATTGTATTCTGAACCGTCTGAATGTTTTTTAGTCTTTCTTTGTAATCGTTGAAGAATGAATTATTAATTTTATATTTTTCAAAAATTGATAATAAATCTGTTCTTTCAATTAAGCGATAGTTTGCTTCTGAAACCCTATCTCGCTCATAAGGAATAATATCACCTGATTTGTAGTAAACAAATGCAAATCGACTTTCAAAGCACTTCCCATTCTCACCTTTATACCATTCTTTTGCAATTTTCCTATATCGTATTAATTGATTATCATGTTCTGATGTACCAGTTTTATCTTCTATAATCAGATGATAAATATTATTAACCGTTATCCATAAATCAATATTTTCCCATTGTTTATATATTTCTACGCTTTTAATTTCCTTTGGATTTATTTTTCCTAAAAAGAGACGTAAACATTCTTCTGCACAATTATGAAGTTGATTGTCATATTGTTCATTATCCTTTTCTGCCCATTTGAATAACCAGGCCAGAAAAGCATCCTGCGACAGTTCTGTTGTTGCATAATCAAAAACATTTGGTTTCATGTTATACCTCAATTTCTTAAATTGTTAATTGGTAAATTTATTTGCATCTTTCCTATAAGAGTCTATATTTCAAGAAAATTAAATCCACTATGACAAATCTTATTGTATGGAAGAAAATTCTGATAAGGTAAATCACCAAGGACTTTATAATATTCATCTTCGGAATTAATACTATCCCAGATATTAAAATATTGGAGAATACGATTCTTAAATTCACTATTATTAGAGTTCATAGGAAAACACCATTGTCCATGTTTTAAGAAAAATAACATATTTTTATCACTATAAAGCAATTCTGTAAATTCTATTTGAATTTCAAACTCATCATCCCCATATTTATCTTGCCAATTAATTTCAACGCTATTAAATAATGAGTCATCTAAAACTATACCATCTATGCCAACAAGAGAATCTAATATAGGTTTTATTAAATTATCCATATCATAAGAACTGAGATTCTTTATTCTCTTTATGTTATTACATCGATACTCAATATGTATCCAACAATGACTTGTAATAATATAGGGGCATTGTTTTGTAATAAAATGTATTTTTTCTTTCAGTTTTCGTTTTTTTTCTTCTTTATTTTGTAGAGAGACGGGTTCATTGTAAACGGTAAAATTTATGTATGAATTTTCGAACATCGAATCCCAATTATATTCCATACTTATACCTCAATTTCCCCATTCATCAACTTTGGTAGCAAAGTGTCTCGAATTGATACAAGATTTTCATTTTGTCTAGAATTATTAAATATTTGGTCGAAAATCGGTTTCAGCAAATCATTGAATTGTTCTATCGTTTGTTTTTGAGGAATATTAATAGAAATTGAATTAAGAATTCCTTGTGTTAACAAAGGTTGACCTGAACCTATATGTCGAGTTTGCAAATTTGCTTTTTTTAATAGATAAAAAATAAAGAATTGAGAATCTGTATCCTTGCTTTTAGCTGAAATTGCATTATCACTAATCCAGCATTTTTTTTGTGACAAAAAAACATTTCCACAATAAGCACCTACTCGACCTATAATACAACAGTTCTCATTGTTTGATTTATTTGTGTATGCCAATATTCCATTTCCTCCAAAAACAGGAATAATTCCTGATTCTTCTGGTCGTTTTTTACCGTTCGAAAATCTGATTAATTCTTCCATCTTGTTTAAGCCATCATCATCAATCACATTTGGAAAAAAATCTTCGAAGATTGCTTGGGCTTGCTGTTCGAGGTTGGTGTTTATTTTGTTGTTCAGTTCTATTTTTTCAGAATACATGAAGTACATATCGCCAAGATATTTTTGTATTTTCATGTCAGGTAAAGGAATCTTTATTTCATCAAGAAATTCTTTCTTAAAATGAGGGATTACATCTCCAACGCTTGTTATTCGAATTTGTTCTTGAATCTTTGCACTTCGTAATACAGCAAATAGATATTTGTTATAAACTATTTCAGGATTAACTCTGAAAGCCATCATATCTTGAGCAATACAGAAATCTATCGGATCAGGAACGAAAGCTACTTTTCCAGGGGTTCCTTTGTTAACAAAAATTATATCACCTGGTCGAGGATGAGCCCTAAACCATGTTTTGTAGGTTTCCTCAGAAAGAAAACGTACTTTTTCATAAACGGGATATAAGCTTTCGTTTTTTATACAATTTGTAGCGATTAATTTAATTCCATTTTTATCATCTATAAGGGGAACTGTTTTTCCACGATTATCAACAATAAATGATAATAATGAAGTTAATGGAACTTGTTCACAATCTTTCCAAATATTCATTTCTTTACTCAACAATGCAATTTATTTAATTAAGGCGAATTCGCCATAATTAATCAACTTTTTTTGCCCGCCTGCGCCGCCCTAATGCGTGAGGGATTGGAGCACCGCCGCAGGCGTTCCCCGCTTGCGGGGAATGGAGCGAAAGCGGAAGTGCGGCAAAGCCCGACCCGAGCAACGCGAGGGGCACGCCCTAAATCTTAAACCCAATCCCCGCAAGATTTTTCTTTATCTCTTCTTCAAGCTCATGGCTCTTTGCGAACATTCCGCCAAGTTCTGTGGTCAGGCGCTTCATTTTATCATCGAATGGTTCGTCATCAACAGTTCCCTCTTCTATGCCAACGTAGCGGCCGGGGGTGAGTATGTAATCCTGGGCGGCGATTTGTTTTGTGGTGGCAACTGCGCAGAAGCCTTTTACATCTTCGAGGGTGCCGTTCTGGAAGGCGGTGAAGGTGTTGGCAAGGCGGGCGATGTCTTCTTCGGAAAAGTCGCGGTGCTTGCGGTCTACCATGTGGCCCATGTTGCGGGCATCTATGAAGAGGGTTTTTCCGGTCTGCTTTTTGCCGCGGGTGATGAACCAGAGGGTTACCGGAATTGTTACGCTATAGAAAAGCTGGGTTGGCATGGCGACAATTCCTTCTATTAAATCTGCTTCGATTATCTTACGGCGGATTTCTCCTTCGCCAGAGGTCTGGGTGGAAAGGGCACCGTTTGCAAGAACCAGGCCGATTTTTCCGTTTGGAGACAGGTGGTAAATCATGTGCTCTATCCAGGCGTAGTTTGCGTTGCCTGCGGGTGGAAGTCCGTATACCCAGCGCGGGTCGTTCTGCAATTTGTCCTGACCCCAGTTGCTTAAGTTGAAGGGCGGATTAGCCATGATAAAGTCGAACTTCTGTGTGGAATGCAGGTCGTGGAAGAATGTGTCTTCGGGGTGGTCGCCAAAGTTTGCGTCGATTCCGCGGATTGCCATGTTCATTTTGGCCATTTTCCAGGTGTCGGCGTTGGCTTCCTGTCCGAAGACTGAGATGTTGCTTCTGTTTCCCGCATGTTCCTGAATGAACTTTACTGACTGAACGAACATTCCGCCCGAACCGCAGCATGGGTCGTAAACGCGTTTTCCTTCTGACGGCTTTAAGATATTTACGATTGTTTTTACTACGCTGGCCGGTGTGTAGAACTCGCCACCTTTTACTCCTTCGTAGGATGCAAACTGTGCGATGCAGTATTCGTAGGTGCGGCCCAGCAGGTCTTTGCTTGCCTCTGTGTCGCTCATGTCCATGTTGGTGAATACGTCTACTACGTTACCAAGAACGCGTTTGTCCAGCTCGGGGTTGGCGTAGTTTTTTGGAAGGACTCCTTTGAGGCTTTTGTTGTCGGCTTCTATGGCAATCATGGCTTTGTCTAAGATTGTGCCGATTTCCGGTGTGTGGGCTGCCTTTGCAATTTCTGACCAGCGGGCCTGTGGAGGGACGAAGAAGATGTTTTCGGCTTCGTATTCGTCGGGGTCGTTTTCAAAGCCTTCGCCTTCTTCTACAAGTTCCTTGTATTTTTTTTCGAAGGCGGTGGAAATATATTTTAAGAAGATTAATCCTGTAAAGATTTTGCGATAGTCTGCGGCAGGAATGTGTCCCCAGAGTTCGCAGGCCGCATCCCAAATCTGCTGTTCAAAGCCGATTGTTGCCGAACTTGTTTTTGATTTGGGTGATTTGGATTTTGCCATAATGGGTCTCCGGTTTTTGATATGGAGATATTATAACATAATTTTTCTCAAAAAAATAGACATCGCCTTGACCTCACGTTATACTATTCCTATGGCAGAAGACGGAATGCGCTTTATTGAAAACGAAGCGGAGTGCGGTTATTTCCCGGAAAAACGTTCAACAAATCTCATCACTAATTTTCAATGGCTGGATTCCAAACCGTTGCCAAAATATTTAGATTGTATTTTTTACGACAGGCTTCTTCAGCAGGGGTTTCGCCGGTACAGTTCAATTTATTATACAAACACCTGTATGGGCTGCCGCGAATGCATTCCAATCAGAATCCGCCCGAAAGATTTTATCTGTTCAAAAAGTCAGCGCAGAGTACTCCTAAAAAATATGGATGTGCAGGTTGACGTAGAAGTAACTAACAGCAAGTTCTGGAATGATGAAAAAAGGCATCTTTTCCGCGATTACTACAACCGTCATAATGCGGGCACACCCGGTTTTAAAAAGATGACTTTGAAACGGGCCGGCGAAGAGCTCAAGGAAATGAACTCCGGATATGACGGTGTTTTTAATTTTGAGTTCAGGGTTGAAGGAGAACTTATCGGCGTAAGTATAATAGATTTTGTGCTTAATAAAGACCACACTTTTGCTGGTATCTCATCAAATTATTTTTATTATGATGTAAGCAAAGAAACTCTCAAAAGAAGCATTGGTGTTTTCAGTGTTCTTTATGAAATTGATTACTGCCTCCAGAACGAAATAGAATATTATTATCTCGGACTTTATCTTCCGCATTGCCGCAAGATGAATTACAAGATTAATTACAAACCGTATCAGCTTTTTCTGGACGGCTTTTGGGTTGACAGCGAAGGACTTGAAAAGAATCCTCAGGTGCTTGAAAATTATCTGCGTCTGGAAAAACATTATGAGCATAAGTCTCCAGATGATGAAGAACAGGAGCTCGTTCCGCAAATTGATCCGTCTGATATCTTCACTTTTCCCGAGCCCGGCGAGATTTACGGTTATCCTGACATCTGCCTGATTACAAGTACCATTCCGCTTTACATGCTTTTCTCTGCTTACATTCAGGGAGTTTTCCCGTGGTTTAATGAGCTTAACCATGAGCCGGTTTTGTGGCAGTCTCCTTCAAAAAGATTTGTGCTTCCGATTGAAAAACTTCACGTTTCAAAATCGACCGAAAAGTTTTTAAAGCATAATCCATATACGTACACAATGGATAAAGCGTTTGAGGACGTTATCCGTAACTGCGCCGCACAGGAACGTCCTGAAGATGCCGGCACCTGGATTGGTCCAAAAATCATTAAGGCTTACACACAGTTGCACAAAGCAGGTTATGCCCACAGTATAGAAGTCTGGAAGGATGGAAAACTTGCCGGCGGTTTTTACGGAGTTTTAATTGGCAGCATTTTCTGCGGTGAGTCAATGTTTACAATAGAACCGAACAGTTCCAAATCAGCCTTTGTTCTTTTTGCCCGAGCCTTCCAGAAAGCCGGCGGCAAACTGATTGACTGCCAGGCTTACACCGAAAACATGGCCCGCTATGGTGCCGCAAACATCACGCGAAAAAAATATCTGTCGCTGTTGAAAAAGTACAAAGACATTCCGCTTAAAGGGGATATACAAGTCTAACTTGATTGTAATCTTTTCCAAAATATCATAATCTTAAACTATGAACAAACTAAACTTACCGCGTTACTTTAAAAAATACGCAGCCTTATACATCATCGCCATTCTCTCTATGATGGCCGGCACACTTCTGGACATGGCCGCCCCGCTTCTGGTACAGCATATAGTTGACGACGTTCTCATTGCACGCCGTCTGGAAATCCTCCGCTGGCTTTTGCTCGGAATCCTTGGAATTGGAGTTGGACGTTGTATTTTTCAGTATGCAAAGGAATATATCTGCGACTGGTGCGGAAGTAAAATTGCAAGTGAAGTAAGAATAAATCTTTTTCAAAAAATACAGAGCCTTAGTGCTAATTTTTTTGACGGTATTAATTCCGGCGAGCTCATGTCTCGTGTAAAGGATGATGTTGACCGCATCTGGGATATAGCTGCCTTTATGGGAATCCTCATGGCAGAGGTAGTTATGCGCACAATCCTTACCATGTACTTTATGATTAAAATCAACTGGACTCTCGCGCTTATCCCTGTTCTTGGAATGATTGGTTCTGCAATAGTTGCAATCAAAATGGAAAAGCAGCTCGATGATGTTTACGGCGAAGTTATGCAGGAAAACTCAGAGCTTAATAATACTGCCGCAGAAAATCTTGCCGGTGTAAGAACGGTTAAAGCTTTTGCACGCGAAGGTTTTGAAATCAACAAGTTTCATAAACACAATCAGAAATATTACGAGCTGAACATTGACCTTTCGCGCATCTTTGTAAAGTATAATCCGATTATTCAGATTATCACCCGAATGCTCACTGTTATCACACTGCTTATTGGCGGTTACTTTGTAATAAAAGGTAACCCGATTACCGGCGGCAAAAAAATTACAATTGGTGAGTTGATGGCATTCCTGCAGTACGTTGGAAATATCGTATGGCCAATGGAAATGTTAGGCTGGCTAACAAATGGTTTTTCAAGTGCACGTGCAAGCGTTAAACGTCTTAATAAGATTTATGCAGAAATGCCTCAGATAAATGATGATTCTGCAATTGCAAGTAAACCGGAGCTTAATTCAGATTCCCAGCTTGCATCTGCTATTTTTACTCCGGCAGATATAAGCGGAAACATTAAGTTTGACCACGTAACTTACGAAGCCGGCGGTAGAAAGATCCTTGATGATGTGAGCTTTGAAATTGGAGCAGGGCAGACTCTTGGAATAATGGGTGCAACCGGTTCGGGCAAAACTACAATCATCAATCTGCTTAAGCGAATGTATGATGTTACCGACGGCAGTATTCAGATTGACGGTATTGATATTCGAAAGTTACCGCTTCCGGTTTTGCGACGTTCTGTTGCGTGTGTTATGCAGGATGTATTCCTCTTCAGCGATACAATTGAAGGAAACATCAGGCTTGGCGAGCGCGATACAATGACAACTGCAGAAGTTCGTACTGCCCTTGAAAAAAGTCACAGTGCAGAGTTTGTAGATAAAATGGAAGAAAAAGAAAACACCGTTATTGGTGAGCGCGGTGTTGGATTAAGTGGCGGTCAGAAGCAGCGACTAACAATTGCCAGAGCGTTGGCCAGAAAAACTCCGGTTCTTGTTCTTGACGATTCAACCTCTGCCTTAGACACCGAAACCGAACACGAAATCCAGGATGTACTGAACGATATTTCAGGTATGACAAAAATCATCATCGGTCACCGAATCAGCTCCGTCCGCAAAGCAGACAAAATCATTGTTCTGGAAAACGGCCACCTTGCCGAATCCGGCACACACGATGAGTTACTTGCGACTAACGGATTGTACAAAGAGACTTACGATAGTCAGTACTAATTGTCATTGTCGGGCATGACCCGACAATCTAGTGGAGAATATATGAACAGCTATAAAGTAGATGAACAACAGGTAAAAAAATCGAACTTCGAAACCATGCCGCGCCTCTTCAAATATTTGTTCAAATACAAGGGCCGTATTGCCTTTGTACTTTTGATGATGGCTTTTGGTACAACAATAGATTTAATCAATCCGCTTTTGAACGAGCTTGCAATTGATAAATACATTATGCCAGGCGATTTTCTTGGTTTGTTAAAAATCATAATCATTGGGGCAGTGCTGAATACACTCGCAGTTCTTGCAATTAAGTTCCGAATGTTAGTCATGGCTAAGACAAGCAACAAGGTTATTCAGGAATTACGCCAACAGCTTTACGACCACATTCAAAGTCTGGACCTTGCTTTCTTTGATTCACGTCCAAGCGGAAAGATTCTTGCAAGAATTATAGGCGATACCAATTCGCTCAAGGACATAATTGAAAACTCAGTTACTACACTTATCCCGAATCTTATTACGGTAATTGCAGTAATTGTAATTATGTTCATAAAAAACTGGCGGCTTGCGCTTGCTTCCCTGTGTAGCTTACCGTTTTTAATTTTTGGTGTTTTCCTCATCTCTACAAAAGCCGAAAAGCACTGGAAGGCAAAGAGGCAGAAATCTTCGAATATGAATGCCTTTATCAACGAAGATTTATCGGGCATCAAAATCATACAGAGCTTCAGGGCAGAGGACGAAACAGATAAGACTTTCCAAAACCTTGTGTGGGATGACCGCAAAGAGTTTTTAAAGGCTGTACGCTGGTGCGATGCATTTGGCTCCTGGATTGATTTGTGCTGGAGTGTTGGAACAATGTGCCTTTATCTTGTGGGTATCCGCTTTTTTGGAATTGAAGGTGTTTCAATTGGAACTTACATTGCGTTTGGCTCGTATGTTGGAATGTTCTGGCAGCCGATTATGAACCTTAGTAATTTCTACAATCAGTTTATAAATGCGGCTTCGGGTGCAGAGCGTATTTTCGAAATTATCGATACGCAGAAAACTGTAATCCAGAAGGATGATGCTTCACAAATGCCAGCGCTCAAAGGTGATGTTAGTTTTGATAAGGTTACCTTTGGTTATGCTGATGACGTTGATGTGCTTAAAGATGTGAGCTTTGATGTAAAGGCTGGCGAAACAATTGCGCTTGTTGGACCAACGGGTGCGGGTAAATCTACGGTTGTAAACTTAATCAGCCGCTTTTATGATGTTAAAGATGGAGCAATTCTGATTGACGGTTATGATGTGCGCGACGTAACAATTGAAAGCCTGCGAACTCAAATGGGCGTTATGACTCAGGATAGTTACATCTTCAGCGGTACAATCCGCGATAACATTATGTACGGCCGCCTTGATGCTTCCGAAGAAGAAATGCTTGCCGCAAGTAAGGCTGTTCATGCAGACGACTTTATTCAAAAGCTTAAAGACGGTTATGATACAAAGCTTACAGCTCGTGGTGGAGAACTCAGTAACGGTCAGCGCCAGCTTGTTGCCTTTGCCAGAACAATGCTTTCTAATCCGAAAATTCTTATTCTGGACGAAGCAACTTCCAGCATCGATACAAAAACCGAGCTTCTTGTTCAGGCGGGAATTGCCCAGCTGCTTAAGGGACGTACAAGCTTTGTAATTGCGCACCGTCTTTCTACAATTCAGAATGCCGACCGCATTTTTGTAATTGACGAAGGTGGAATAGTCGAAAGCGGAACCCCAGCTGAACTTATGGCTGCCAAAGGTGCCTACTTTAGATTACGTGAAGCACAGTTTGCGTAGCGAAAGCAAATAATAAATGGTATCAGTCCATTTTTACAGCTTTCGCTTGTAGTTTTGCTTATGCAAAACTACACATGCAAGTGAAAAATTGTTCTTTACTATGAGTTTGTAGTTGGTTTTTGCCATTGTACGTTTACGCTGCGCTTTTCTTTGTTGGGGATGCGCTGGTAAATTAAGCAGTCGGCACGATGAATTGAAACGCCTTTGCTGCGGGTTACGTAGCCCATAATCAGGTCTGGGTAATGAGGATTACAGCACTGAGCCAGATTGTAGAGTACGTTTTTTTCGCCTTCGATTAAAACCTTGCATTTTGGGTAAACCACTTCTGCTGGTGGTGCACCGTTTTTAATACGCTTTTTCCTTTGAGGATGAAGTCCACCTGATTCCGTTCCTGCACCTGCGGCTGAGTGAGTAGAGCCTGCACCCGTTCCAGTGCCAGCTCCGCTTCCTGTGGTTCCGGCCGCTTCATTTTCCTTTTCGGCATTTATTCTTTCGCTAAAGGTAGGGTCGTTAGTCATGAGCCAGGAATGAATCTTCTGGTGGGCTTTTGAGGTTTTTACCGCCTTAAGCTGGCTTTCTGTTGGATGTGCCTGCGGATTAGTTATGATTTCTATAATTTGAGTGTTTTCCAGTGGTTTTGTAAGCGGAATAATTTTGCCGTTTGCCTTAGCCGCAATAATCTTTTCTCCAATTCCCGAATGGATTGCGTAAGCAAAATCTATTGCAGTAGCCCCTGCCGGAAGCTTTTTTACATCACCCTTTGGCGTAAATACATAGATTTCATCACCGAGCAGCTCATTTTTAAGTGTAGAAAAAACCTTTGTGTCTGTAAGCATGGTCTGCTTAAAGGATTGCAGCTTATTTATAATGTCCAGCTTGTCGGCTTCTACTAAATCCTTGTTTGTGCCTTTTTTGTAGAGCCAGTGGGAAGCAATTCCGTGCTCTGCCATATTGTGCATTTCGTGAGTACGAATCTGAATCTCCAGCGGCTTATCCTGGCACATAACCGTTGTATGCAGCGACTGGTAACCGTTAGATTTTGGCATTGCAATATAATCCTTAAAGCGACCGTCCAGCGGCTTCCAAAGATTATGCACTATTCCAAGAATTGTGTAACATTCAGTTGTTGTATTGCACAAAATACGGAGTGCCAGCAGGTCAAAAAGCTCGCCGGCTTCCTTGTTGCGCTTTCTCATCTTCTGGTAAATTGAATAAAAGTGCTTGGCGCGGCTCATGATTTCAACCTTTAAGCCAAGCTTATCTGCCTCTTTTTGAATGCTGGTAACCGCCGTGTTAAGATAATCAGCACGCTCATCCTTTTTCTGAGCAACAATGGCCTTAATCTGCTGGAAGGCATCCGGATTTGTATACTTTAAGCTCAAATCTTCAAACTCATTTTTTTCCTTCTGCATACCAAGCCTGTCTGCAAGCGGCGCCCAAATGTCAATCACCGCTTCCGAAAGTACCTTCTGGTATTCTTTTTCGTAATTGTTGATATTGCGGATTCGGTCAAGCCTGTCTGCAAGCGTTATAAAGATGATTCCGGCATCATCGGCAAGAGCAAAAAACATTTTTCTTATTGCATCTGACTGTTCCAGACGCTTTGTGTTTATAGGAAGATTGAGGATTTTATTGGTTGTTTTAATCATGCGGTAGACGTTTTCGCCAAACTTTTCCTTAATTGTTTCCGCAGTGATTCCGTATTTTTCCGCGGAATGAAGAAGTGCTGCAATAATCGTATCGGTGTCTATCCTGTTTTCTGCAAGAATATCTGCAACTCTCAAAGGATGAAGATAAACCGGTTCGCCCGAAATGCGCACAGAATCCTTTGTGTTTTCCACAAAAAGCTTCCAGGCTCTTCCTATACTTTCCTTGTCATCAGCAGAAAAATAATCGTTTCTTGTAAAAAACTCCGCGAGTAAATCGTCTGGTTTTGAGTAATCCGATGTAAAAATAACGCTTTTGCTCATACCTATAAAATAACAATTATTTCTAGTTTAAGACAGTATTTTATTGAAGAAAATATTGTAATTTTTAGCAGAATAAACTAAATTTATAAGGTAAAAGGTTTAATATAATGAAAAAACAGATTTTGATTCTCTGTCTTGCGGCTTCACTTTCCTTTTTTTCCACCGCACAGACCGGAGCCCGAACAATAACAATTGACGATGCCGTAAACTTAGCATTACAGAATAATCTTGAAATCAAGCAGAGCAAAATGGATTTGGACCTGCTTGCAAAGAAAAATCAGTATTCCTGGAACAGCGTAAGTCCTTCGATTAGTGCCAGTGGTGGTTTTAACGGTAATACTCCGCTTGGCGACGGAGATACTTCTTTCAGCTATTCACTTGGAGCTTCTCTTAATCTAACCCTCACTCCAGCCTTACGAACTACTATGAAAAAAGCCCTCCTGGATTACCAGTCAGGTCAGGCATCGCTCGAAACTACAAAACGCAAAATAGAGCTTAGCGTACGAAAAACCTTTTACAGCCTTATCTATTTTAACGACAATCTTGAGATTCAGCAGCGCAGCCTGGAAACCGCAAAGCAGACTTACGAAGCAAATCAGGTAAAATACAAGCAGGGTCGTCTTGCTGAACTCCAGCTTTTAAACTCACAGTACAATTACGAAAAAAAGATTCCCGATGTTGAAAACCTCAAACGTAATTACCAGAGCAATATAGACAGTTTTAAGCTTTTGCTTGGTCTTGCTCTTGAAGATGAAATCACACTTGAAGGAAAGCTGGACGAAGCAGTTTCTGTTCATTTTGATGAAACCATTTTGCAAGCTTCGCTTAATTCAATTGAAGAAAACGCTCAGATTAAAGCTCTAAAACAGCAGATTATCAGCACCGAAAACACAATTCAGGCAACCAAGCTTTCAAGCTATGCGCCAACAGTTTCGTTCAGTGTGTCAGAAAATACAAACGGTTCAAGCAAGGAAAATCCTATGGCTGGAAAGGATGCTTGGGAACCTTCATCATCCCTCAGCTACGGTGTAACTGTCCGCGTTCCACTAGACGGTTATTTTCCGTGGTCTTCTGGCAAACTTAATGTCGCCTCCTCTGAAGAAGCCTTACAAAAACTCAAAATGAACCTTGAACAAACCCGTACACAAACAACTCTCGCAGTAAAAAACAGCTATAACTCAATTCTGCAGGCTCTAACCCAGCTTGAACTTCTGGAAAAAAATGTGGAGCTTACACAAAAAACTTACGACATGTCAAAAAATGCCTACAATATGGGGTCTGTTGATTTGCTTTCTTTGCAGCAGGCAGAAGACAACCTTTATTCGGCAAGATATAACGTTCAAAATCAAAAATACACGATTTTGACATCAATCTTAACTTTGGAAGATACCTTGGGTCTCCCATACGGAACTCTGGGGAAATAGAGGAAAAAAAATGAGTAACAAAAAATCAACTATAAAAGCCTGGATTACAACAATTGTTGTTCTTGCTCTTATTGGCGGAACAGCTTTTGCTTCCTACAAAATAATTAAAGGTGCAAAAGAAAAAAAAGAAGCCGCAGCCGCTGGTGGTGGCTGGGGTAGAGGCGGCGGTGGAGCAGCAACTGCGGTAAGCACGGTAGTAGCTCAATCTTCCATTCTTAAGGATTTTGTAATCACAAACGGCGAGGTAGAAACTCAAACTTCAGTAGATGTTTTCCCGGCAATTGGCGGAAAGGTTGTTCAGATAAATGTTTCGCTCGGTTCCTCTGTAAAAAAAGGTGAGGTAATTGCCTATATCGACCCGTCTGATGCAGGAAGCTACTATGTAAACAGCCCCGTAACTGCTCCAATCAGCGGAAGTATTCTTACATCGCCGGTAAAAGCTGGTCAAAAGGTTTCGGCAAGCTCTGTAATCGCAAAAATCGGTGATATTTCCAATCTTCAGATAACGGCAAAGGTTCCGGAGCGTTATGTAGCTTATCTCCAGAAAGGACAGAAGGCAGAAATTACCTTCCAGGCTTACGGTGATGAAGTTTTTGAAGCTTCAGTTTACCGCATTTCTCCTGTAGTAGACCCTGCAACCAGAACAAAGGAAATCATCCTTCATTTTGATAAAAAATATCCTCAGGTAAACGCCGGTATGTTTGCAAAGGTAAAGCTTTTTACTGTAGATTACAGCGGTTATCCGGCAATTCAGCAGGATGCTTTGACCGAAAACGGCGATGATTATTATCTCTACATTGTAAAAGAAGACAGCACTGTAACTAAGCGAAAAATCCTTCGTGGAAAAAATGTTGACGGCTATGTTCAGATTCTGGAAGGCCTTGAACCAGGCGAAGTAGTTGTAACAGAAGGTATGCTCACTTTGTACGAAGGCGCAAAAGTCCGAGATATTTCTGGCAACGTAGAGTTTAAGGAAGCCGCTCCACAAGCTCCTGCAGATGGAACTGGTGGACCAGGTGGTGGTGGAGCACCAGGTGGCGCACCTCAGGGAGAAAAAAAGTAAATGAGTTTAAGTAGAAAAACACTGGAGCATCCGGTTCTCATCTTAATTGTTTTTGCCCTGCTTGGCGTTATCGGCATTTTTACTTTAAGTAATGTTGCAATTGCCCTTATGCCGGAAGTAGAAAATCCAAGCCTTTCAATCAACACAACTTATACAAATGCGGGCCCGGAATCAGTAGAAAAAACAGTTACCAGAGTTATAGAAAACGCGGTAATGAGCGTAAATGGACTTAAAAATATCACTTCAACTTCTAACGAAAGCAATTCAAGTGTTCAGCTGGAGTTTGAATACGGTACCGACCTTACCGAAGCAATGAATGATATTCGCGATAAGCTTGACCGTGTAAAACGAGCCTTACCTGAAAATGCAAGTACACCAACAATTTTCAGATGGTCCGGAGATAACGGCGAAATCATGCGAATCCTCATTAGAAGTAACCGTTCCATTGATGACCTTAAGGCAATTGCCGAAAGCAATATTGTTAGTATTCTTGAACAGGCCGATGGAGTAGGTCAGGCAGAGGTTTACGGTGGACGAAATGCTCAGGTAAATGTCCGCCTTGACCAGAACCGAATGGCAGCTTATGGCTTTACAGTTCCAACAATTACAAGTGCACTTTCCCGTCAGAATATGGAGCTTGGAGGCGGTAAGGTTCAGGAAGGTCACAAAAACTACATTGTAAGAACAATTGGCGAATACACAAGCCTTGAAGAAATAAACGACACAGTAATTTCTGTAATCAACGGATATGCAGTCCGCTTAAAGGATGTTGGTGAAGCTACAATTGGTTATGCAGACACAACCCAGGAATCCTATATCAATGGAGAAAAGGGTGTTTACATCAGCATAACAAAGCAGTCCGATGCAAATACCGTAACTGTTGCAAATAACGTTTACAAAAAAATTGAACAGGCAGAAAAGAATGTTCCGTCCGATGTTACCCTGCAGATTATTCAGGATTCCACAGATGCCATTCGCGAAACGATTAATACTCTCGCAACTTCGGCCTGGCAGGGGTTGATTCTTGCTGTAATTATCCTCTTTATCTTTTTGCAGAACTTTAAATCAACAATCATCATTTCAATTTCAATTCCTCTTTCCCTCATCATCACGCTTTTTGCAATGAGTATGTTCGGATTAACCTTGAACATGATGACTTTAACAGGTCTTATTCTTGGTGTTGGTATGATTGTAGACGCTTCCATCGTTATGATTGATAATATTTTTGCATACCGGCAACGTGGAGCTAAACCGAAAATCTCTGCAATCTTGGGAAGCCAGGAAATGCTCATGTCTGTAATTTCGGGCAACCTTACAACAATCTGTGTATTTATTCCTTTTGTTTTCTTTATAAAAGATTTGGGCTTTATGGGGCAGATGTTCAAGGGCGCAATTTTTACAATTGTAATTGCCCTTGTTTCTTCTCTGCTTGTTGCCATCTTCCTTGTACCGGTTCTGGCTGGTAAGTTCCTGCCTCTTTCTAACAGAAAAGAAAAGCCGGTTACAAATCCCCTGCTTAAAATTATCTACAAGATTTTTGAGACTGTCATCAACTTCTTTACAAACCTTTATGGTAAATTGCTCAAGGCAGCTTTAAATAACAGGCTTATTACTATTGTTGCATCTCTTTGTATTCTTGCAATTTCGGCAAGCTTTATTCCTACAATGCAGATTAATCAGATTCCGGCTGGCCGCGATGATCAGGTTCAGCTCAATATCACACTTGGAACAGCCACTCCTTTTGAAGAAACAAAAGAAATTGTTCTTGCAATGGAAAAATATGTTTACGAAGAATGTAAGGGCTATAAAACAGTTTCAACTTCTATTGGTGGCCGTAACACAAACCGAGGTTCCATTACAATTGCCTTGCCGGAAACAGCAAAGCAGATTGATTCCGCTGCCGAAATGCAGAACAAATTGCGCAAGCATTTCCAGGAGTTCCCTAGTGCACGCTTTGTTTTTAGCGAAGGCTGGCGTGGTAACTGGATGGGCAGCAGTGTTGATATTGTTCTTCTTTCTGATGATTTGGATGCCGCACTTAATACCGCAGAAGCAATTCAAGAGGTTGTTTCTCAGAACAAAAAGGTTAGTGAGCCTTCAATCAGTATGGATAAGGGTTTGCCTCAGGTAGAAATTGTAATTGACCGTGAGAGAGCTTATTCTATGGGTGTTGATGTTGCAACAGTTGCCCGCGAAATCAACTATGCAATCAACGGTTCAACAGCCTGTACCTATAGAAGCAACGGTAAAGATTACAGTGTTGTTGTTGCCTACCGCCCGGAAGACCGTAAGACTATAAATGATTTGGAATCAATTTATGTGCGCGGTAATGGTGGAATGGTAAGCGTTGCAAACTTTGCCAGTATTAAAAAAGGATTGGGACCAGTTTCTATCCGCCGTGAAAGTCAAAAGCGAATTATCCATGTTCGTGCAAGCAATCTTACAGAAGAAAACGATAACGTAATCGAAGAAGAAATCAGGAAAGCAATTCAGAGCTCTGTAATTATTCCAGATTCTGTAGTTGTTAATTATGAGGGTGCCTGGAAGGATACAATGGATCAGTATAAGTTTTATGCAAAAATTGCAATTATGGCAATTCTGCTCGTATTCGGTGTTATGGCTTCTACTTACGAATCTTTTAAGGCTCCACTCATCAACCTTGCAACTATGCCTTTCATTTTGATTGGTGTTATTCTGATTCACAAAATTATTGGCGAAGCTCTGTCCTTTATGTCTGCAATCGGAATTATCATGCTGATTGGTATTGTAGTAAACAATGGTATTATTCTTGTTGACTATACAAACATTCTTGTTGGCCGCGGACTTGAACTTAAAGAAGCCTGCTACCAGTCCGGTAAGAGCCGTTTCCGCCCGGTTTTAATGACAACTCTTACAACAATTCTTGGTATGCTTCCAATGTGTTTTGCTCAGAATGGTCAGGCCGGTATGGTTCGCCCAATTGCCATTGCGGTTGTAGGTGGTTTGATTTCCAGTACCTTTGTTACGCTGCTGATTATCCCGGTTTTGTATAGTCTTGTAATGAAGAAGAGACCGGTAAGACCTCGCAGAAAGACTGCTGAAGTTCTTGAAGCCCCTGTTGAAGAAGTAATTCAGTCTGCACCAGAAGGAGACGAAAATGCTTAGAGCCGAAATAATCAGTAACCAGTCTGTACAGGACGATATTTCCGAACGCTTAGAACAGGAGATTCCTGGCATTCAATATACTATGATTCCAGAAGTTCACGGGCGGGGTACCAAAACCAAAAAGCTTGGTGACACCGTCTGGCCAGAAATGAACTTTATTCTTTTTGCTTATGTTGATGAAGAAGCTGCCAAAAAAATAAAAGACGTAATTTCTGCCGTTAAAGAGCGCTTCCCGAATGAAGGAATAAGTTTATTTTTTACACAATGTGTGGAAGTTTAGGTGTATTTATACCGTTCCTTCAACAACCCGTAATTGTCCTTCCAGATCTTTGATTATATTTGTACGGAAACCAAGTTTACGGGCAAGCTGTTCTGTTTCCTGTGCATTGTATTCACCGGTTTCCATTAAAAAGCTGCCGTATGGGTTTAAGTGTTCCTGTATCTGCGGTAAAAGGTTTCTGATTATTTCAAGACCGTCATCGTATTCGGTGCCGTCCGGGGTATAGGCGCGGTCGCCGGTCAGGGTGATGTCGCCGTCTAAGGCAAGGCGTGGTTCATTGCGGCCATCCTGCAAAAGTGAGTTTACCAATGAGTGCGGAATGTAGGGCGGGTTTGTAAGAATAAAGTCAAACTTATAGGGCACTGCTTCAAAAAGGTTTGTGCGGACAAAGGCAATTTTGCTGCGGAGAAGGTCTGCGGGTGCGCCGGAATTACCAAAAAGGTGCACAAAGTTTTTTTCTGCAACTTCAAGTGCCGCCCCGCTTATATCTGCAAAAGTTACTTTTGGAAGCCTATCCCCGTTAATTTCGTAAGTTTCTGCAAGTGTTTTCAATACCGCTAAACCAATACAGCCGCTTCCTGCACACATATCGCAGATTGTAAGAATACGCTCCGGGTGAAGCTCCATGCTTTCCAGAATCAGTTCAAGGGCACGTTCAACAAGAATCTCTGTATCCGGCTTGGGAATAAGTACTGCTGGAGAAACAAGAAAATCAAAACCGTAAAACTCTTTGTGCCCGGTGATGTAGGCCACTGGAAGCCCGGATGTCCGTTTTGTTACAGCTTCTTCAAGCCAGGCAAGCTTTTCTGGCGGGATCTCATCATCCTTACGGAGTAAAAGCTGGGTGGTAGAACAGTTCAGGGCAAACTCCATCAGCACCTGAACATCCAGATTTGCAGAAGGAGATTTGCCCGAAAGTTTAGAAACAGAGTCTTTTTTAAATTGCTGAATCGTCATTTTATGCGTTACTCAATTCCAAAAGAATACATACACAAAGGACAGATTGTTGTTTCGTGCAGACAGTTTCTTGCAAAGCAGTAAGGAGAATAATCTTTCATTGCTGAACCAAACAAATCTATATGGTCATTTCGCTTGTAGCCTAAATCGTCCATAATATTCCAGAGCGTCATTCTGTCTGTTGCAAGCTTACTTCCAACCTTGTCGTTCATGTCCTTTGTATCAAAGTACTTTATTATAGCACTCTTGTTTTTGTCTTTAAACTTAGCGGCAAGAGTTGAATCAGTTTTTTCAAGCTCAGCTATAATTTCATCCCAACCACCCGCATATCTTGTAAAGGAATTGCAAGGTAAAGCATCTGTCCTCTGTTCCTTATCTTTATCACGGTCAGAAAGATACTTTGCATAATCAAGAGAGATTTCTGCAGTATACATTTCAAACTTGTTTGTAAGTCCGCTTGCTTCAAGCTCTCGTTTTATCTTGGAAAGTTCTGCTTCATAATCCTTTGGAAGAATATCTGCTGCTGCTCCATTTGTATCTTTTATGTGTACAAGTAGAATTGGAATTGTTTCATTTGCAAAAAGCTTGCGTTCTTCGTGCTTGCGATGTTCAAAGAAGAACTGCATGCCGCCAGTTCTCCAGCAGTCAGGATCATTCCAATAATCTCTACCAATTTCATAGGCTTCTATTCCACCAAGCCTTCTGTTTTCAATTTTTGCCTCAAAACGCTCCTTGCTTACATTATATCCTCTTTGAGTCGGATATTTAGACATTGTAATGTAAAAATCAATATCTTCCTGTGAAACTTTATGCTTTTGCATCCAGCTTACAAAGTCTGCAAACTCTGTGTCCTGCTGCCAGCTATAATTTTTTACAGAATTTATGATTTCGTCCTTCTGGCTTAATGGAACAAGAAGAACATTGTATTCCAGATGATAATATTCTTCTGCATCCCTGTTCAAAGGAATTGAAGAATCTATCTTAGTGAAAAGCTGCTTTAGAATAGTTTCAGGATCATCATCAAAAGGCTTTGTGCTTCTATGTATATCAGTATCATAATTAGCAGAATAGAAATGTCCGCTTCTAAGTATCCAGTTTTGATACACTACATCATAGATGGCAGAAGGATTTGCAGCTGCTCCATCATAAAAATAGAAGAATGGTCCATAACCGTGAGCAACTGATACATTCCAATTACCAACGGTAAAGCTGCTACCAGACTTAATTTCATAATTGTCATCATAAAAAATAAACTCTGGTTCAAGCCATTGTGCAGGTTGGTCTGAATGTGCTGATGGCGCAATGGAATCGCGAGGAGTGTAGGCAGAACCATATTTATAATAAACAGACGAATTACCAAGACCTTCGAAGTTTCCGTCAACAGGGGCATTTGGAGTTATTGTATTTGTTGTTATTTTTCCTTCGTATTCATAGCTAAGCTCATAGCTCTTGCCATAAAGCAGAGTTTCGCCCATAGGGATTCTGTAGATACTTGTCTTCTTGTCGGAGTCAGTATTGAAATTAATCTTTGGCATTGTTGCATCAAGATGTGAATAAAGGAACTCAACAAGCTCTTTTCCGTCAATTCCAAACTTTTCAAGGTCAGGGTCTAATCTTGGAAGACTTGTAAAAATATCTGCGTCTAAAGCAGGCGTTACAAGGGAATCTGCTTCTGCACCCCAGGTAAAGTGAGAGAACATAAAGTAGCATGGATCGGTGGCAAACCATTTGTCGTTCAGTTCTTTTCCATTTGCTACTGTTCCTGTAGAACCCCAGGTTGCATCAAGAAGAATGTACTGGTCATTGTCAACACAAACTCTGTTCCAGGCATGGTAGGAGTTCCCGCCGCCAGGTACAAATACATTTGCTTTTTCTTCATCTGTTTGAATTGCAATACCTTCAATTTTGTCACATTTTATATCAACTGCATTGCACATTTTTTTAACAAGCTTAGCATAACCGCCACAAATTGCTTTTCTTTGCTTAAAAGCTTCTTCTGCTTCGCTTATTGCGTAATTATGGTCATAATCTACATGAAGGGCAATCCAGGAGTAAATTGCACGCACCTTTTGCAGCTGTGTAGTTGCTGGAGCACTATTTACAATCTGTTTTGCGGCATTTTCAATACTTTCTGTAGTAGGAATATTAAGATTTTTTGCATATTCATCAATTGCGGAATAATCTGGTCTTGGAGCTGGCTGCACGGTAGAGGTGAAAACAATACCATTTCCGCTTTTTCTTTCGCCAAGCTTTAGTTCTCTGTAACCGGCATAGTTGTAGGTAGAAGGAACCTTTGGATTTAGCTCTGTATTCTCTGTTGTAGAACCGTCTTCTTGAGTCCCATTATTGTCCGGGTTACCAGAATCCTCCGTGTCATCAGAATCTTTTTTGTTATCAGTTTCTTCTATATTTGTTGGTTCCAGAAGACTTTGAATAAAATCACAGCCTGTATAAAAAAGACAGAATACTGTTAACAAAACAGCCGCAGTTAGTTTTAGGGATTTCTTCATAATCAACTCCTTGTATAATTACGGGAATGAAATAATTATAACATGGAATTGAGTTTAGCGATATTTTTTTATTTTTTCCTAAAATCCTGGATTATTTCCTGCAAATATTCCTGATATTGCTTATAGCGGTACTCTGAAATTGCCCTGCCAAGCCAGAAGCCGGTCTGATGAACCTTTGCAAAGTTCTGTTTGTCGTAATTGAGGAAACAGAAGCAGAGGTAACCAAGCGGATGATCTGCATCATTTATAGGTGCAAAAATCAGAGGATGTTTATAATCTTCCAGAAGGCTCTGCATGCGGGGAACAAACTCTTTGAGTGTAATAGGGCGGAAGTCTGTTTCGGAATTGCTGTCTGAATCCAAAAGGACAAAAAACTTTTCGCCGTAAGGTGTATCGGTACAACAGAGTTCCGGATTTTTTGTTTTATCAAGACATTCTTCTTTAACCACACAGATAACGTTGTAAAAAAGCTTGTTTTTAAGGTTTTTAATCAAATCATTAACATCTTTGCTTTCCCTGATTTTTACAGAAAGGTTATCAAGCGATGTCTGATCCTGCTTATAGCGGTTGAACGAGTTTGCTACATCATTTACTATGCCGAGTGTTGCAATAGGTACCTTTTTCTTACATCCACAGGATTCCGAAAGGTAAAGGGATGGTTCAACATATTTTGTGTAAGGTGCAGGGCCATTTTCCATAATATCAAAAAGGAACTCGGCAGTTTCATTTGCAATTTTACGGGAATCGCAGGAAACAGAAGTTATTTTTGGTGATGAATAATAGATTGCGCTGATTCCGTCATAACCGGTAACAATTACATCCTCCGGACAGGCAATATTGTTGCGTTCAAGCACGGAGTTTACCGCAATGGCCATTGTATCATTTGCACAAATGATGGCTTCCGGCATTTTTCCGTAATCAATAAGCTCCTGGGCAACCTTGATTGTAGGCAAATCCCAGAAATATCCGTAGCTGACCATATTACTTCTGAACGGAATGTTGTTGTCTGCAAGAACGCGCTTAAAGGCTTCCAGACGCATTAGAGTTTCTTCGGAATCTGGGGTACCGCCAATAAAATGTAAGTCTTTTACGTGATGGTGTTCTACAACGTGGCGTACAAGCTTTTCAAAGCCTATTTCCTGATTAAAGCAGATGTTATAGTTGCCTTTCTCTTTACCGCCCATGTTAATTACAGGAATATTGTGGCTTTTTGCTTTCTGATAAAGACTTTCTTTAAGCTGCTGGTCCAGAATGCGTGCTTCAGAAATAATAAGCGCATCAACAATATCAAAATTAATAAGCTCAAAGAACTTTTTTCTGCCAATAGTGTTTTTGTTGTCCTTATCGTCGTCCTTTGAAAAATCGGAATCAGAAGAAAAAGTAAAAATACGCCAGTTTTGTGCAATGAGTTTGTCGTTAAGCTCTGAAATAAAATTAGCAAACTCTTCTTTATGAATGTTGGAAGTAACGTAAATAAGTATTTTATAACCGAATAACATAAAAAAACTCTCATAAAAATATTAAGATTGGCTAAGATTTTTAACTAACATAAGTATACTATATAATTTAAAAATCTCAAAATAAAAACCACAGAATTAGACTGTAACCTAATTAATATTTTTTTATTAGTCATATTGCAATTCTCATTGTATAATATTTAATCATAAATCCTTTGTGAGAAATATTTATGGATTATAACTATACCGTAACAATAATTATCTGTGTAATCAGCATGATTATTCTGGCAATTGATGTAGGAAAAAACACTATCCTGAACAAAACCGACATAAAATGGTTCAGGATTTCCTTCATAATGGCGGCTGTTGGGGCTATTTGTGAATATTTTGGTGTTTATCTTGATAAAATGCCTGAATCTCCGATATATCTCCATTGGTTTATTACATTTGTAGAGTTTTCAATCTCTCCATATCTGGCAATTTGTCTTGCACGCAGCTGTGGAATGCAGTTAAAGTTCAGGCCCATGCTGGTATTAATGGGCTTTCACGTAATCATAGAAATTATTTCGCTTTTTACAGGAATAATCTTTTACATAGATTCAAACGGTAATTTCCAGCGCGGAAACCTGTATTTTCTTTATATATTTTTCTGCGGAATCAGCTTTTTGTATATTCTTCTTGTTTTTATACGAATTGGAATACGTTCAAGGCTCAGAAACCTCATCAATATCATCCTTATTGCCTGTATAATGATAGTAGGGCAGACCGCAAATATAATAGATGGCAGCATAAACTCCGGTTATATGAGCATTTGTGTTACGGCAACCCTTCTTTACATATGTTTACAGAACATTTTCCGTCACATAATGATAGAAAAAATCAATATCGAAAAGAATATTTCCAGTCATGATGCGCTTACAAAGGTTATGAGCCGGGTTTCCTACAATGACAGAATTAAAGCTTTTGATAAGTTGATTGAAGAAAATCCTCAGGAAGTAAAGTTTGCTGTTTGTGAATGCGATTTGAACAACCTGAAAATTGTAAACGACACCTTTGGACACGATAATGGAGATGTTTATATCATCAATTGCTGCAAAATAATCTGCAATTTCTTTAAACACAGCCCGGTTTACAGGATTGGTGGCGATGAGTTTGTTGCAGTTTTACAGACTGATGATTTCGACAACCTTGAACAGATAAAAAAGGATGTTTTTGAGTTTGGCATAACCGAAATTAAAAAACAGGTTCCGCTTACAGAGAAAAAATCCTTTGCAGCTGGCTTTGCAGTATATGATCCTTCTACAGATAAATCCTTTGCTGATGTAATGAAGCGCGCTGATGTAGAGATGTATGAGAATAAAAGGATGTTGAAGGAACTGTAAGCTAACCTTCCAGTGCCGAAACATCAGCCTTGAGCTGTTCTTCCTTTGCGTAAACGTTCAGGGCATCGAGCATATCGTCCATGTTGCCCATCATAAAGCCCGGGAGGTTGTGGAGCGAAAGGTTGATGCGGTGGTCGGTAACGCGGTCCTGAGGGAAGTTGTAGGTGCGGATTTTTTCGGAACGGGCACCAGAGCCTACCATGCTTGAGCGGGCTGCTGCGCGTTCTGCCTGTTTTTTGCTTTCTTCCAGATCAAAAAGGCGGGCGCGGAGAACTCGGAAAGCCTTTGCCTTGTTTTTAATCTGTGATTTTTCATCCTGCTGAATAACAACAATACCGGTTGGAATATGAGTAAGACGAACTGCAGAGTCGGTTGTGTTTACACACTGTCCACCAGGTCCACCGGCACGCATAACGTCAACGCGAACATCACTGTCTTTAATTTCAATTTCTGTTTCTTCGGCTTCCGGCAAAACGGCAACGGTTGCGGTAGAGGTCTGTAACCTTCCCTGAGATTCTGTCTGAGGAACGCGCTGTACACGGTGAACACCAGATTCCCATCTCAAAGTTCCGTAAACAAACTTGCCCGAAATTGAAGTTACAATTTTATTAAAACCGCCAACCTCAGTTTCCTGAGCTTCCATTGTTTCTGTTTTCCAGCCTTTTCGGTCTGCAAGGTGGCAGTACATTTCCCAAAGGTCGCGCACAAAAAGCGAAGCTTCATCACCACCGGCAGCAGAACGTATTTCAAGAATAATGTTCTTTTCATCAAGCGGATCAGGCGGAACGAGTTTAAGCTTGATATCTTCTTCAATCTTCGGCTGTTTTTCTTCAAGCTCCTTTAATTCCTCGCGTGCCATTTCGCGCATTTCAACATCATCTTCGTTAGTAATCATTTCTTTAGCATCTTTAATGCCGTTCAGAATCTTTTTGTATTCATCGTAAAGAGCGCACACATCTGACAGATAACCATGTTCGCGCATTGTGTCCTTGTATTTCTTTGCATCTTTGACCAGATTTGGGTCCATTACCATTTCGCTTACAACTGCAAAGCGTTTCTCACATTCATCGAGTTTTTTGATTAAATCCATAATGCGCTATTTTACCATATTATGTAGTACAATTGCAATAAATGAGGTTCTTTGGAAGATGGTGCGTGCGGAAAACTAGTTGCTCACCGTAATCTTAAAGGCCTTGCAGCAGTGCGGTTTGAGAGTAAACTCAGTTCTGGCACCTAAATCTTTGTGGGTCCACAGGTCGCGGATATTGTCTTTTGCACCTACGGTAAGGTTCAACTTTATTGTCTGAGGCTCTTCGCTTACATTAAAGTAACACTCGTAGTAAGAAACGTTATCATCGCACTCGTTTACCCAGATAACAATATTCTGGTCGGAGCTGTCGGTTGACTGGAAGGCCTGGGAGCTTGCCTTGTTCATTGCGAGAATCTCGTCGTTTGTAATAAGCTCAAGGTTAGCTTTATCTAACTGAGGCAAATCTGTGCCGAGCATAAGCGGTGAACGGAAAATACTCCAGAGCGTAATCATTGTACGGGTTTCTTCTTTTGTAAAGCGTGATTTCCAGCCTTTGTGTTCTGCATCGTCAGCAGCCCATCCATAGCCAAGAACGTTCATCGGGAGCATGTCACAGTCCGGCCAGTTACCGTCGCCTGAATGTTTCTGCCAAACTTCGCAGCGTTCAAACATTGCCTTTAAAAGCTTCCAGTCATCCCAGAAGTCGTCGGTGATGCGCCACATGTTTGCAAAACGCTCGTACTGGTGGGCCTTTTCAATCACAGCAGGACCCGGGCTCAGGCTGAAAACAATCGGGCGGCCACAGCGTTCAATTGCGCGCGCCATCATTATCATTTCTTTTTCGTAGAATGGTTCTTTAACATGGCGGCAGATGTCATCAACTTTTACAAAATCAACGCCCCACTGAGCATACAATTCAAAAATCGAATCATAATAATCCTGGGCATAAGGCTTGTTTGCGTCAACTCCATACATATCAGGATTCCAGGCACAGGTTGAATAAGCATTTGCAATCTGGTCGGCAGTGATTTTTTTACCGTCGTGAGTTTTTATAGGAAGATGATTATGAGCCGCAAATCTTGAAATACCGCGCATGATGTGGATTCCAAACTTAAGACCAAGCGAATGAATGTAATCTGCAAGTGGCTTAAAGCCCGCACCGTTTACACTTGAAGGGAAGCGGTTAGGAGCCGGAATCTGGCGGGAAAACTCATCCAGACAGAACTGACTGAACGAAATGTACTGAACTCCATCCTTATTGTGAAAGCCTGCATTCGGGTCTGACCACTGAATGTCAATGACCACATATTCCCAGCCGTGCTGCTTAAGATTTTTTGCCATGTATTCTGCATTTGCACGAACCTGCTGCTCGTTTACCATTGTGTTGTAGTAGTCGTAGCTGTTCCAGCCCATTGGTGGAACCGGTGCGCAATCATTTTTGTCGTAGTAGTTCATAATTACCTCGCATTTGTCATAATTTGTTGTAGCTCTGTCATATTCGGGCTTGCCCCGGATATCTATCTTCCCGTATCTCTGATTTTTCCTTCAACGTAGTCGGGGTCTAGGGTGCGCAAAAGGGAAGCTGGTGGAAGCGTGTATTTTGTGTAAACCACGCAAGGGTGACCGTCGCAAACCCAATTGAGCTTTGTTCCTGTTTCTGGATTGATGATGTAGTACTCTTGTGGTGTTGCAGTTATGCTTACAAACTCAGGAGAAATAAACTCAACGTTTTCATCAGCCTTAATCATATTCAGCGCGGTGATGGAATACATTTTCCAGCCGTCATGCTTTTCAAAAGGAATAACCTTACGGTCGGTGTGAAGCTCTAAATCTTTAAGGCGGGCTTCTCTTGCTTTTGGGTGCATTGAATCAAGCTCGTCGGTAAACTTTTTGTATTTTTCCTGTCCAAGCTGATAAATCCCCTCAAACTCGTCGCCGGTAACTTCCCGGTCAATTTCGGCAGCCAGCTGGTATTTTGAATCACTCGCACCAATAGTTGTCTGATCGGCTTCGGTCTTATTGTAATAAAAACCTGTTGTGCTTTCGCGGTGACTTACATTTTCAAGCTCGTCAATAAATGGTTGTGCTTCCTGTGCAGTGATTTTGCCTTCCATTGCATCGAGTGCTTTCCGGTAGGCGCGCGTAACCATTGCAACGTAGTAAACGCTTTTCATTCGTCCTTCAATTTTGATTGAATCAACACCCGCTGCCTTAAAGTCCGCAAGATGTTCAATCATCCGTAAATCCTTTGATGAAAGGACTGCAGTAAAATCATCACCTTCAAAAACAGGAAAGTATTCACCCGGTCTCTGGTGCTCTTCCAAAAGAAGCTTTCCGCTTTGGGCAAGTTCTTTAGCTTCCGCCGGTGTGATTATGTGGTTTTCTGATGATGGTTTCGTTCCATCAATTGTATTAGCTGCAACACTTTTTCCATCAGCAAGAACATTGTATTCCCAGCGGCAGGTGTGCGAGCAGAATCCGCTTTGAGCACTTCGTCCGGTAAGGTAGGCACTCATAAGGCAGCGGCCTGCATAGGCAATACACATGGCCCCATGACAGAAGGTTTCCAGCTCCATATCGGGTACTGAATCCTTTATGCGCTTAATCTGGTCAAGGGAGATTTCTCTTCCAAGAACGATTCGCGAAAATCCAATATTTTTATACATCTTTACTGCTTCAGAATTAACGCAGCTTGCCTGTGTACTAAGATGAAGCTGAACCTTTGGAAACTCCTTTTGCAGTAAAGGAACAATTCCAATATCCTGAACAATAAAGGCGTCGATAGGGTAGAGCTTAAAATAATCGAGGTTTTGTTTGAGGGCATCTATTTCGTCGTCGTGGAAAGAAATGTTGAGAGCACAATGAAGTCGTTTGCCCGGATACTTTGCCTTGAGCTCTGCAACTTTTTTGTATTCATCCTCATAAAAATTATCGGCTTTGATTCGCAGAGAAAACTTTTTGAGACCAATATAGGCGGCATCTGCTCCATAGGCATAAGCATAAGAAAGTTTTTCTACATTTCCCGCCGGCGATAAAAGTTCCATTTGTACCCCTTCAGGCTTCCGAACGCAGACTGTGTTCCAGCTTTGGTTTGTTTTCAATTTCTACCGCAGACTTTCCGGCAGAATCCTCCGTTACAATCTTGCCAACCTTATCCAGCGCAAGGTGCGATTCATGAAGATATTCATCTGCCATCTGGAACATAAACATCATATCTGGCCAAACATCCAGCTCGCATTTGTTTCCAAGCGAGGTAAGCTTTTCGGCAAAGGTCTTTGCATTTTCCAGCAGTAATTCCTTTCCGCCCATCTGAATAAATGTATGTGGAAACGCTTTTAGCATTTCGTCTTCAGCGAGAAGTGGAGAAACAAACGGAATGTTTGTGTTAGAAGCAAAGGTATAATCAGAAGTGCTTTTTCTTAAAACGTCCGTAGTGATGATTTCGTCAGCGGCCTTTTTTACAGTCATAAGCTTTGAGTTTTCGGAAAGGTCCAGCCAGGGAGAAAAAAGAATAAGATGTTTAATGCAGTTTCTGTAGCGTTCACGAAGATTAAAAATAAGTGCGCAGGCAATAGAAGCTCCAGAACCGTCAGCTCCAATTATAATTTCTGGCAGCGAGTTTTTAGCACCTTTTTCGTTATTCAAGGAGGCGGAAATCTGCTCTTCTGTGAACACCGAGCGGAAAACTCCCTGAATGTCTTCGATTGCGGCAGGATAGGGAAATGCAGGTGCCAGACGAAACTCGGGTACAACAACACGACAGTAACATTTTGTTGCCAGTGAAGAACAGAATCCGCGCCAGGCTTCTTTTGAACCGCCGGAAAAGCAGCCGCCGTGAATGTAAATCATTATTCTGTTGGAAGCGTAAATCTCTGGCATAAGAATGTCGCAATTAACGTTGCCATATTTATATTCAGATACTTCAACATTGTTAGGGAGAAAAATTGTCTGATAAGCCGCATTTAGTTTTTCGCGAAAAGTTTCTATATTTGATTTGGAATTATACGTAAGCAGCTTAAGTTTTTTAATTGCACCTTTTCTATCATTTTCAATTGACATAATAAATATTATAGCAAACGATTGACGTTTTTGCTATAATAAACGCTAAACAAACGATTATCGGGTCATGCCCGATAATGACAGTTCCTATCAGGAGATTTAGCTATGCCAATAAAGATTCAATCGGATTTGCCAGCTTGTAAGATTTTGGAAAAAGAGAATATCTTTGTGATGACGGAAAAACGCGCCGCCAGTCAGGATATTCGTCCTCTTAAAATTGCGATTGTTAATCTTATGCCTACCAAGGAAGTTACAGAAACCCAGCTTCTTCGTCTGCTCGGAAACACACCACTTCAGATTGAAATCTCTCTTGTGAGAATGGAACAGCATTCAAGCAAAAATACCGATGAAACCTATCTTGATAAGTTTTATATTCCTTCCAGCGAAATATTTAAACAGAAGTATGACGGTATGATTATTACTGGTGCGCCTGTTGAGCAGCTTGAGTTTGAGCAGGTTGATTATTGGAAAGAGCTTTGCGAGATTATGGATTATGCAAAGGAAAATGTATTCTCAACACTCTATGTTTGCTGGGGAAGCTTTGCGGGGCTTTATCATCACTATGGAATTAAAAAATACGGGCTTGAACGCAAGATGAGCGGCATTTTTATGAATGAACGTTGTGTAGAAGGCGAACCGCTTATGCGAGGTTTTGATGATACCTTCCCAATTCCGCAGAGCCGCCATACAACGCTTCATAAGGAAGATGTGCTGGCTTGTAAAGATTTGGTGATTCTTGCAGAAAGTGCAGAGGCCGGTGTTACAATTATAAAATCAAAGGATAACCGCGAAATCTTTATGACAGGCCACCTTGAATACGATACGCTTACACTTGCCCAGGAGTTCTACCGCGATATTGATAAGGGCATGAAGGTTCCGCTTCCAAAAAATTATTTCCCAATGAATATTGCCAACCGAATGCCAACCAGCTACTGGCGCGCAACAGCTCACTTGTTTTATTCAAACTGGCTGAATTACTATGTATATCAAGCAACGCCGTTTAACTTTATTTAATCCGCTGGTATGTCATTTCCGTGCGTGACACGGAAATCTCTAATTCAACAGCTCAAAATTACAGTGGGCAACTTCGCATTCCATGTCGTGATGAAGGTGCAAGCCGTTGCCCCAGCATTTGCTCCATTGCTTGCAGTTTTTGCATTTGCCGTGCTTGGCCCAGTTGCGGTTGCGCATATTCTGGAACTTATTGTTCCATACATCCATAAAGCTTACGCAAACTTGTTTGTCTTTGCTAACAGCACTTTCTCCGTAAATGTTACCCTGAATAAAATCTTTTCCGCGCACACTCAAACAGGCACTTATTGAACCGTCGCACATTACAGAGCCAACATTCACACCGCCACGGCAGAAGAAAAAGTAGTCGCGGGCTTTAAGCTCGTATTTTCCAAGCCAGCCTTCGCAGGCATAATTTACGTGAATAGATCGTCCTTTAGAATCCTTATAGCTGCGGGTTTCTACAATAAAGTCCATCATCTTTTTGTAATCTTCTTTTGAAAGTGAAAGTTCGTTCCTGCCGGCGCGTCCTTCCGGGAAAATAGAAAAGATTCGCCATTGCTTTACACCTCGTTCAATTAAATCGTCACGGAGCTTTGGAAGAATCTCAAGGTTTTTGCTGTGTACGCAGGTGATTACATCAAAAATCAAACGGGGGCCGTATTTTTCCTGAAAGCTCACCGCAAGCTGAATGCCTTCGCAAACCTTTTTGTAAGACTGTGGATTTACGCGCAAATATGTATGCTCTTTTTCAAAGCCGTCAATGCTAAAGCTCATGGACCCCATTCCGGCATTTATCAGAGAAATAAATCTTTGAGGTGTAAGAAGCATTCCGTTTGTAACAATTCCCCAGTTGTACCCACGTTTCATTATTTCACGACCGACAAGTTCAAGGTCATTGCGCAAAAGCGGTTCGCCGCCGGTAATGCAAATCATCAGTCTTTTTTCGGGATTTTTGGCTTTTATGTCATCAAGCACTTTTATAAAATCCTGGACAGGCATGTCTGGTATTTCTGATTGCTTAAGACAGTCACTTCCACAGTGAAGACAGTTTAAATTACAGCGCAGGGTACATTCCCAAAAAAGATAATTGAGCTTGTGCTTTTTAATTACAGATTTTCTATAGAGGCGGAATAATGAATATTTAAATGAAGTAGGAAAGTCCATAGTTATTTTATTTAATATCTGTTAATGATATAACGTTGCTGTCTTCAATATCATCATCTTCTTCATCATCATTATATTCATATTCAGAACCATCATAATCGTCTGGCGACCAATTTGGCGGCATACCGTAACAGGAAACAAGCATTCCAATTCCAAATGCAGTGCCAATTAAAGTAACAATCTTTTTCCAGGTCCAGGTTATTTTTTTCATTTCTTTTTTATTCCTCGTTGTTTTCTATGTCAGCTTTGTCAGTTTTTTTTGTCAATTTTATTGTTTTTCCAGTAATTTTATATTTTCCATTACCAAAAGGGGTTTTATCACCAGTAGAATTGCTTTTGTTAAATGATACATCCTCTGTAATATCATTAAACAAACCATTTTCTTCGCCATCAATATCTTTTATGTAAATAGTAAAATCAAGATTGTCATAATCATGGTCATTCCAATATAGAGAGAAAGAGCCATCATCGCCTGTAATTTCGTTTTCAGAAAAAACATAAAACTGTTTCTGTTCGCCATCATCTTCTTCATTACCTGGTACGTCAGCTTTGGCTTTTACGCTTAATTCAATACCTTTGATTGCATTCCCATCTTCATCGGTAATTGTACCTTCTAATGTAAAGAAGTTTCCCGGCACACCATACATTACAGGGTAATCTGGAGAACCGTATGCAATCTCAATACAGCTTCCAAAAGATGTAAGAATAGATGATATACCCAAAACTTGAAAAACCTTGGTGATTATTTTCTTAAATGATGATTTAATGATTTTTCCCATATTTATTCTTCTTTGTTTTCTGTGTCAGATTTTTCGTCAAGTGTAATGTTTTTGCCTGTGATTTTGTATTTTGTTGTCCAGGTATCTTCTTTATTTTTTTTGGTTTCTGAGAAATCAACATTTATGGCTTTATCATCAAAAGAACCGTTTTCTGCTCCGTCAACATCTTCTGCGGTAACAATAAAGTTCATTTCACTTCTGTTACTATCTCTCCATTTGATGCTGTAATTGCCTTCTTCATCAGAATAAGTAAAAGTAAAGTCTTCGGACGGAGCATCCTCGTGATTTCCTTTTGCAGTGATTTTTATTCCTTTTATAGGTTCTCCATTTGAATCAGTTACGGTTCCATCAAGAGTAAAAAAGTTACTTGGAGTACCGTACATATCCACTTGCTCTACAGTTTTTGATCCATAAGCAGCTACAAAAGCATTTCCACAGCCAAATGCTGTCATAAGTGAAGAGATTCCAAGAATCTGAAAAAGTTTAGCGACTAATTTCTTAAAAGAGGATTTAATGATTTTTCCCATAAAACTCTCCAGATTGTCGGATTAAATCCGAATATCTATTCTATAATTATACCATTGAACCTTATTCTGTCAATGTAAATATAAAAAGCTGTTATTTTAGGATGTTTTTTCTATAAATTATGGTAAACTATAATCATAGAGGAAATAATTATGACAAAAGTAACTGACCCAATCACCATCAATAAAACTGTAGTAAAAAACCGGCTTACAATGGCTCCAACTGTTAAGTTTGATTATGCAGGTGAGGATGGAAAAGTAACACAAAAGCACATTGACCATTACAAGGCACGGGCTGAACATGGATGCGGTTTGATTTGTGTTGAAGCAACGGCAGTTACTCCGGATGGTCGCTTCGGAAAGATTCATCTGGGCCTTTGGGAAGATTCTCAGATTGAAGGTCACCGGGCGATAACTGAGGCCTGCCACAAAAATGGTGCAGTTATGCTGATTCAGCTTAATCACACGGGAATTACCTCTAACCCTGAATGTGGAGAAGCCATTGGTCCTTCTGCGGTGCCAATTCCTTTGTGGCGTGATGAAAAAACTCCAACTCAGCTTTCCCGCGAAATGACTCTGGAAGAAATACACAAAATGCAGGAAAGCTTTGTGGCTGCGGCAGTTAGGGCAAAGCAGGCTGGTTATGATGGAATCCAGCTGCATGGTTGTCATGGTTATTTAATCAATCAGTTTATTTCAAAGAAAACAAATCTTCGTAAGGATGAGTATGGCGGAAGTGATGAGAATAGAGCCCGCTTTGCTGTTGAAATAATAAAAATGATTCGTGAAAAATGCGGCGAAGATTTTATAATTTCTGTTCGTACTGCAGGAATTGAACCTGATGTTGCCACCGCAATCAGTATTGCAGAAGAGTATGTAAAAGCCGGCTGCGATTATCTTCAGGTTTCTACGGGAATTGAGTGGAATGATCCAAGCTTAAAAGAGGAGGGCGAACCCTATAACCAAATCTGTAAGCTTGGAGTAAAGTTTCACGAGTATTTTTCTAAACGGGGCAGCCGGGCGTGTACCGGTTTCCTGCGTAAACAGTATTTTAGAGCCTTCGCTTGCACGCTATCTTATAGAAAACGAACTTACAGATACTGTGGATTTGGGACGTGCTCTTCTTGCTGATCCGGCTTTTTGTGAGGCAACACTAACATCATCTGATGATGATGAAAGCAGCTCGGGCAAAAAAGCTTCTTATGTAAAATGCTTTAATTGTCCTCGCTGCCAGTATGGTCCTGGAATGCCTCACAAGTGCCCGGCAGCAAAGAAACGGTAGATTCCCGTGTCGGGCACGGGAATGACAGACTTGCATGGGAATGGCATTGAGTCATCATCGGGCTTGACCCGATGATCTATTCTTTCACTGGCGTATTAGTTCCCCAAATGCGTTTAATGTAAAGGTCTACACCTTCAACAAAATCCCAGTTATCAGGGTTGTGTACAGAAAAAGCCAGACTACTGAGTTTATTGCTGGTAGATTTTTTCTGTACGTTTTTGCCATCGACCCAATCATCCCAATATTCGACGTTGGTGCCAAATATTCTTTGAATAACCTGAACTTCATTTGTAAGAGTAACTGCTTCAAAAGGTGCAACCCGTTCTCCGCCACCCCATCCGTGGAACTCTACCTTATTGTTACCGATGTTAGGACTGTATAACTCAATGTTCAAATATTTATAACCTTCCAAATCCCACTCACCAAAATTAAGACTCCACCATTCTTTGCCTGTTGTTAATTTATAGCCCTTGGAATCAGGTGCTTCAAAAACAACCTTTTCTTTTGGTTTAGGCTCTTCAAGTTTTTTGTTAGTTGCCACTATCCGTTTAACATAGAACTCAACGCCACCCATATTTGTGTTGTTTATAAGGTTGTGTATACACATAGAAAAGAAAGAAATAGTGTTACCCGTAACTTTTTTAGTGACTTTTGTTCCATTAGACCAATCATCCCAATATTCGCTAATTGGATGCTGTGTAACAAAAACACCTTTTGGCATAAACTTATTCGGGTCATCTATAGGCTTTTCATTATTTCCCCAAGCATCAAGCTCGAATTGATAATAATCATTGTTAGGATTATAAAGCTCTATGTTCAAATATTTATAGCCTTCTAAGTTCCATTTACCAATTGGTAAATCTTGCCAACCGTCATCTTTTGTAGTTAACTTGTAACCAGTAGACTCATTGGATTCAAAAATTACCATATCTTTTGTCGGGTCATTTGCAATTTTTTTATTTGTAGCAGTTATGCTCTTTATGTAAACATCAACTCCAGGAATGTTTTTCCAGCCGCCTGGCATATCAAGTGCCCAGATGGCAACATTCCAAATCTGATTTGCTGTATAAGGTTTTACAATCTTTTCGCCAGTAGACCAGTCGTCATAAGTTCCATTGCCTTTTCCAAAAGGTATTTGAATGGTTTTAGACTTGTTTGTAAGAAGAGCCTCCAGCTTTCCGGTTTCGCCGTCTCCTCCACGCATACTCAGGTTTACAACATAATCCTTGCTGTTTGGACTTGAAAGCTCTATATTCAAATAATTGTAGTTGTCGAGTATTTGGTTTCCTGTAGCAAGGAAAGACCAGCCATCGCAGGTAGTTATTTTATGTCCGTTAGGTTCCTGTGCCAAATAAACAACCTTATCTTTTGAGGTGTCAGCATTAAGCTTCTTGTTTGTAGCTGTTATACTCTTTACGTATACATCAACATTTGGTACGTTATGCCAGTCATTTTCAACATCTCTTGCCCAAACTGCAAGGTCCCACAGACAACTGCTTGCATAAGGAGTAACAACCTTTTCTCCGGAATCCCAGTTATCGTAGGTGCCCTTATCTTTACCAAACGGAATCTGAATGATTTGCGGCTTTTTTGTAAGAAGTGCATCTACAATACCAATGTCTCCAGCGTGATCTCTAGGCAGCAGACAAACAGAATAGTTGTTGCTGTTAGGACTGTAAACTTCAAAGTTCAAATATTCATATTCTTCAAGATTCATTTTTGGAACAGGAAGCCATTGCCAGCCGTCAATTGTAGTTATTTTATGACCTTCTGCTTCTGGTGCTTTATAAACAACTTTATCTTTAGTAGGATCATTTAAGCTTTTGTTTGTGGCAGTTATGCTTTTTACATAAATGTCATTTGCTTTTCGGTTACCATTTTCATCTTCAACCCAGATTCCAAAATCATAGAGAATATTGTTTTCGTAAAGGTAAGAAGTTTTTTTACCGTCTGGCCATTCAATCCAATATCCGTTACCCTTACCAAATGGAATCTGAATAATCTGTGGAGTTTTTGTTAGAGTAGACTTTAGGCTTGCTACTTCGCCATCTCTATATCTGCCACTGAAATTAACAAGATTATTACCGCTGTCAGGACTGTAAAGTTCAAGATTCAAATAATTGTAGCCTTCAAGATTAACCTTTCCTGTTTTTAACCAGGCCCAATCCCCGTTTGTGTAGCTTGATATTTTATGCTTTTGTGGTTCTGCGTCATAATAAATGATTTTATCTTTATTAGGATCTATTTCCAGCTTTTTATTTGTAGCAGTTACGCTCTTTACATAAACCTCTATCTTACCTACATCAACATCATACGGAGATTTTGCCCAAACATAGAATCGCTCCAAAAAGTCTGTAGTAGCCTGTTTTACAACTCTTTTTCCTGTTGACCAGTCATCATAGTCATTATTCCTGCCAAAAGGAATCTGAATTATTTGAGGTTCAGAAGTCAGTAATGTTTTTATTTCGCCAAGAAGATCGCCTACTTCATAGTTACGGAAATCAAAGCCAACTATATTCATATCACTATTAGGACTGTAAACCTCAACGTTCAGATAATCGTAACCTTCCAAATCCATATATACAGGGAACTCATAGGCTTTTGAAACTTTTGTTACAATAAGACCATCTTCCGGCTCTTTAGCAGCAAATATAACCTTATCCTTAGTCTTGTCATTTTCAAGCTTTTTGTTAGTTGCGGTTATGCTTTTAACATATATTTCAACATCACCAAGGATTGCCCAGTCATCATTTGTATCTCGTGCTGAAAAATCAATGCCATGCAAGAGATTGTCGGTAACAGGCTTTTTTACATCTTTTCCATCTACCCAATCGTACCAGTAGCCTTTATATTTCCCAAATGGAATCTGATAAGTCTGCGGAGTATCTGAAAGGAGTATATCGAAGTTTGCAATTCGTTCAGGAACTTCGCCGGTTCTGTAGGTTCCGCTCCAACCGGCAGCATTTACCAAAAATCTTTCGCTGTTTGGACTGTAAAGCTCAAAATTAAGGTATTTATAGTTTTCCAAGTTGCATTCACCAAGAGAAATGTAGTTTCCGCCACTATAATTGCCTTCTTCTCGAGTTACGATTTTAAAGCCTTCTGGTTCCGGAGCCTTGAAAATAACTGCATCTTTTTCGGGGTCATTTCTAAGCTTTTTGTTTGTGGCAGTTACCTTGGTTATGCAAACCTTTACATCTGGAATCTCTCCCTGGACTCTTCCAAAGGCATCGTAAGCAAAAACAACTATTCTATTAAGGGTATTTGTTGTGTTTTTTCTTACTTCAAAAGTGCCGGAAACATTTGTTGGAAACTCCTGATGATTTACACCAAAGGTTGACTGAATTGTTTTAGCTTCTTTTGTACTTAAGGAACCTAGTATGGCAACTTTTTCATAAGGCTTTGTGGACAAACAATTAAAATCAATTTCATAGTGATTGCTGTCTTCGGGGCAATAAAACTCAATGTTCAGGTAATTGTAGCCGGTTAAATCAAGTCCTTTTCCAAAATCAATTACACGGAGGTTTCCATTATAGTCAACATCAGGTATGTGATCATAGTCAGATGTGGAACCAGTAATAAAAAGCTGGTCCTCTGCATTTTTTGCTTCCCAAACAACCTTTGTAGGGTGTTTTTTTTCAAGGCGGGCTTCTTCTTCAAGCTCCTGTTTTAAAGCAAGCTCTTCCGGTGTTAAACCTTCCTGTTTTGTGGAACCGCAGCCTGCAAGGCTCAAAAGACTGCAGAAAATTGTGATAATTGAAACGATTAATGTGATTTTACTGATGAGTTTAGTATGATTTTTTGTCATAAACCTCTCCATTTTTAGATTAAATGCTTATAGTAACAGCA
>JAEETM010000086.1 GCA_016290335.1 Treponema sp. | reverse complement strand
ATCATCTGCCACTGCTGCCTTAATCACATAAGCGCCACTTCCATCATCAGCAAGCTCTAAAATCCCAATATCAAGCTTAAAACGCTGAATCCTTTTTACCGCTGCCTCAATTTTAGCCGCAAACTCAGGATTCTCACAGGCAGTTTTATAAAGCACGCGTGCAGGCTTTAAAATCCTTTTTTCCGAAATCATAATGCAGTCAATGCCAGCTTCTACCGCCATAACAACAGCTTTTTCTGGTGCATAACCGTTGGAAGCAAGAGCACCCATAAAAATATCATCAGAAAAAATTATACCATTGTAGCCATATTTATTACGCAGGATTTCCGTAACCCAGACATGAGAAAGGCACGAAGGAACTTTCCCGTCAACAGCCTTTGTTCTTGCGTGCGACATAAGTATGCCTGAAGGATTCTGTTTTATAAGCTCTTCAAACGGCTCCAGAGATTCAAAAAGCTCTTTTTCTTCAAGCTTGATTTCCGGAAGACCTGTGTGAGGGTCGGTATTTGTGTTGCCTGGAAAATGCTTCAGAACCGTACCAATGCAGTTATCTTCATACGCCCTTATTGCAGCGATTCCGTAGTTCTTTACCTGTACAGCATCTCCAAAGCTTCTTTCTGCCAGAAAATCCCTGTTGGAATCCGTACAAACCTCTACCACCGGCGCAAGGTTTACATGAAAACCAAGCAGCTTCATCTGCTGTGCCTGCATCCCATATAACTGGGCAGCTTCATCAGCGTCAATTTTTTCTACAATATCCTGAGAAGACGGAAGCGGGCCGCTTATTTTCCTTAGCCTGTTTACATAACCACCTTCCTGGTCAACGGCAAGAAACGGCGGATTTTTTCCGTTAGTCATACAGAACTCACGTATTGAATCTGTAAAGCCCATAATCTGTGCAGGACTGTCGCCAATGTTAAAAGAAAAAAACAGATATCCGCCGGGAATAATATAAGAGCTTTCGGGGATTTCCTGATTATTTGAAATATCACGAAGATGTTCAACCGGCATAAAAGTTGTATTGCCTTCAAGGTTTTCTATAAAAAGCTGGCAGATTTTTTCTTCCAGCGGCATATCGTGAACAAAGCTTTCAAACGCATCTATTTTCTGCTGATTTATATCTTTAATCCGCTGATAAACTGCACCTGCATTCTGGTGAGTTTTCTTTTCTCTTTCGTTAGTAAGCAGATTTTCTTTTGTATATGGGAATTTTTTTGCGCACAATGTAAGCGGTATAACTGAAAGCAAAAGCAGTAAGATAAAGATTCTCTTCATAGTAAGATTATACTGTAAAACAACGGGTGCAACAATAAGGCTGTTTAGCATACCCGATGATTGAATGTGCTTTATATAAGAGTTATAATTTAATTATGAACATAGCAATTATTACAGGTGCAAGCTCCGGAATGGGCGTTGAGTTTGCCCGTCAGCTTGCCAGAAAAGACCTTTACGATGAAATATGGATTATTGCACGCCGCACAGAAAAGCTTGAAGGCGCAGCTTTTGGAATCAATTCAGAAATTAAAAAACACCTTGTACGTCCTGTTGCAATGGACATTTCCGGCAAGGAAGGCGTACAGCGATTCAAAGAGTTTTTTCTTACCGAAAACGAGATTCATAAAAACCCGGACAACGCAGGCGGAAATGGACTTACTGTTGGAATGCTCATAAACAACGCAGGCTTTGGCACTTATGGTCCTTTTGAAGAAACTTCCGTTACACGCGAAATGGATATGGTTGATTTGAACTGCACTACCCTTACCGGAATTACCGGAGTTGTGCTTCCTTTTTTACAGGTCGGCTCCATCATCATAAACACGGCAAGCCTTGCTTCTTTTTTACCGCTCGGAAACTTTGCAGTTTACGGTGCAACAAAAGCGTATGTTCTCAGCTTTTCTATGGCGCTTTCTGCTGAGCTTAAGGATAAGGGTATTAAAGTATGCGCTTTGTGTCCGGGACCTGTTTCTACAGAGTTTGCAAATGTTGCTTCCAATGGTGCAAGACCGGAAGTAAAAAATGGCTTACCGGCAGATAAGGTTGTTGCTCATTGTCTGGAAAAAGCGTTCAACGGAAAACGTACTGCAATCTATTCTTTTAAATGGAAATTTAAGGCAGCAGCAAGCAGATTTGTCGGACGATACGCAGGAGCACGCTTTACATTCAAGTATAACAAAAGACCTCACAATCCGGAGTAATAAATGACAGGTGGACTTTTTACAGATTTTTATGAGCTCACAATGGCACAGGGGTACTGGAAGCGGCAGATGAATAACCGTGTGGTTTTTGATATGTTCTACCGCAAAAATCCTTTTAACAATGGATTTGCCGTTCTGGCCGGTAATGAACCGCTTCTTTCAGAGCTGCTTTCTTTTTCTTTTTCTGATGATGATATTGCATTCTTACGTGAACAGAAGCTTTTTGAAGAAGGCTTTTTATCTTATCTGAAAGATTTTCACTTTACCGGTGATGTTTATATGATTGATGAAGGCTCTGTTGTTTTTCCACAGGAGCCGCTTGTAAGGATTTCTGCCCCGCTTATTGAAGCACAGATTATAGAAGGACTTGTACTTAATCTTATTAATTTCCAGAGCCTGATTGCAACTAAAACTGTACGAATGTGGCTCTGTTCAAAAAAGGCTCCTATTATGGAGTTCGGCCTCAGGCGGGCACAGGGCTTTGACGGAGCAGAAAGTGCAACCAGGGCTGCATATATTGGTGGCGTTGCGGGAACTTCAAACACACTTGCCGCAAAAAAATATGACATTCCCGTAATGGGAACTATGGCTCATTCCTGGGTAATGTCTTTTGATTCTGAGCTTGAAGCCTTTGAAAAATATGCAGAGCTTTATCCCGAAAACTCCGTATTTTTAATAGACACTTACGATACACTAGGTTCCGGTATTAAAAATGCAATTAAGGCTGGGAAAACACTTGCTGACAAAGGCTATAACTTTGGTGTCCGTCTTGATTCCGGCGATATTGAATATCTGTCACGGCAGGTAAGACGTGAGCTTGATGCAGCTGGTTTTAAAAATGCAAAAATTGCAGTTTCAAATGATTTAACTGAAGAAATAATTTCTACACTTGTTGCAAACAAAGCCCCGATTGACAGTTGGGGAATTGGAACAAATCTTGTGACTGGCGGAACAGAATCAGCATTTACTGGTGTGTACAAGCTTTGCGGCCGTTACAATGCTCAGGCTGGCTGCATTCAACCTGCAATGAAGTTTTCCGATAATCCTTCAAAAATGACAAACCCAGGTGTAAAAAAAGTTCTGCGTCTTTATGATGAAAACGGAATGGCCAGTGCTGATATAATCTGCCTTGAAAATGATAAAATTGAAGCCGGAGTTGAATACAGATTTTTCCATCCTATTATTGATTACCAGCAGTTTACATTTACTCCTGCTAAGGTTGAAGAGCTTTTGAAAAAGCGGATTGAAAACGGAAAGCCTGTATCACCTTTATTGCCGGAAAAAGAACAGATAGTTTTGAGCCGCAAGAATATGGAAAAACAGCTTGAATGCTTTGATGAATCTTACAAGAGGATTTTGAATCCGCACATTTATAAGGTTTCGCTGAGCGAAAATCTTAAGCAGCTTAAAAAGATGTTTATTGAAGCTAACATAAAGTAAACTTAGAACTCAGGGCACGGAACAAAAGGTCTTTTTTTGACTGTTCGCCGTCGGTCAAAGCTTCAAGCTTCCGGCGGGCAAGCTTGCGGTCTGAGTTATCCTGGTAGTTACAGGTACAGGTAAAGCCCGCAAAACCTTTTTCTTTTGCATGAGCAATTATACGGTCTTCAGAAATATAACACAAAGGTCTTATAATCGTAACTGGATACTTATCATACTTGAAGGCCGGGCTCATTGCCGAAAACTCACCCTTATTTAAAAGATTCATCAGGAGCGTTTCCAAAATGTCATCCTTATGATGACCAAGTGCAATTTTATTGTAGCCGTTTTTTATTGCGTAATTTAAAAGCTCTGTGCGTCTTTGAGTTGAGCACCACCAGCAGTTCATTTTTTCACCCTGCTTTACCCTTTCAAGGATATTTACATCAAGCTGTTCAAAAGGTACATTCCATTCCGTAAAAAGCTGACGGAGGTTTGGTGGAAAACCCGGACCAAAATCACTTTTTATGAATAAAGCCTTGTATTCAAAATCGCCACCTGCATTTTCAGGACGCAGCTTTCGGTTAGCAAGATATTCAATCAGTGCAGTTGAATCCTTACCGCCGCTTGCACCTACAAGAATGCGGTCTCCACGCTGAATGAGGTTATAATCAAAAACGGCCTTATCAATCAGGCTGGAGAGCTTTGGTTCTTTTTTCATCTTATTCCAAAACAGTGTACTTAAAATCACTGAAGCTTGCACAGCCTCCTTCTTTTACAGTTGCATAATTAAATAATGCAAAACGGCAGCCTGTAAAATGGTCAAGCGAATACTGCAGGCGTTTGTTGCTTCCAAGCTTTACATATTTTTTAGTCTGCTGATTATAATAGAAGAACTGAGCGTTTTCCTTTCCCTGTGAAAAATCGCACACAACCTTCAAAGTGATTTTGTACGCTTTTTTACCACCGGTAATTTTTCCATCGTCAAGTTCAACAGAATCTTTTACAACACCAGCATAAAGCTCATTTGCATTTTTTAGATTACCATTCGGCTGACGTTCAACCATTACAAGCTTATATTTTCCGCCTTCCCTGGTAACTCCAATAAATCCGTAATTTCCTTCGAGTGCACAAAGTCCTGCAAAATCACCGTCGTTTAATTTTGAAAAATCTAGAGTTACCTCTGCCTGACAGTGTTCCGTAAACGTTCTTTGAGTTAAGGTATCAGCTGCCTGACAGATATTCTGAACTACTTTTCCTGTTGTTAGTGTAAACTTACCGCCGGAAGCCTTACCGTCATTTTCAAAAGAATAATACCGTTTATCTGGAATATGATTCCATTGCCACGGTTTACAAAGCTTTCCATTTTTATCAATAAAATCATTACAATAAAGCGGCTCGTATTTATAATCGGGCTTTGAATCTGGCACAGTGACTGTTAGTGGCGCCTTACCAGCTTCCCCAAAAACAGGAAAATCATTTTCCCATTTTACGGGAACAAGAACAGGAATGCGTCCCAAAGCACCGTGATCCTGAAAAAGCATTCCGTACCAGTTACCGTCCACAGCCTGAACAATTCCGCCCTGCGCTACTCCACTGTTCCAGCCGCCATGTTCTGAACAAAGAACATCAGCCCCTTTATACGGACCGTCAACCTTATCGGAAACAAAGCACGCTTCAGTACGCATTTTTCCTTTTGGCCAGTGAATAAAGAAAATATAATATTTACCGTTTATCTTGTAAAAATGAGCGCCTTCATAACCAAGTATAAAATCGCTTTCATCCTTTATGATAATTTTGTTTATGCCATCTTTTTTCGGTTTTGAAAGATCAGTTTCCATTTCTGTAAGGTGAATATTTGTATTACCGCTTACTATATAAGTCCTTCCGTCATCATCAAAAAGAAGAGACATATCGTGATAAAATCCGCTTATGTTAGACATTTTCCAGGGGCCATCAATTTTTTCAGAAGTATAAAGATAAGTCTGGTGAGTATCGTTTGCAACAAAGGTAACGTAAAAAAGCCCGTTGTGGTGTCGTATTGAAGCAGCCCACATTCCCTGACTGTAAATGCCTTTATTATCCCAGAGCCTCTGCGCAGGAGTTCCGTCAAGCTGGTCGTAAATATAAGAAGCAATTTCCCAATCCACAAGATTATATGAACGCAGGATTACGCCACCCGGCATAAAGTACATTGTTGTGCTTATCATATAATAGGTGTCGTCCACGCGGATAATGTCCGGGTCCGGATAATCAGAAAAAATTACGTTTGCTGATGATGTTTTTGTCTGCATTAACTGTATACTGTCTGTCTGCATTTTATTACCTGCCTGTGCGAAAAGATAATGAGAACATAATAGAAGAAAAAGAAAGAAAAGGAAAGATTTTTTTTGTAAAAGATTTCGCTGTAGTTTTATCATACAATCATTATACCATATTTGTTTAATAACAACAAAAAAAGGCTGCCTGAAAATATCAGACAGCCTTCTATTAAGGAGGATTTGTCGGGTCAAGCCCGACAATGACATTCGGAACTTTCCGATAATGTCATTGTGTCATTCTCCGACTTGATCGGAGAATCTTACAAGCTAAGCATACTTTCAACCTTCTTTTCCAAAGGAAGCTTTGTAATCTTATAATCTTTAAGATCGATGCTGAGCATTACATAACCACCGTTAAACTCTTTTACACCATTACAAACGAGTGTATCTTCATAAAGGTTGAATGAATAGATAAGACTAAGCTTTGGACCATTGTAATTCTTAAGTAAATCTACAGTCTCATTTCCTGAATGATAATAGATTGTCTTTCCGCCCTGTGCAAGTGCAGCAACACCCTTAGAGTTTGCAGCAAATGGCTTTTTATACCAAGGGTCTGTTTCTTCACGTGCATAATCCTTTGACCAGCGAGGTTTAAACTTAAGTTCATCAAGTCCATCCGGCTGAGTACAAACAAAATTTCCATTTTCATCTGTAAGCTTGAACATCAATGCATAATCATTATCCTCTGTTTTACTGCTCCAAACATCGTTCAACAACCAGGTTCCTTCATCATTTGAAAGAATAATTCCGTTATAGTTTCTTGAAAGCTTGCTCTTAATATAAGTTTCGTCCACAGTATCTTTACCAAAAGACTTACCTGTTGTTTTGTTATGAATGAAAACATCAAATGGGAATACAGGCTGGATATATAATCCGTCACCACTGAATGGTAGAGAATACCCTTCTTCTTTGTATCCGCCAGCTCCAGACTTCACATCTTTATCTGGTTCTTTATATGGTTCACACCAATAATTTACAAAGAAATCACCTGTAATGGTTCCTATTATCCATTGATTTAACCATGCATTTTTAGAATCAGAAATGACATCAGTATTAAGAGCATTCGTTGGATCACCATTTACATAACACCAATCAGGATAACCATAAACGTCCTTATAAGAAGTATTTACTAAAAACTTCAAAAGAGCTTCATCGGTAAGAGGTTTTCCTTCATCATCTTTTGCACTTTCATAGATTATAGAAAAATCTTTAGTTTCTTTTATTAATTTGCCTTCCTCTTCATTCCAATATGAAACTGTAAGAGCTTTATCATCTTTTTTATCTTTAAAATAAGAAAGATCAAATTGATATACACTACGGTCATAACCACCAGCATCCATTAAATAATCAATAACAGCCTTGTAATCAGGATTATCAGGCTTAGGAATTGAACCATCCAGATTTCCAGAAGCCTTAGTTTCCAGAACACTAACAAAATCCCACCAACCAATTGCAGAATGGCGTTTAACTCCTTCTTTTGTATAACCACTGCTTGTTTTTCTTGCAACATAAAGTCCACTTGTTTTGCGGAGAGGATCATTATATTCATCAACGTACCAGTAAACGTTATTTGTAAGAGGATTGAATGAAATTGTAGAAACTGCCCATGTAGGCTCTGTTGGTTCTGTTTCAGGCTCATACTCATACAATGCACTTGGAGCTGCACCAGAGTTTACAGGCATTACATAAACATTATTCTTAAGACCATTAACCATTACGTTCAGGAATACATATTTTCCGTCTTTTGTTACAGTAAAGTTTCTTATTTCAACAGTTGATTTTGTACCAAGATTAAGCTTGTATGTATCAATCATATCACTGCAAGGATTGTATCTGATAATTACAAACTCATCCTTTACATCGTCATGAACAAGCATAAAGAGGTTTCCGTTTTCATCAAACTGGAGATAATCTTCACCGTCATTTTCCTTAATCCAGGTTGTAAGGAAGTATCTAACATTACCATCGATATTAAGAACATCTATAACAGTTCCATCAGGCTTAAGGTACATAACCATACTGATTCCAGGTGCAGGAGTATCATCAGTATACTTCCACCAGTCAATATAGCATGCAAATACAGTATAAACACCCTTTGCTTCAGGTTCTGCTTCTGAATACGGACATGTATAAACTTCACGTACCGGCTGAGGAACACACCAGTCTGCAAGCTTGAGTTCTTCTTTTGGAACTTCCATTGCATCTACTTCTTCAAGAACAAGGTCTCCATTATCATCTGTAACTGGATTTCCAGCTTCATCTGTTTCTGGAACAAGTGCAATCAAAGAATCAAGAGCATCATCGTTAGCTGCTCTCCCCTGTGTTGCTTTAGTCCACTGTGTAGCCAGATACTTGGCATCCTTTGTATTGAACTTAATCAATTCATTACTTTTAGCATTGTGTTCTTCTTGTGTCACCTTTGCTTCTGGTTCATTCGCACATCCAGCCAAAAGTAAAAGTACAATTCCCATTCCAAGAACTGCACTCTTTAGCAATCCATTTTTCATTTTTTTCATAACTAATCTCCTATAGAATTATGGATACCAGGGAGAATAAGTATTTTCCCTTATAATAAAATAATAACCTTGAAAAATTGATTTGTAAAAGGAAAAAAACTCCTAATTTTTGTGTCCCAAAAAAATAATTATGTGTCATTGTCCTACTTGATACGACAATCTCATCACCCTTTCGGGAGTTTTTCTCCTTTTTTTTCGCGAAACTGTTTTTATTTGTTTTTTTTCAGAGGATTTCGTATATAATTTCAGATATGAAAAAAAGAGTTCGTTATCTTATTACAGCCATATTATTATTATTTAACTTTAAGCTCTCTGCCTACATTACAAGCTTTCCAGAAGATTTATACGATTATCTTCAGAACAACTATGAAGCCTGCAGAGTTTATGATTATGTAACTGATGAAAAAAGCGGTTATTATTTTGTGCATCTGAGATTAAAAAGAGACTTTATATATAGAGTACTTGCAGTAAATATTGCTGAACCAGAAAAATCCAGTGAACTTTTTGAAATATACGACAAAGAAGACGACCCCATAACAAGCCTTGCCTATAATCCAAAAAAAGAAACCCTATATTTTGCCGTACATACTGGTTATTCAAATGAACTTGATATTCAAACAGAACAAGATTCGGGTATTTATGCAGTTACAAAAAACTCCGAAGGCTTAATGGTAAAAGAAAACCTTCGAAAATATATGCGGATTAACGACTGGTTTTTTAAAAATGCCACACGGTTCTATTTGAAACGTTCTGCCCCCGATTATAAGGGGTTTCTAAATTATTGCCTAAGTTTTGCCGACCCAAGCGTAAATCCTGTTTTTTGTATTACTGATGATAAAGGTAAAACTCTAACAAATATGGAAGCTGCAAAATATATAGTTAATTCAAATCTTGTAGAAGACTTCTGCCATGAAACTGATAGTTTAAGTAATTTCCCCCTTTATAAACATCTTTTTGTTGCAGATGAAAAGGGAAATCCAACTTCAAAGTCAGCAATAAGTTATATTTCAAGTAATTCAGTTTTCTATGGCAGGCTTGATTTTAGTTTTAATGATTTATTCCTTATTGTCTTTGATGGCTCCGTATACTTTACTATGAATTATGGTTCTGAAAAAAGAACTTTAACAGGAAAGAACTGGAGCTTCGATTGGGGAGAAGTATTTAAAATTGAAGACTCAGAGGAAGGCTTCTATATAACACAGCCCGCTCAATTATCAAAAATACACACAAAATTATATGACATGTATTCTTATTATAATAATTCAGGATATGTAGCTCCAATGGAAATATCTGATTACGGACTTGTTCTTAGTGATATTGATTCAAAATCTTTATGGCTTTACGACGGAAACAAATCTATTCATTTTGATGATAAAAAAGCTTTCTCTACATACACACAAAAACTGGAACTGGAAAAAGTGGCCTTACAAAAACAAAGCAGATATTTAAATCCTTCCACTCTTATGATTTTGCTTCTTGTATTTATTACCCTTCTGCTTGGTGGCACGATTTGCATTCTTATGCTGCGGATAAACGGTTTTAAAGAAGCTGAAAATAAAATCAGAGTAAAAACCCAGCAAGAAGAACGCAGAAAAATCTCTTACGATATTCACGACTCAATTGTACAGGATATACGTGCAATAAGAATTGGTACAGAAATGCTGGAAGTAAAAAAAGATTATTTAATTAAAAAAGATATCCTTATAGAAAACATTACAAACTGCATTGTAAAAATGAGGGATATTTGTTACGGTCTTTCTCCGGCAGAGCTTTTTAAGCCGGATGAAAGCGGCTTTGTTGATATTTATTCAATTCTGCAAACCTTAAGCGAGCAGTTTTTCAGACGTACAAACATACAGACTTCAATTTCGGCAGATTCTTCCGGGGATGATTACAAGGGTTTTTATTTTACACCTGATGAATGCTCCAACATCATTTGCATTGTTCAGGAAGCTTTTAAAAATATAGAAAAACATTCTTATGCAACAGCCGTACATATATTCTGTAGTCACAAAATCATAAACAACAAAGAATATATGCAGCTTTTTATAATTGATGATGGACGCGGCTGTAAAATTGATGAAGTTCTTCTTCCTAGAAATCAGAAAAATCATTTTGGTCTCAGGATGATTCAGGAACGCATGAAAATGATTAAGGGCAGCTTTGTTGAGTTCTGCTCTGCACCAAATGATGGAATGCAGATAAAACTTTCTATATGTGGAGGTTCTCAAAAAAAGGATGAAGAATGAGCTTTTTATAGTAGATGACCACAAAATGCTTTTAAAAGGACTCAAGGATTATCTGGAAGAAAACACAGACTGGAAGGTTCCCTGCATTTTTACAAATAAGGCAGACTGTCTTGCAAAGCTTCAGGAGCTTAAGCCAAAAAAAGCTAACCTGCCCGAAATCATAATTATTGATATTCAGCTTATAGATGAAACAGGATTTTCGCTTGTGCAGGAAATTACAAAAAGTTATCCAAGCATCAAGTGCGTTATGTATTCTATGTATGATACTGCCGGTTATATCCTTGCGGCCAAAAACTGCGGCGCCAAAGGCTACATTTCAAAGGTTGCCAGCGAAGAAGAGCTTGTCCGCTGCCTTAAAATCATTCAGGAGGGTGGCACTTACATTGAAGAAAAGAAAATTACGACACAGCAAAAATTGGATAATGTTACTGCCCTCTTTACAAAGCAGGAAAACCGTATTCTTGAAAAACTTCTGCAGGGTAAAACAAATGACGAAATAAGTGAAGAGCTTTTTATTTCCAAGCATACTGTAGAAAATTACGTAAACTTTATTTACGATAAGACAAATGTAAAGAACCGTACAGAACTGCTGGAAAAGTTTAAATAGAAAGCAGCTGCTTTATTTCTCCGTCAGTTATTTTCCGCCATTCACCCTGCCCCAGCTCCTGTGGTAAACATAGACCTGCAATTGCAATACGTTCCAGCTTTACAACTTCATTCCCAAGCGCCCGGAACAGGCGGCGTACTTCGTGGAACTTTCCTTCCGTTACAGTGATTTTACATTTGTTTTCGCTGAGCCATTCTATTTTAGCCGGAGCAGCCTTTTGTTCTCCAAACTTTTTTTCCGGAGGAAGAGTTACACCATCGGCTGCACGAACCTGATACTCAACTTGTTCGCTTTGACTAACATTCTTCGCAAGCTCCACACTGTAAGTTTTATCTAACTCAGCCCCGCCAATTTTTCTTGAAGCAGAAACCTTGTGCGAAAAATTGCCATCCGTTGTCAAGAGCAGCAAACCGGAAGTATCGCAATCAAGCCGCCCGATTGTATGAAGCCGGTGGCCTCGTTTTGCATTCTGCACAAGTTCCTGCATTTCAGGTGGCAAAAGCTCATAAACTGTTTTGTGAGAATCAGACACGGCAGAGCAGACATAACCAGCGGGTTTATTCATTATTAAATAAAGATTATCTTCTGCCATTTATTCATTGTTTCCGTGTTTCTTAATTTGCTTCTGTTTCCGCACCAGTTCTGCTGAATTACGTTCCCAGAATACTCCGTCTCCATAACCTTGAATTGTTCCATCATCAGCAGCCATACTCAGACGCTTTTCTGCTAGCATTGCATATTCTTCATTTAATTCAATCCCACACCACTGGCGGCCAAGTTTTTTTGCAACTACACTTGCAGTACCGCTTCCCAAAAACGGATCAAAAACAATATCACCGGGTTTACTTGAAGCAAGAATTAATTTTGCATAAAGCTTTTCCGGCTTCTGCGTAGGATGGTCTGTATTTTCGGGCATAGACCAGAAAGGCACACTTATATCATCCCAGAAATTGCTTGGGTATGTAATGCGGTAATTTCCTGCGTCTGTTTCATCCCAGTCCTTTGGTTTGCCGTCTACCTTGTACGGTGCAATCACACGGCGCTTAATCTTTACGCTCTCTACATCAAAATAATAATCATCAGGATTTTTTACCGCAAACCAGATATCTTCCATTCCATTCTTCCAGTTTGCTTTTGCGCCCCTTCCCTTTTCGCGCTGCCAGGTAATTCTGTTTAAAATAGTAAGTTCTTTTTCTACCGCCCGCTGCAAAGAAGCCGTACATTTCCAGTCGCCGCAAATGTAAAGGCTGCCATTATCTTTTAATTTTTTGCACACCAGCGGAAACCAGGTTGCAAGATATTCATCATAAGCCTTTTGTGTACGTGCAGAAAAAACGTTACCATTAAAGTTTTTTGTAAGATTATAAGGCGGATCAATAATGATGAGATTTGCAAAATTGTCCGGTATATAATTGATTGCGTGCAGGAGGTCATCGTTGATTGTTTTGTTTATAAAAGATTTTGTTGTCTCAAGCTGATTCGGAAGAACAAGCTTTTTTCTCAAAACTTCTTTTTCATCATCATTCAGAATAATTGTTCTGTTCCGTCCTGCACGTATCTTTGTTTCCATACGTGTGATTATATGCTCTTTCTCTGTTTTAGTCAGCAAGATTATTTATACCAAAAATACGGTAAACTTCATCATCGGCTTTTTTAACGGCTGCATCATATTCAGCGGTATTCGTTTTTGAAGAGATTATTTCATCATATAACATTTTGAACTTTGCATGCTGCTCTGTGGACAAAACTGGAAGCGGCAGTTGAATTATATGACTTTTCAAAATCTTTAAGGAATCAAACTTATTTTTGTATAGAAAAGAATAAAGCTTACTGTTAAACAGAATTACAATTGTTTCAAGAGGATATTCATTTTTTGGAATAAATACATTTGCACTGTTTAATGGAAGTTCACCGTTTTCAGAAATACAGCAGATTATATGGTCCGAAATAAAACGGTACATAATCTTGCGGGCCCGGTAATATTTTTCCGGAGCAGTCTGCTGTAAAACCTCCGGATTCAGTTCTATATATTCTTCACTTGGAGTAAGATAAAAAGGCATTATATTTTTACCGCGGTAAACCGGTTCATTCCCTACAGTTTTTTCGTGCTGAATAAAACGCTTATTGTCGCCGGTAACTATTCCAAGTGCAAAATCGCAGGAAGCAGAATTGTCACCTAAAGTTATATATGGATGACTGTATATTTTTTTTATGATTTCATCAGTTTTATTATCCTGAATGGTGAATGCATAATCCTGTGAAGGAGAACAAATGATTTTTGTAAAACCATTCTTTTGTTTACCGGAGTTATTTTTTCGTTTGTCTACCCTAACATCACATTTTTCTGCACGCAGCAAAATCGCTTCCGAAACAACATCCCTAAATGAATGACCAAGCTTTTTGGCAGATAATTCCAGCCCGCTTTCCAAAAGATATTTTCTTATTCCACGATGAGTTTTTACGCTTAAAAAAGATTTTGGCAGGAAGAAATAAAGCTTTCCCTGCTCTGAAAGCATTTTGCCTGCATTATACAGGCTGATTGAAAAGCTTTCTGCCGTATCCAGTTCACTGTATTGCTTTTCAAGCTTTTTCTTTGTTGTTACAGAATACTTTGCACCCCACGGCGGATTAGTAACAATAAAGTCAAATTGTTTTTGTGACGATTTTACCGGTTCCAGAACAGAACGTTCAAACAAGCTGGCTTTAATATCCGGGTCCTTAAAAAACATCACAAGATTTGCTTCACATATTTTCAATGCATTTTTATCAATATCAGAAGCAAAGATAAGACTGGTGTCGTGTTTTTTTGAAAGTATATTCAACAATATATTTCCACTTCCACAGCAGGGGTCATAAACAGTTTTATCACCGGGAATAGAGATTTCCGTTAAGATTGAAGCTGGAGTATAAAAGCTTCCAGTTTTTGATTTTTGTGAAAGATTCTGAACCGACTGGTAAAATGCTCCAAGAAAATCATCATTCAGATTTGGTATTTCAAATGAAGAAAAAAGAGAAATTATTTCGTTCGAAGTAATCTGATTTTTATATGTAATTGTATTCTTAAGGGAAACAGCATTTACTATTTTATCCTGTATATTCTGAGTGCCAAACTCTGTCACCCAACTCTTACAGTTTCGTTCAATCCTTGTGTCAGGATTTTCTAACCACTTTTCTCCCAGAAGCCCTTCACTTTTAAGCTGGCAGATTATAAGAGAAACTACAGCTTCTTCAATAAAAGATGATTCATCAAGGTTTTTCTTTTTAC
>JAEETM010000085.1 GCA_016290335.1 Treponema sp. | reverse complement strand
AGCTGCCTTCTACCTGCGAGGTTTGCGGTACAGCTCTTGTTGATGAAGGAAGCAGACTTTATTGTCCTAACAAAAAATGTTCAAAACGTGTACTTCACCAGCTCTTAAAGTTCCAGCAAGTTGTTGATATCCGTGATTTAGGCGAAACCCTTATAACCCAGTTGTTCAACGACAAACGGTTGCAGTCAATCTCAGACATTTATTCGCTGACATCAGAAGACCTTGTTCCATATTTTTTGAACTCAGAAAGCATTGAAGCAGAAAAAAAATCACTAGGTGCCGAAAAGGTTTACAAGAGCATTCAGGCGCACAGAAGAATGAGGCTTTCGGTTTTTCTTGCAGGCTTTGATATAGAAGGCTTTGGCGAAACTCTTGCCGAAAAGCTTATTCAGGCCGGCTACAATACACTTGAAAAACTGCTTTCTGCAACCGAAGTCCAGATTGCGGGTGTTTACGGTTTTGCCGATATTATGGCCCGCATTATAAAGGAAGGCCTAGAAGAAAATGCGGATGAAATGAAAGCGCTTGTAGAATCCGGTACGATTGAGCTTGAAAGTATTGGCGGCGGTGCACTTGCAGGATTGTCGTTTTGCTTTACAGGTGAACTTGTTACCATGAAGCGTGCCGATGCTGAACAGCTTGTAAAAAAAGCGGGCGGAAGTACAAAATCTTCTGTTACAAAGGATTTGAGTTATCTTGTTACAAATGATAAGGAAAGCGGCTCTTCTAAAAACGTAAAGGCAGCAAAGCTTGGCATTCCTGTTATAGATGAAAAAGAGTTTTTAAAACTTCTTGGCAACTGACACCCAAATGTGAGAAAAAATGAAAAACAGTAAAAGCAAAAAATGGATTGCACTTTTTATCATCCTTTTTTTCTCATCAATCGCAATAATCAGCATAAGCTTTATTTCTTACAATATATTTGGCTTTTATTCATGTTCAAATGCCGTTCAGGAAATTGACAGGAACATCCAGACAAATACAGAAGAGTATCTGCGCATAAGATTATTCGGAATGACTTATTCAGAAGATGGAAATACTGTAAGCGGTAACTTTTCCATTATGAATACAAACGGCAACGAAATTGCAGTTATTGAACGCTCCTGGAACGGTTCGTATCTGGCTGTAGAGTTTGTTGAACTGAACATGCAAGATAAAAGCTTTATTTTCCCTTTGAGGATTTATGGCCGCAATACAATAATTGAAAATCATCCGGATAAGAAAAAAATTACTACGCTTGATAAATATTACAACGATGCAGGACTTTGCCTTCTTGCAGGAGTTTATGCCAGTCCCGAAAATAAAAGAAACCTGTACAAGATTTCACGCTTTGCCGTAAAACGTCATCTGCTTTTTGACCACAAATACAAAAAAATTATTACGGTCGATTTGTCTTCCTGTGTAAGGGGCGTTGATTATTCAATCGTAAAAAACAGATACGGCGAACTGGAATTGATTGAGCTTTAAGTTTTATTTTTTTACTTCAGGTGATGGTTCGGGTTCCTGCATAAAGTTGCTCATAAAAAACTCTGGGCGTACTGCCTGTCCGTTGAGTCTCATTTCCCAGTGAAGGTGAGGACCGGTTGCAAGTCCTGTTGAACCTGATTTTCCAATTATATCGCTCTGCTTTACAAAATCACCTTCCTTAACATTCAGCTCAGAAAGATGATAGTAAAGACTGTAAAGTCCCGGTAAGTGTTCTATAACAATGCTCCAGCCTGTAGAAATGCGGTCTTCTGCCATAACAACTCTTCCATCTGCACAGGCACCAACAGCAGTTCCTTCAGGCACGCCGTAATCATTTCCGTTATGAAGGCTTGTTTCCGATTTACCGTTTGTGTAAGTATAAGTTCTGCGGTCGCCAAAATATGCGGTGTAGTTGTCCGAGCTGATTGGTTTTACAAACTCCTGGTTTGTGTAGGTGTCTGCCGGGAATGTTGTAAAGAGGATGTTGTTAAGCTTTTGAATCTGTGCAATTCGTTCGGGACTGTTATCATTTTTGATTTTTGAGTTTGCTTCGTCAAAATCGATTGTTTCTGAAACAAAGGTTCTGCTCTTGTAGGTTAATGGAAGCGTAAACTCTTTGAGCTCATCGTTTTCAAAGGAGTAAATAACTTTAATGGAATACGCATCATTTTTGAGCCAGGTAGAAAGTGGAACACCGCAGAGTAATTCTGTAGTGTACGGCTTTTTGTTTTTTTCAAGGCTGTAGAAATCAGCTTTTTCAATAACCTTTGAACCCTGGTAAAGCCTCATTGTTGCCTTGCGCTCTGGTTCAACATATTTTTCATTTTTCTTATGAGATTTTGGGATTGCATTTTTTGGGAGTGAAACGGTAAGCCTTACAAAAACTGCATCGCCTGGAACGAGTGTTTCGTTATAGCTTACGTTCAGGATATAGTTTTCTGTCTGGTAAACTGCATTTTCTGCCTGGAGTCCAGTTGCAAAGGAAAATAAAAGTGCTGCTGCTAGAAAAAGTTTTTTTATTATTTTCATATTGATTTCCTTATATCGATTATTTCGAATTGCTGTGTTATATTTCCATTAAAATAATTTCTGCTCATATTATACAGAATGTCGTAATATTCACCAATATTTATTTCTGTATTAAGCAAATCTCCCATTCCCCAATAAAGGGCAGGGAACTTGTATTTTCCGCAGTCAAGCAAAAGCTTAAGGCTGCATGGGTCTTTTTTACCAACCTTTACTGCTTCAACAACTTTTACCTTTGAGGTTTTGAAAATCAAATCACTGTTCTGGCAACCGAATGGTTCAAGGTTATAGGTGAGTTTGAAGGTTGCAGGAGAAAGGTATTCCTGTGGAATCTCTGCATCAATCATAATTTCCTTTGATTCAGGTTCTAGCTCTGTTTTGGAACAGAAATCTTTAATTTTCTGAATAAATGAATCGTATTTGCTGCTTTCAAAGCTGAAGCCGGCTGCAAAGTTGTGACCGCCGTGATTTATAAAAAAGTCGCCGAAGCTGTCCAAAAAGTCTGTTGCAATAAGTCCGCGGTTACTTCTCATTGAACCTACATAAATATCATTGCATTTTGTAAATACAATGGAAGGAACGCAAAAATCCTGCATGAATCTGTTTGCAAGGTTTCCGGTAAGTCCTTTATCAATGTTTTCATCAAAAATAACGCAAAGCTTGTTGTTATATTCAGCAATGCTTTCTTTGGCAAGGTTCTGCGTTTTATAAGAAATGTCTAAAAGCTTTTCTTTTCGCTCTTCATTGAGCCTTACAATCTCATCAGCTTTTTCTTCTCTGGCAGGTGCTTCTTCTGCAAGTAAAAGCTTGATTGCAACATCTGCCTGTCCAAGCCTTCCTGCTGCATTTAAGGCAGGTGTTACTGTCCAGGACAAATCTTTTGCGGTAAGGATTTCAGTGTTTATCCGCAGGCGGGAAAAAAGCTCCAGGAGACCTTTTCGTGGACCGTCGCTGCTAAGGGAGTTTATGCCGGCCCTTACAAAAAGCCTGTTTTCATTTTTGAGCGGCATTATATCTGCAATTGCGGCAAGGGCAACAAGCTGTAAATCCTTTCTTTCATCCGCAGCATTTTCCGGAAACTTCTTTGCAATCATCATATTCGTATAAGTTACATAAAGATTGAAAAGACAGTTTATGGTTGTATTTTCTTCAGGATGATATTTTGCAATAAGAGACAGGTTTTTAATATCTTCTATTGATTTTGTATTGAATGAAGGAATGAGCTTTGCAATTTCGGCACGTAAATCAAAAAGATAAAAGTCAATTCCGCTGCCAAAAAGTTCTTTTAAAAGCTTTTTTGTATTTTCACAATCCCAGGCATAAATCATCTGACCCTGCAAAAAATATGGAAGCTTTAAATCATAGAAGGATGTTTTGCCAGGAATTACACTTTCGTGCAGTTCCTTAAGCTTTGTAAGATTTTTTATTTTAAGGCAGTCGATTGAATAAGTGCTGTCCTGTTTTTTAGAAATATCAAGAATGCAAAGCTCTGCATTATAAAAGTCTGAGTTGGAAAAGCGCAGGGCAGAAACAAGCTTATACGCTACCGCCGCACCTGAAATATCCGGGAAAGGGTAACCTGAATCTTCAGTTTTAGGATCAACAATTACAGTTGCATCAGGCAGGCTTTCTGGGGCGTTATGGTGGTCTGTTACAATTACATCAATGTACTTGTCTGCGGCATACCGTATTTCGTCAAAATTAGAAATACCGCAGTCAACAGTGATGATGAGGCTGCCACCTTCTTTTTCAAAATCATCTATTGCCTGAATTGAAAGCCCATAAGAATCATTATCAAGAGGAACACGCCACTGTACGTCAATGCCCATTTTTTTAAGGCAGCCGTACAAAATTACAGTGCTGGTTACACCGTCAACATCTTTATCGCCAAAAATAAGAACCTTTTCTTCTTCTTCCTTTGCCTGAATTATTCGCTCAACAGCATCTTCCATTGTAGAAAATAAAAAGGGGCTGTGCTGGAACCTCATGTCGTCTTCAAGATAATAGAGGATGTCATCTTCCTGAGGAATATTGCGGCGGATAAGAATAGTTGAAAAAATCTGAGAGAGTACAGCTCTTTCTTCGGGTGCAAGCTCTGGACCAAAAAGGGAATTGATTTTATTTTTTATATGGGGGGTGCAGAAATCATCGAGCTGCTGCTTGCTTATCGATTTTTTCACCGGCTGTTTATTCCAGTCCTTCATCATTTTCCCCTCATAATATTCCTTTCCCAGTTTCTATAGAGTATAGCTTAGATTCGATGTTGTTTTCAATCAGATAAAAGATAAAATTTTTTATCTGGACAAAGCCTGCTTCATCAAGCGGGATTTTACGTGATTCTGCAGGAGTTAAAAGTGAGGTTGCAGAAAGATAATGAATTACTTCCATTTTCAGCGGGATGAACTGAGATTCCGAAGTTGAACCTGTTACCGCTGAATCAGAAACAGATGAAGCACAGTCAGAGCAGATAAAATCATTATCAAAACGATTGTAGTATGCCATGTCTGCCGGGGAATGTTTTTCTGTAATAAAAGATTTTCCGCACGAACCGCAGTAAGAAGGATCCGGCTGTACACCAAGCAGCTCTAAAAAGCGCCACAAAAATCTTACAAGGCCGAGACGTCCCTGTTCTTCAGTGGCAAGCTCAAGTCCGTCAAGAAAGCCCGAAAACAGCTTCCAGCACTGTTCGTTATTGCCCGCACTTCCTGCACATTTTGTTTTAATTGCAAGCTCAGCAGCAAGAGAAGCAGCATAATACTTAAAAAGATTCTGGCTGAACGAAACATGATAGTTCTTTACGTCAAAATCACTGATTTTAATCTGATTATGTTCAGGATTTTCGTAAAGATAAATGATTCCAGAATGCCACTGCGAAACAAGTGAACGGAGCTTGCTCTTAGGCCCGCCATACAAGGTTGCATAAACAATTCCACGCGCTTCTGTAATGAGAGTTACGTTGGAATTGTTTTCACCTGCCGGTTTTAGAGAAACAACAATTGCGTTTGTTGAGAAAGTTCTGTTCATTGGCTTGCGGCAAAAGCTCTATAATCCTATTTTCCCTGTCCGTAGTATGCGTTAGGACCGTGCTTTCTCATATAATGTTTATTTACAATATAATCTGGCAGCGGTGTCGCATTCGGATTAAGGGCAAGCGTGTTGAGTGCCATTTTGCAGATTTCTTCAAGAACAGTTCCATTGTAAACAGCTTTATCTGCATTTTTTCCCCATGCAAAAGGACCGTGACCACCGCACAAAACCATATTTACTTCACTTGGATTAAGTCCAAGGTCTGCAAAATGCTTTACGATTAAAAGTCCGGTTTCTTTTTCATAATCGCTTTCTACGGCTTCCTTACTGAGGTAAGGTGTACATGGAACAGCTTTCTGAATGTGGTCTGCGTGGGTTGTACCGAAAAGTGGAACCGGCAGAACTGCCTGTGCCCAGCTTACGGCATAAGTTGAATGTGTATGAATAATTCCACCGATTTCTGCACCCTGGTCCATTCCAAACTTTTTGTAGAGAATTGCGTGGGTTGGAGTGTCGCTGGAAGGATTTAGATTTCCGTCAACCTTTTTACCGTCAAGGTCGATAATTACCATGCTTTCCGGTGTAAGCTCCGGGTAAGGAACTCCACTTGGTTTAATTGCAAAAACGCCTTTGTCCTTATCGAACGCAGAAACGTTTCCCCATGTATAAAGTGCCAGATGATTTTCCGGTATTTTCATATTGGCTTCGTAAGCCTGCTGTCTTAATGTTTCGTAAACCATATTATCCTCGATATTAGAGATTTTCAGTAAGGGCTTTTTCTGCCGGGAGATTCTTCATGTATCTTTCAAAGAAGATATTGAATGATTCAACAAGCTCTTTTTCCGGTGCAGAAGTTGTCTTTTTGCAGGAAGCAAATACTTCTTTTTCAAGGAATGCTCCAAGCTCTTCTTTTGCACCTGCTGTTGCATAAGCGGCGAGAATTGCCATACCCCAAGGTCCGCCTTCTCCGGCAGTTTCCATTGCACTTACACTTGTTTTCATTGCCGCAGCCATATATTTAAGTCCGGCTTCTGTCTTAAAGTATCCGCCTGCACCAGTCATGCTTTCTACCGGAACATTTTCCTTATCATAAAGAATGTCCATTCCGGCACGCAAAGCACCAAGGGAAGCAAACATCTGAACGCGCATAAAGTTTGCAATATTGAATACAGCATTTTCTGCACGTGCAAAAAGTGGTCGGCCTGAAGTAAAGCCTGTAATTGTTTCGCCGGAAAGATAGTTGTAAGCAAGAAGTCCGCCGCAGTCTTTGTCTGCTTCGAGTGATTTCATAATCATTGTGTCAAAAAGTTTGCCCATCTTAACTTCGTTTCCAGGACACATTGCATCGATGATTTCCTTGAAGAAATCCATCCAGTAGTTGTGCTCGCCGGTACAGTTGTTACAGTGAACCATTGCAACAGGGTAGCCGTCTGGAGTTGTAACAATGTCGATAATGCCAGGGTAAACGTTCTTCAAATCCTTTTCCAGAACAACCATGCTGAATACTGAAGTTCCGGCAGAAATGTTTCCTGTTTTTGCCTTTACAGAGTTTGTTGCAACCATACCTGTTCCTGCATCGCCTTCCGGAGGACAGAATGGAATGCCGGCTGCAAGTTCGCCTGTAGGATCAAGGAACTTGGCACCTTCTGCTGTAAGAGTTCCTGCTTTTTCACCTGCCATAAGAACTTTAGGGAAGCAGTCTGTAAGCTTAAACTTACCGCTGCAAAGGGCCTTCATTTCTGGAAGAGCTTCAAACTTAGCAGCATATTCTGTGTTGTAAGCTGCAGATTTTTTATCAGCAGAAAGCTTTACAGGGAACATTCCCGAAGCGTCGCCAACACCAATAACTTTTTCGCCGGTAAGCTTATAGTGAATGTAAGCGGCAAGAGTATAAACGTTCTGAATCTTAGAAATATGTTCTTCCTTGTTCAAAACTGCCTGATAAAGGTGAGAAACAGACCAGCGTTCCGGAACAGGGAAATTAAAGAGCTTTGAAAGCTTTAATGAAGCTTCTCCTGTGATTGTGTTTCGCCAGGTTCTGAATGGAACAAGAAGCTTGTCGTCTTTGTCAAAGGCAAGGTAGCCGTGCATCATTGCAGAAATACCGCCAGATTTAAACTTAGTAAGCTTAATTCCGTATTTTTCCTTTACATCCTTTTTCAAATCTGCATAACAGCTCTGCAAGCCTTCGTGAATCTGTGTAAGAGGGTATGTCCAGATACCGTTTTCCAGAGAGTTTTCCCAGGTGAAGGAACCTCCTGCAATCGGCTCATATTTTTCGTTTATAAGTACAGCCTTGATTCTTGTAGAACCAAACTCAATGCCAAGAACAGCATTTCCGCTTTCAATCAACGTCTTGTTATCCATATTTTTCTCCATAATTTTTGTTAATCCTTTAACTAAATATTATAATGCATTAATGAGATTTTGTAATGCAGTTTTTATGTATAAGTTTTAAAAATGATTCTGTGATTAGAGCAACAGCCTTATAAATTGTTCATCTAAAAGTTGGCGCAAGGGAGTGAGACATAGGGCAAAAAGACTCTACTTGTGGATGCTGCGGGAGCGGCATTTAAATAGTTACTATACCACAAGTAGCGTCTAGCGCAATATTGCGCGGTTTTGCCCTATGAATCACGACCGGAAGCCATATTTAGATAAAAGTATTAATAGTTTGATTGCCAATACTCTGTGGTGGCAAAACCTGTATAAATATGATATATATTACAAAAACCAATTTATGGGAGAGCCCGATGGATTTGAATCATTTGAATAATATACAGACTGTTTTTGACACGGTTGTGGCCGAAAAAAAGGTTGCCGGATTGAACTGCCTTGTAGTAAAAGATGGAAAGGAACTTGGATACTGGCAGTCGGGATTTGCAGATATTGAAAATAAAAAAGCCTTTAACAGAGATACAATTGCAAGACTTTATTCTATGAGTAAGCCGGTTACCAATGTAGCTGCCTGGATTCTTATAGAGCAGGGGAAGCTTGAACTGTGTGATGAAGTGGGAAAGTTTATCCCTGAATATAAAAATCTGCAGGTTTGTACGGAAAGCGGCAGAAACGGAAAAGCTCATAAATCATTCAGAAATGTAACTGTGCAGGATTTGCTCAATATGACTAGCGGTTATACTTATGGGGCGTGGAGTGAAGATTCTCCTGCTGGTGAACATCTTACTTCCGACCTTATTAACGAGCTGAATAAGGATGTTACATCAGATTTTAAGCTTACAACCTTGTATGTTGCAAAGCGTCTTGCAAAAATCCCGGTTTCCTTTGAGCCTGGTACAGATTACAGCTATGGACTTTCGGCTGATATTCTTGGCGCAGTGATTGAAGTTGCTTCGGGCATGAAGTTCAGCGTGTTCCTGAAAAAGTATATTTTTGATCCGCTTGGAATGAAAGATACAGACTTTTATGTTCCAGAGGATAAGCAGGACCGTCTGGCAAGTGTTTATAAGTCAGAAGAGCTTCAGGCAAATACTTATAAAATTACAAAGTTTGAAAATCCTAACTTGGGAATCCAGCCTTTTATGAATCATAAGCCGGCATTTGAAAGCGGTGGAGCTGGTCTTTGTTCTACACTTGATGATTACCTTAAGTTTGCGCAGATGCTTTTGAACGGCGGCGAGCTTAACGGCAAACGAATCCTGCAGAAAAAAACGGTTGAATATTTTGCAGAAGCAAGACTCCGTACAGATTTGCAGCAGAAGTTTGACCAGAAAATGGGACATCTCTGCGGTTACACCTATTGCAATCTTATGCGCGTAGCTTACGAAAAGGGCCGCTGCAATGTACTTACAGAAAACGGTGAGTTTGGCTGGGACGGCTGGCTTGGTCCTTATGTTTCGGTTGACTTAAAAAACAAGCTGATTATTGTAATGCTCATGCAGAAAACCGATGCCGGCACCTGGGAAGCAACCAGAAAAGTAAAGAACATCATATATAGTTCGTTATAGGAGACGGGGAAAATGCGAAAAACGATTATTGTTATTCTTTTTGCAGCTTTCTTGTTTTCATTTATTTCGTGCGGAAAAAGCATGAGTGATGATGATTATGTAGATTACGTTGTAAGTAACTATAAGGTAAATGCAGATAAGATTAAAAATGCAGCTCCTTACACAAGTGGTCCAGTTGATTTTGAATTAACCGAAAATATCGACCAGGACCGGGCAAAAGAAATCCGCGATTATTTTAAGGAAAACGCCGGCCTTGATTTAGATGCCCTTAAAGCTTCTGAAAAAACAACCTGGGAAAAATCTATGGAGCTTGCAATCTTTGTTGCAAAAAATATTCCACACGATAATCCCAAAAATCCACCTGAGAAAAGAAATGCAATCTCTTTATGGGAGTATGCTAAAAAAGTTCCAAATGGCTTTAACTGTCGCTTTCACAGCATTCTTTTAAGTGAGCTACTTCTTTCAATAGATATTAAAAATCGCTTCATCACCTGTATTCCGGAAGACAGCACAGATACAGATTGCCACGTAGTAAATATTGTCTGGCTGCCTGAGCTTAATAAATGGGCAATGCTTGATTCAGATATGACTGAGTATGTAACAGACAGCCAGGGAAATCTCCTTTCTCTGGAAGAAATGCGTAACTGTATATTGGAAGATAAAACATTTAAAGTAAATGTTTTTACGGGCTTTGAAGATTCCTGGATAAATACCGACTGGGGCTTAGACTATATGCAGGCCTACTGGGTAAAAAATCTTTACTGGTTTGCAGCTTATACCATTTATTCTTTTAATCTGGAATATGATGATGACCTTCGCAGTACTTATATCTGCCTTATTCCACCAGGATACGATTATACTCTGACTTATGAGAATGAAAAGGCTACCACAAATGCCCAGGCTTTTTGGGGAAATAACGAATAACTGTATGCAGTTTTGCTTGCCAAAACTGCAAGCGGCGACAGTAAAAACTCCAGGGTACCAATAGATGGAGGTCGCCGCATTGACACAAAGAGTATATACCGTTAAAATATAAATTCAATTAAAGGGGTATGTAATGATTTTTCCTTTGGAACAGTTAGTTGAATTTGATGGCAATATTTATGAGATTACTGTAGCTGCAAGCCGACGAGCTTATCAGATGGCTAAAGTACAGGATCCGGAAATTGAAGAAAACTTTGATAAAGTTGTTTGCGTTGCTGCAAGACAGCTTTTTACTAAAAAGGTTAATTATCGTATTGAAGAAAAACAGTAGAATTGGAAAATAACAAAAAAATACCGGTAATTGTTATTTTTGCACCTACAGCTTCAGGAAAGACTGCCTTGACAAAAGAATTATTTTCTGCGTCAGGCAGTCATTTTATTTTAAATGCAGAAATAATAAGCGCAGATTCCCAGGCGGTCTACAAAGAAATGGATATAGGAACTGCAAAACCGGATGAATCACTTTGCAGGGAGATTCCCCATCATCTTATAAATCTTGTAGAACCGAATGAACAGTATAACGTTGCCGATTTTGTGACAGCTGCCGACAAAGCCTGCGGGCAGATTTATGAACGCGGAAAGATTCCGGTTGTCTGCGGCGGAACAGGCTTTTATATCCGCTGCTTTTTGTATGGTCTGCCAAAAACACCTGAATCAAATGAGCAAATCCGCGAAAATATAAAAGGCCGGCTTGAATCAGAAGGAAAAGAAGCCTTGTACGCAGAACTCCAGCTGATTGACCCTGAAAGTGCCGCTGTAATCAGCCAGAATGATGCCTACAGAATCTGCCGTGCACTTGAAGTTTATTATACCACAGGAAAAACGCGTTCAAGCTACAGGCTCGAAAATCAACTGCGGGAAAAATATGATTTTACGTTTATTGTTCTGCAGCCACCAAGAGCTTTACTTTATGAACGCATTCGTGAGCGCGTAGAAAAAATGTTTGAAGCCGGACTTGAAACTGAAGTAAAAGCTCTTGTTTCAAAGGGGTATGATAAAAACTCCCCGGGGATGAAGGCAATCGGTTACAGTGAATGGTTTACAGATGATAAAACTGCTGTAAAGGAAGCAATAATTCATCACAGCTGCAAATATGCCAAAAAACAGTTTACATATATAAAAGATATTCCCGGCAGCATAATCATTCCGTTTTGTGCAACACCAGAGGATGTGGGAATTGTTGCAGAAACAATTAAATTAAGGTATTCTAACAGGCAGTTATAAAAAAAAGAGGTATATATGAAAAAGTATTGTTTATTCAGTTTACTTACAATTGTTGCAGCAAGTTTTTTTATGTCTTGTGCATCTCTTCCTAAAACATTAAAGCCTGGAGATACTCTTATTATTGGTTATGCAGAAATTAAGGCTCATGATTTTACTTTGTATAGTGGAACTAACTTAAACGGCACTTTCCATTCAGATGTTGAGCTTGAGATTTCGGAGCAGGTAAGCGGTAGAAAAGTAACAGTTAAACCAAATAGAGAAGGTTTCTTTTACATTAAGGGGCTTAAGGCAGGTTATTCTTATGCGATTACAAAAGTGTCTTACATGGCTGAACGGGATGGTGGCGGTGGAGTAAAAATGGCTGTTAATGTTGCCTATCCAAAATATTTTGTAGCAATAGATAATAAAGTAGTAAATCTTGGTTGTACTTATTATGATTTTGATGGCTCCAAGAATTGGGTAACCTGGGTAACAAGAAACCATCATCAAGTAAAGGTTTTCTTTGAGTCTCTTCAAGATGAATCAGAATGGTACGAAAAAGATATCGTAGAATACTCTTTATAAAGAAAACCTGCTCATAAACTGCCATGCATGCTCACAGGTGTGCTCACGGCAGTCGTGCCCCTGTCCGCTAATGCTGGCAAAAATAGTTCTGCATATTCCATCTTTGCTGAAGAACTTCTGCATTGTCAGCGTTGCATCCCTTGTTTCATCATAGGATTTTTCGGTTTCGTCACCGTCAATTCCCCAGATTTTATTTTTCCAGTTATCTTTGTCTTCCAGTTTGACGTTATACTCTGCTGTACAGTTATTGAGCTCCAGCGCGTATTTCATTCTGTTTAAGCATTTTTGTGCCTGGAATGGCAGCTCTGGAAGAGGTGTTACCTCGCCACCGGCATAGAAAATTGGAACAGAAACCGTAGTATTCACTTCTTTATCGATTTTACGGAAATAAACATTCTCGCCAATATCAACGGTTGCATCCATTGGAGCAGCAGCGGCAATCAGCTTTGGGTATTCCTGAATTATGTCCCAGGTTTTAATTCCACCCATAGAAAAGCCGGTAGCGTAAATGCGGGTTTCATCAATCGGGTATTTGAGCTTAAGCTTTTCTACAAACTCTACCATTTCGGTGGCGGAACTGTTTAAGTGATTTTCTACAGTGACTAACAGAAAACCGTGCCTGTGAGCAATTTTTGCCCAGCCAGCCATTGTGCTGAAAAAGAAGCAGCTGTCTCCACCGCCATGAAAGCCGAGTACAAGAGGCACTTTTTCCTGTTCATAAAGCCCTTCGTTGTAAAAGGCAAAATAGCCTATTTTGTGTTCTGCTGTCCCCTTGTCATCGCCAAAATTATCTGGTGAGGTTTTTACAGTTTCAATGCCAGGTTCAATAATAAGTCCGTCTTTTTCCAAATCAGGGTCAATATCAAGCTTACCGATCATTCGGCGGAAAGGTCTTGCAAAATCAAAGTAGTCCTTTATAAGAGTTGCAGGAGATATATCTGATTCTTTTCTTTCTATAAAATATTTGCAGGTTTTACGGAAGAAGTCGTTGATTTTTGTGCTGTTGCCGTAAGAAACAACTGGAATGTCGCCGGCTGTAAGAGCTGGTTCGCAGTCGCTGGAAAGTCCGTTTAAAAAGCAGGTTACAGGCGCAATATCAGCTTTTCCCCAAAGACCGTCACCTTCAAAATGATTAAGACAGTTTTTTGCAATATAATCAGCCGAAGCACCATAACCAAAAAGGCAGGTCCTGAAGATTGCACCGCGAATAAAGTAACCGTCAATCTGGTTTGTAAAGCGGTTCCAGGCTTTTACTACTCCGTTTTCGTAATACTGATGAATGCGCGAGTTTGTAATGATTTCTGAAAAGATTTTTGGAGAAGCATTTTTCCATACTTCTGCCGGGTTAGAGCCGTTTGTATTTGGATAAATAAACACAACGCTCGAAGCAAAGCTGGCTGCAAGTTCTTCAAAACCTTTTTCGCGTGCAAAAGAAATGGCAGTGTTATAATCAGGCTTTTGTTTTGCAAAAACAAGCAGGTACGGAGCCATAAAGCCGTAATTAAGCGTTTCAGAAAGCAAATCCTTATTTGCAACCGGTACGTAAACAGTTGCAGTAAAGGTTTCAAACACATGCGACCAGATACAGCCGCCATCTTCCAGTTTTGTAATCTCAGGCATTTCAGTCATAGTTTTTTCCTCTAGGAAGATTATAATTCATTTTTGTGCAATCGTAAACGAAATCCCTGTAAAAGAAATACCCGAAGTTTTCATTATTCTTAAAATATGCTATATTCATCATCACTTAACTATGAAACTATTTAAAAACGAACCCGACTTTTACAAACAGGTATTTTCGCTGGCGCTTCCAATTGCCCTGCAGAGCCTTTTGGCAATTGGCGTTAATATGCTCGATACAATTATGGTGGGCAGTCTTGGAGAAAAAGCGCTTTCGGCAACCTCTCTTGCTAATTCATTTATTGGAATATATCACATTTTCTGTATGGGACTTGGAATGGGCGCTTCGGTGCTTGTTTCGCGCTACTGGGGAATGAAGCACGCCGGAACTGGTCAGGAAGAAGAAGCCGGTCATGCATTAAAACAGACAGTCTGCCTTATGCTAAGGCTTACACTGCTGCTTGCAACTCTTTTTGCCATTGCCACGCTGATTATGCCGAAAACTCTCATGCGTATGTATACCAACGAGGATGACATTATTTCGCTTGGAACAATTTATTTCCGCTGGTCCATTGTTACATACTTTTTTCTTGGAACTTCGCTTACTGCAACAATTGTTTTACGAAGTGTAGGGCAGGTTAAGCTTCCTTTATTTGTTTCGATTGGAGCTTTTTTTGTAAATCTGCTTGCAAATTATATG
>JAEETM010000189.1 GCA_016290335.1 Treponema sp. | reverse complement strand
GACGGTTTTAGAAAAAGGATAATCAAAACGCTTTTCAAGATAAGTTCGCAGAGTCTTCTGGATTTCGGCAGCACTCTCATTGTCTGATAGCTGAGTATTTTTAGCAATTTTTCCAAGCTGCTTAATTGTGCGCCTTCTGTTGCTGTTATTTTTAGCAGAACTTACAAGCCTTGTTATAAAAAAAGCAACATCCTTGTGTTTAACAATAAGCCTTATTCCAACTATAAGAACGAGGATTGCAGCAATTAAACTGCCGTAAAGCTTGTAGATTGTTCCGGGCAGCAAAAGGGGAGAAGCAGAATCGCGGAGTGTTGTGATTGAGTCCTTCTGTGTGAGGGAAACAATGTTCACCGGATTAAAGTGGATAATCATTTCATCGGCTTCAGTTTCTGTACCGGCTGTACCCGCTTCTTCACTCAGCCTGTAATCCGGGATGATGATATCGCCTGTTCGCCACGGAACAAAAGCAATTGTAAGTGTATATGTATTGACGCCCGAAGGCTGGAGCTTAACATCCTTAATGTCGTACTGATTATAATCAAGTTCTCCGCAAAAACCTTCTGCCTTTATCTGAGCGGTTGTGCTGAATGTGCAGCGTAATTCTGCCCTGTCGCCTATGTAAACCTGTTTGGGAACTAAAACCTGCTGTGTCTGTACCGTAATCATTTTTGTCCCCTACCTGGCCGTTGCCTTTTGATTAAATACTGCACTCAGAACCTGAAGCACTTCATCTGTTGTATTCAAGATAACCGGCATAACTCCATGCTTTACACACAATTCGCGCCACTGCTTTGTTCTGCTCTCGTTTTGAATGCGCCATTCTTTTTTAAACTTTTCTGATGAAGTTGGCAAAAGCATTGTAAGCTTGCTCTCAGTGTCTTGGAATGGCACTGTACCTATAGCAGGCAGCTTTTCATCAAACTTATCCATAAGGCGCATTGCAACAACATCGTTTTTATGAGCTAAAGAAATAAGCGGCTTTTCCCACTCACCGCTGCGGAAATCAGAAAGGACAAAAACAAGTGAACGTTTTTTTAAGAGCTTGCCCGCACCTGTAAGAGCATTACCAAGAACAGAACCTGTTTCACTTTTTTCGGGAAGCTTGTCCAGGCGCGTAAGAATAAGCATTGTCTGTTCACGACCAAGCTGAGGTGCGCATGAAAAATGTATTGCTCCATCAAAGAAAACAGCACCTACCGGGCAACCGTTCATTTCTGCGGCAATTGTAACAAGAGCGGCAGCTTCGGCGGCGGTTTCGTATTTTGTTCTGTTACCTGTGCCTAACTGCATTGAAAGAGAGCTGTCCACTACAATAAAAATCTGGAGCTCGCGTTCCTCTTCAAAAATCTTTACATAAGGGCGTCCCATTCTTGCCGTAACGTTCCAGTCAATAGAGCGGATATCGTCACCACGGATATAATCACGAACACCGGAAAACTCAATTCCCTGTCCGCGATAAAGTGAACGGAAATTACCGGACTTCATTCCTTCCGATAAATCGCGTGCAGCAATTCGTAAGTATGAGGCTTTTTTTACTAGTGATTCCCTGTCTGCAATTCCGGCCACTTAATCATCCCTGTGCACAAAATGTGTGCGAATTACGGAAGCGGAATAAAATCAAGGATTCTTGAAATTATTTCATCGGCAGTAACGTTATCTGCAGCAGCTTCGTAAGAAAGAACAAGACGATGACGAAGTACATTTAATGCAACAGCTTTAATATCTTCCGGCAAAACAAAATCTCTGCCTTCAAAAAGTGCATGAACCTTTGCACACTGCAGAATTGCAATTCCAGCACGAGGAGAAGCACCAAAATGAATATAGCGTGTAATGTCGTTTGTATTTGCTGATGCCTTGTGAGCAGCGCGGTCTGCATTTCCGCCTGATGCCACAGCGGCTGGTCTTGTAACTGCAAGAATGTTTACAATATATTCAACAAGCTTATCATCGCAGGTAACTTTTTCTGCAATAACCTTGAGTTTTCCAATATCTTCTGCAGAAAGGAGCTTTCTGACTGGTACAAGCGGTGCCTTGCCGGCTGTTTTTACAATTGCTTTTTCATTTTCGGCGCTAGGATAATTAACAAGGAGCTTCATTATAAAACGGTCGAGTTCGGCTTCCGGCAGATTGTAGGTTCCTTCCTGCTCAATGGGGTTTTGAGTTGCAAGAACAAAAAATGGTTCCGGTAATCTGTAGGTTTCTTCGCCTATTGTAACCTGCTTTTCTTCCATTGCTTCAAGCATTGCAGACTGAACTTTAGCAGGAGCGCGGTTTATTTCATCGGCAAGGATGATGTTTGCAAAAACAGGGCCTTTTCTAACCGAGAAGGTTCCTTTGTTCTGCTCGTAGATGAGCGTACCTGTAACGTCGGCAGGCAGAAGGTCTGGTGTAAACTGAATGCGCTTGAAGTCGAGTCCGAGGATTTCGGCAATTGATTTTACGGTAAGGGTTTTTGCAAGTCCCGGCACACCTTCCAGAAGTACGTGGCCGCCTGCAATAAAAGCAGTGATGATGTCTTTGATCAGTTTTTCCTGACCAACAAGTCGTTTTGAAACTTCGGCACAACAAACATCGATAATTTTTTTACAATAAGCTATTTCGTTTTCCATAAATAGTATTATAGCAAATTGTAAGGGATAAAAAAAGATAAAAAAATCCCGCCCAAAATGAGCGGGAGATAGATTGTCGGGTCAAGCCCGACAATGACACAGTCATGCTCGGGCTTGACCCGGGCATCTGTGTTTATGCTTTGTTCAAGCGAGCTTCAAGATCATCAAGAATTGCAGTCAATTCTTTTGGAAGGTGCTTGCCGAACTTAGGATAATGGTTTTCACGAATATCCTTAACTTCTTTCTTCCAGCCTTCAACATCAACCTTGAGGATTTCTGGGAGAGTCTTCTTGTAGTAGTCAGCAAGACCGTCTG
>JAEETM010000084.1 GCA_016290335.1 Treponema sp. | reverse complement strand
GCTGCAAAAGAAAATCTTGAAAATGCCGAAAGCGCTTTTGCAAAGGAAGACTGGGAAAAAGCTGCTGAATATGCAAAGCTTTCTCTTGCTTCTCTTGATGGTGTAGGCGACAAGAACCCTCTTCCAGAGTACTACATCGTACGCGACTGGGAAAAGACAGGTGATTGTTTCTGGAACATTGCCGGCCGTCCATATATCTACAACGACCCATGGCAGTGGAAAGAGCTTTACAATGCAAACAAGGATCTTCTGGAAAATCCTAAAGACCCTAACGTAATTGAGCCTGGAGTTACAATCAAGATTCCAAGCATCAAAGGCGAAGTTCGCACTGGCACTTACGATCCAAAGAAAGAATACCAGACTTTCAAAAAATAAGTTTCAGCTGAATAAAGCTTAAACAGAAGGGTTGCCTCAATGCAGGCAGCCCTTTTTTTATTAAAAAATGTCATTATCGGGCTTGACCCGATAATCTTACTTGTCAGAATCATAAATAACTATAAAATATAAATATGAAATCGTATTTTACAAAAGATGATGAAAGACTAAAGTGGTGCACCGAAAGCACTAAGAAACTGCTGCATACCGTTGTTTTTGATGTTACGGAAAATAAAAATAAGGCCAGCGACGGCACTGAAGGCAACTATATCATAATGAATGCCCCAGATTGGGTTATAGTAATTCCAAAGCACCACACAGAACAGGGCGACACTTTTCTTATGGTCAAACAATGGCGCCATGGTGAAAAAGCCCTTAGCGTAGAGTTCCCCGGTGGTGTAATAGATGCCGGCGAAACCCCGGAAGCCGCCGCCCGCCGCGAATTAGAAGAAGAAACCGGCTACAAGGCAGGCAAACTCACAAAACTCGGCAGCTCCAACCCCAATCCAGCCCTTTTTTCAAATCACGTCCATTTTTTCCTTGCCGAAGATCTTACTCCCACCGGCATTCAGCACCTCGACGCCGACGAGTTCATCAACTATATGGAACTTCCAATAGATGAAGTAATCCGGGGAATAGGAACACCTGAGTTTCCACATGCGCTAATGGGAACAGCCCTGGCTCTGTATTTTAAGCATACGAAGGCATAGCAAAAAATCTCTTGCTTTACAGATCAGCATTCTGGATTTATTATAATTGTAGACATTGAAAGGAAGATTTATAACGATAAATCGTTATAAATCTGCTATTTTGCAATTCTAGGAAACGCTGCGCCACTGCTCGCGTTTCTTTAAAATCAAGGAGGTTTTGGTCTATGGCAATTATTACTTTAGCACGACAGGTTGCGGCTTTGGGTGATGAAGTGGGGGAAACTCTTGCTCAAAAAATGAACTACAAGTTTATCAAACGTACAGATATTGAAAAGCGCATAGTTGAACTTGGTTTTCCTGAGTCAAAAATGCCAAAGTATGATGAACGAAAGCCGGGATTTTTTGCCTCCATCACAAAAAACAGGGACGATTACTTTAATTTATCGCAGTATGCGGTTTTGGAAGCTGCAAATAATGATAATGTTGTAATTATTGGACGCGGGGCCTTTGCTATTTTGAAGAGCGTTCCGAATGTTGTAGCGGTGCGTTTGGTTGCCGATGAAAAAACTCGTGTAAAACGGCTGATGACAGAGTTCGACTGGTCCGAAAAACAGGCAAGGCAGCGCATCACCGAAAGCGACGAAAACCGCAATGGCTTCCACAAGAACTTTTACAATGTTGATGTCGGCGACCCTGCCAATTTTGATATGGTTCTCAACACTGCCATTATGGATGTAGAAACCTGTGCCCAGGTCATCTGCGACTATACCAAAAAGAAAATCTGCCCTATAGATGAAAGTAAGGGTAAAGAAAAGGTTGCCTGCCTCCTAAAAGCCCAGGAAGTTGTTAAAAAGCTCATTTTTGAATACAAAATCCACATCGAGTTCCTGCATGTTACCGTAGAAGACAACCTCGCCGTTCTCTACGGAGTCTGCAATTCCAACGGTATTGTGCAGCAGGCTCTTCAGGTAATCCGCCAGGAGCTTCCAGGGTACGAAGTAAAATCTGCTGTGAGCATTGTGCAGGAGTATAAGGCGTTTCAGTAGTATTATAACCAATTGATTTTGCAAATAATAAGCATACTTTTATGTCCATAAGAAAATAAGGGTATGCTTTTTTTATTTAATATTAAGTTTTATAAGGAGGAAGTATGAAAAAACTTAAGTTATTAATGGGATTGGCAGGAGTACTTGCTTTTCTTGTTCTTGTAGCTGGCTGTAAAAACAGTCTAGAAGATATTGAGAAGAACGGAACAAGTGACTCAGGAAATGGTGGAGCTGTAACAAGTCAAACAGGCTCAATCAAGGGAAAGGCTGTTTATCAGGAGGGAGTAACTGATTTTAGCGGAATTGATGTTTATCTTGAAAAGCTTGATTCAAAAGGACGTTCAGCTTCGGTAACAGAAACCGCAGAAAAAGGACGTGCTGCAAATATCTTTTTTGCAAGTACAGTAACAGCAAAGGATGGTTCATATTCATTCAGTAATCTGGCAGACGGGGAGTATACAGTTTATGCTTCTAATGGCGATGAAGCTGCATACGTAAGTGCTACTGTTACTGAAGGAAGAGCCGTAACGGTTGAAGATTTGAAGCTTGTACTCAAAGGTTCAATCAGCGGAACCTTAAAGGTAACTGGCGGAAAAGCAGAAGGCTCAATCATAGGTATTGCCGGTACAAGCTACATTGCTTTTGTAGGAAGCGACGGTAAGTTTACAATCAGTGGAGTTCCTGCAGGAAAACACAAGCTCTGCGTTATGACAAACGGAAAATATGAAGCCTTAGCAACAGAATATAATGTAGATGGAAAGACTATTGCAGATGCTGGAACAATAAGTGTAAAAGTTGAAGAAAGTACAGCTGAAAGTGAAATATCTTATGTTACAGCAAAAGCAACAGATAGAGGCATTGAGTTCAGTGGTGATATACTGAATAACATTCATCCAGATAATGCTATTAATACATCTTCTTTCTATGCTACCACAGCAGCATCAGCAAATGTCAGCATTAAGGATAATGGCAGCGGTGTCGAAATGATTCAGAAATTCATTAAACCATATAACTATTCTGGAGGATGGAGTCTGACATATCCTTTGGTAAAAAAAGGAAAGGAATATAGTTTTACAGTTAAGGTTTCGTATGGTAGTTACGTAATGTATAAGGAAAGTTTTACGGTAACAGCTCAGGGTGGAATCGGCGAATATAAAATTGAGAATGCAGATAAATATGGTGTTGAGTTAACTGATGACCGTATAATACAAAGAACAGGAAAAGCTGCTTATACTGATAATCCAAATGTTAAGGTTCAGAGAGAAGGCTTAATATATGAATTATATAGAGACGATGGTAACTGGTATTGGGTTACTAGTTCTGCAGATTTTCCAAGATGGCTTGATACAACAGACGGAAAAATGGATTTGAAAAATATAAGCAGTGAATATCAGGCATGGCAATCCTATGAAGGCAACATCGAGGCAGCATTAAGCGGTTATGATTATATTGTAAATGCTTATACAACGCTTCTAATTACAGGCTGGACTTACAATGACAGTGTTGTTTTCAGAATGAATGATTATGCAGAAGCAAGGGGTTCTTGGGGTGGTGAAAAAGTTAAAAAGCTTGTTACCTATGGAATTGGAATTGTTGCAAGGTATGATAAAGATGGATTTGTAATGCCGTCAGAAGAGGGTTCTTCATTAGGAGCTTGTCGTTCAAAAGAGGATATTAATAAATTCCTTGAAGACAATAAGCTTTCCTTGTCAAATATGCCTGGAAAAGAAATAGAGATAATATTTGGAGATCGTCTTTATGAGCATTATGGAGAATCGAATTCTTATCTATATGCTAATACTATTGAGATGGCAGAAAATGTATATGAACCAGAGCAGATTCCTGTCCTTAAGTTTAATAATGACGATAGTAAATATAACCTGATATTCAGGGGCTGGAGAATTGCAAGTTGGACTAGTGAAGGAAATGGTACTTCTAATTATGCTTTCCCATACAATGGTTATTGGAGAAGTGGTAATGCAACTTACATTATTGATGGCAAAACAGCCTATTCTGTACCTTTGTATGCTGTATTTGAGCTTATTCCAACCGCAAAAATAACTGCAAAGTTTATATTGTATGAAGGAAGCAGTAAAGAATATGCAACTTTAGTTAGTCAACCAGGCGATGGAGCTTATGGACGTTTTGATCTTCCAAAAGACCCTGTAAGAGAAGGTTATATCTTTAAAGGCTGGTATTATATTGATGAAGGTACTAAACGTAGCTTTTATGGAGCATATAGCAATTTATTTAATACAGATGTAACTATTTATGCAGATTGGATAAAAGAAGTAAGCATAAAGTTTATGGAAGGTAGTAATGAGATTAAAACTGTAAAAACTTATACGGGTACTTCAACTTCATCATTTAATGCTCCAACTAAAGAGGGCTATTTCTTTGCGGGCTGGTATGCAGATGCAGATTTTAAATCTAAGGTTAATGTGATTACAGAAGATACTACTGTTTTATATGCAAAATATACGGATAAACCAATTCCAGATTTAGAAGCAGCAGGTATGGATGCTTCTAAATATACTTTAGTTCAATTTACTGGTTCAGAATCACAGAAATTTCAATATTATCTTGAGGCGGGTACAACTTATAAAGTTGAATGGATAGATAGCTGTGGTGATTCAAATAAAAGAAAAATGTTTGATGGCTTAACAGACAACAATATCAAAATTGAAGATAGTGAAGGAGAAACAATTCAGAACATTGATGATGGTGATTTTACTTTTACAGTTACATCTTCAGGTTTTTATAGTATATTTTTAGCTGCGCGTGGAACAGGATCATTATATAAGGGTGCCTTCCATATTTATGCTGATGCAAACCTCAATTCTACGAATTAAACTACTAAGCTGGTTATGATAGTTATTTTGGTTTGAAACAATAAAAAGGGACTGTCCTAAAATAAATGGGCAGTCCCTTTTCTAATTAATCTCAAATTCCTCCGCCATTGACTTTTATCCCTTAATTTACGATACTTATATGAGTTATGAATACTTCGAATAAATTTACTTTTTCCAGAATGATTTTATCGCCAGTTTTTTTTCTGTTGTATTTTATTCCTATCTGGACAAAGAATGAAACACTTGCTGTAATTTCAGTTTTTATATATATCCCGCTCCTGGCTTTTATGGAGCTTACAGATTTCTTTGATGGATATTTTGCCAGAAAGAACAACGAAGTAACTGATTTTGGAAAGCTTTTTGATCCGTTTGCAGATGTAATGGTTCACCTTGCAACCTTCCTCTGCTTTATGTTCTCTTTTGATTCAGGCATCCGCTATATGTATCCAATCATTTTTATGCTGATTCTGTACCGCGAAATGTCTCAGAACTTTTTGAGAATGGTTGCTGCTTCAAAGGGAACCGCAATTGCGGCAAGAAAGGGTGGAAAAATTAAAACTGTTGGTTATGTAATTTCAAGCTTCTATACACTTTTCCTGGAATCGCTTGTAAGACTTAATCTTGTGCCATCCTTCTTCGGAGTGATGAAGATTATAGGACTTGTACTCTTTATTCTCTGCCTGATTGCCAGCTATGCATCCTTTATTGATTATCTGGTGCATTTTGGCAAGCTTCTCAAGCAGAAATAAATGTAATCTTTGGAAAAAATGAGAATCTCCGGTCTTGCCGGAGATTTTTTTATTTTTCAGGATTGTTTTCTTCAGTATTTTCAGCTGCAATTGTTTCTGTTTTTGCATCATCTTTTGCAGCTTCAGCCTTTACAGGTACTTTTACAGCCGATTCAAGTGCTAAATCACCATCTTTAATCCAGCCGATTTTGCGGAACAGCTTTCCGAACAGCCAGCAGAGAACAGCAGGCAAAACAATACATACTAAAATCAATCCAAGCCAGTCTACAAAACCCGGTGTAATTGCAGTTGCTCCGTGACCAATGGCAACTTCACTTGGTTCAAACCAGCCGGTAATTACACCAATCTGTCCAACTAAGCCGCAGGTTCCCATACCGGAGCTTACAGCAGCACCATTCATTTCCATTTTGAAAATACAGGTTGCAATCGGGCCGGTAATCATGGAAGTCAAAATTGGAGGAATCCAGGTTTTTGGGTTTTTGATGATGTTAGGCATTTGTAGCATACTTGTCCCCAATCCCTGAGAAAGAATACCGCCCCATCTGTTTTCTTTGAACGAAAGTACGGCAAAACCAACCATCTGGGCACAGCAGCCGGCAACAGCGGCACCACCTGCAAGTCCTGTAAGTCCAAGAGCTGCACAAATAGCTGCAGAACTGATTGGCAAAGTAAGCGCAATTCCAACCATTGCAGAAACAAGCATTCCCATAAAGAATGGATGAAGCTTTGTAGACCATACAATCAGCTTACCAAAAGAGCTTGCAGCAATTCCAATGTATTTTGCAGTCAAAACAGTGAGCAGGACACCCGAAAGAATTGTGACAGCCGGAGTAACAATCAAATCAACCTTAGTTTTTTTACTTACAAGGCAACCAAGTTCCGCAGAAATAATCGCTATAATCAAAACTGCAAGCGGACCACCGGCTCCACCGGTAACATTAGCCGCAGAGCCAACCGCAACGAGTGAAAACAGAACAAAAGCAGGTACACCCATTGCAAATCCAATACCAACAGCCATTGCTGCACCAACAACGTGTGCATCTGTAGCAAAGTTTCCTGCATCAACTAAAAACTTAAAAACCGGATTTACCGAAAGACGCAAAAGCTGCTGTCCTAATGTTTTAATAATAGTTCCAATCAACAGGGAAGCAAAAAGTCCCTGTGCCATACCGCTCATAGCGTCAATACAATAACGCTTAACGTACTTATTCATAAAAGCACCTCGAAAAAAATATAATTGTGAGAGAAATAATTGATTAGATGTGATACGCGGTGTGCCGTGGCATCGCCGGTAAAGAAGGACACTATGGACTCAATCTGTGTGCATCTAAGTGTTGCACTAACTTTATAAAAAATATCATAAAATGTCAAATTAATGATTAATTTGTTTTAAAGATTCTTTTTGTATTGCGTTTGTACGTACAATGGCTTATATTATTACTAGAGGTAAATATGGCAACAAAAACAGCAAATCTTTACGCTAGAATAGAACCGGAAACTAAAGGTCCTGCAGAAGCGATCCTTGCAGCTTTAGGCATTCCAGTCTCTACGGCAATTAATATGTTTTATAAACAGATTATTCTTAATAATGGATTACCATTTAAGGTGCAGATTCCTTATCAGAAACCTTTAAATGTTTCAGAAATGACTGAAGAACAATTTAATGCTGAAATGGAAAAAGGATATCAAAGTATTCTCCGTGGTGAAGGAGTAGCAACAGACGAAGCTTTTGCAAAAATAAAGAGGGCTCAATAATTGACATATAAAGTAATTTTATCACCAGAAGCTATAAATGATATTCAAAATATTTATGATTATATTGCCTATGAAAAGCAATCTGTTATAAATGCCGAAGCTCAGTTATCTCGTCTTCAAAAAGAAATTACACAGTTAGATACTTTACCGAATGCATTTAGACTTTATCCCAAAGAGCCATGGCACAGTAGAGGATTACGATATTTCCCCATAGATAATTATCTTATATTTTATACAGTTGATGAAAATAATCAAACTGTAAATGTTTTAAGAGTTATAGGCGGACAGATGGATTTATCACAGATCTGGAAATAAGAGTTTTCTTAGATTTCATAACCAAAACACAACTATATTCCACAAGACCCCGTTTTTTTATTATAATAGAAGAATACGAAAAATATTTGGAGGCACTTCTTATGATTGAAGTTTCCCACGTTTCCCGATTTTTTGGGAGTTTTAGTGCGGTAAATGACGTCAGCTTTTCTATTCCTACAGGGCAGATTGTCGGCCTTTTAGGACCAAACGGAGCTGGCAAAACAACGACAATGAGAATGATTACAGGCTATCTTGCTCCATCAGAAGGACAGATTTTGATAGATGGAGTTGACATTACACAAGCACCTGTTGAATCAAAGAAAAAAATTGGTTATATGCCGGAATCTGCTCCGCTTTACGGAGAAATGATTGTAGAAGATTATCTTAAGTACATTGCAGAAATGTATGGCGAAAATCCGGAAGAAAAGGTTCCTGCTCTTTGTGCAGAATGTGGACTTAAAGAAGTAATGAGCAAAAATATCAGCGAGCTTTCTCGCGGTAACAGACAGCGTGTTGCCCTTGCTCATGCTCTTATGCACGACCCGGAAATTCTTATTCTTGATGAGCCAACTTCTGGTCTTGACCCTAACCAGGTTGAAGATGTACGAGCCATTATCCGCGAAATTGGAAAAACCCGAACTGTAATTGTTTCTACCCATATTTTGAGCGAAGTTGAAACAATCTGCAGCCGTGCCATCATCATTTCTGGTGGAAAGGTTGTTGCAGACAGCTCAATTGAAGCACTCAAAAACAGCGTTGGAACTTCATCTTCAGTATTCGTAACTCTTGGTGCCAATGGTGATGCAACCGTTACCGAAAAGTCTGCCGAAGCAAAAAAAGTTGCCGAATCAATTCCAAACGTAGCTTCTGTTACAGTAAACGATTTGAACGAGCAGGAAACCGGCAACTTTGAACTTGTAGTTTCTGTAAACGGAGATGCCGAAATAAGACCTGAGCTTGTAAAAAAGCTTGTTGAAAAAGGCTTTGACTTGTACGAAATGGCAATCCAGAAGAACAGCCTTGAAGATGTATTCCATACACTGACAACAGCGTCGGAGGCAAAGTAAAATGAGCGATAAAAATATTAAACAGAAAAATCCAACATTTATAATTATGAAAAGGGAGCTTAAATCCTATTTTTCAGGACCAATCGGTTATATTGTTACCGGTTTGTTCCTTATTATTTCGGGCTTTATCTTCTTTTCAACCTTCTTTTTACAGAACAGAGCTGAATTACGAAGCTTTTTCTCTCTGCTTCCAATTCTTCTTTCTTTCTTTGTACCAGCCCTTACAATGCGTGTTTTTGCCGAAGAAAAACGTGTTGGTTCAATTGAAACTTTAATGACCTTACCGGTTACCGAAACAAATGTTGTAGCAGGAAAGTTCCTTGCCGTTTTTATTGAAACACTTGTTATGATTGCACCAACCTTGTTCTACGTGCTTGCAGCAGAAATCTTTGGTGAACCCGATTACGGTCCAATTGTGGGCGGTTACCTTGGTGCAATCTTTCTTTGTGCCTGCTTTGTTGCAATCGGCTTGTTTGCTTCATCAGCTACAAAAAATCAGATTATTGCCTTCTTTGTAGGCTGTGTAATTTGTATTGTTCTTACATTGATAGATTCATTTTTAATTTTACTGCCGGCTTCAATCGTAAGTGCGCTGTCTTTCCTTTCTGCAAACGTACATTTTTCTTCAATTGCAAAAGGAATTATAGATACACGTGATTTGCTCTACTTTATTTCGCTGGGTGCCCTCTTCTTTGTGTGCACGGTAAAAATCCAGCAGCAGGCAAAAAAATAAAAATCAGAGGTAGGAAAAATGAAGAAGTTTATAAATTGGTTAAAAGGACCTTCCAGCGATTTTATTTTGTTCCTTGTGCTTTTGGTTTTAATCAACATTGCGGGGCAGAAAGCCTTTATACGATTTGATTTAACAGAACCAAAAAGCTATTCAATTTCCAAGGCAAGTGCAAATATTGTAAAAAATCTTGATGAGCCGCTTTCGGTACGTGTTTTCTTTGATAAGAATCTTCCGTCTCCTTATAACAGTGTTGCTCAGTATGTAGAAGACTTCCTTGAAGAATACAAGAGTGCTGCAAACAAAAACTTTACAGTTACTTTTATGGATGTTTCAAAGGATGAAAATCTGGCTCTTGCAAGAGACTTTGGCTTGCATCAGGTTCAGATTCAGGAAGTAAAGAATAATGAAGTAGGCTTTAAACAGGCTTATATGGGACTTGTAATTACTTACGGACCAAATGTTGAGCTTATTGACCCAATCAGTTCAACAGACGGTTTTGAGTACAAGCTTACTTCTACAATCTCTAAGATGATTAACACAACAGATACTCTTGCAAATCTTCCTAAGGGACAGAAGATTAAGGTAACTGTTTATCTTACAGACACACTCAAAAAGCTTAGAATCAGTGGAATGGACCAGGTTGAAGGTCTTGTAGAAGCTGCATTCAAAGAAGTAAACAAACAGAAGCAGGACAGACTTGAGTATACAGTTGTTCATCCTTCTGCAATGGAAGCAAAAGAGTTTGTTGAACGCTACGGCATTCAGGGACTTACTTATACAAATGGTGATGGCGCAAAAGAAACTGGTGTTTTTGGAGTTGTAGTTGAATCAGGTGAAAACTTCCGTGTACTTCCGGTACAGGTTCAGCAGTCAATCTTTGGATTTGCAGTTGGCGGACTTGACGGCCTTGTAGATTCAATCAACGAAAACATTCAGAGCCTTGTTTCAAAACCAACACAGATTGGCTACATCACAGGACACAACGAGCTTCCACTCAATGAAGAAAAATATGCCCAGAACTTTGAAAAAATCATTTCAGGTATGTACGAGCTTGTAGAGCTTAATCTTTCAGAAACAAATATTCCTGCAAATATGAGCTGTATCATCATCAATGGACCACAGTTTGATTTTGAAGAAAAAGAGCTTTATGCAATTGACCAGTTCATTATGCGCGGTGGAAATGTAATGTTCCTGGTTGACGGTATGAATACAATGGGTGCCGCTGCTTACTATAACAACGGTACACCACAGTATCAGAAAAACGAAATCAACCTTGACCGCCTTTTGGAAAAATATGGTGTAAAGCGTGGTCTGAACTTTGTAATGGACCAGAATTGTTATGCACAGGCTAATCAGCAGTATGGAAAGCTTGAGTTCTACTGGGCTCCAATTTTGCAGAAAAAGAATCTTGCTAAAAATCATCCTATTACAAAGAATCTTGGCTTTGTAATTATGTTGCAGAACAGCTCACTTGATGTTTCGGAAGCCGAAGCTAACAAGGATGTAAATGTTACTGTTCTTGCAAAATCTTCTGATAAATCCTGGATTATTGATAAAGAAGACATAATGCTTAATCCTCTTATGATTACCGACCCTAAAGATCCTTCACGCTATAAGTCAGAAAATCTTGCTGTTCTTTTGGAAGGTAAGTTTGATAGTGCTTTTGACGAGGCTCCGGTTATAGAAGATGAGGATGAAGATGACGAAGAGGGCGAGGAAGATGAAACTGAAACTAAAGCTGCTGCAGATGAAGCTCAGAATGAATCTGATATTTCTACCGATAGTCATATTAAAAAGAGCAAGGTTCCTGGAAAAATCTTTGTTACAGGTACATCTTACATAACAACTTACCAGGTTCTGGATGCTACTGCTTCAAGCCCAATTGCAATGTTCCTTTTGAATACAGTTGATTATCTGAACGGTAACGAAGATTTGTGTACAATGCGTTCTAAGGGACTTTCTTTAAATACTCTCGAAGTAAAATCACAGAAAGCAGCAAAAACAGTTCAGTACTTTAATGAGTTTGGACTTGCAGTACTTGTTGCACTCGCCGGATTTATTGTATGGAGGCTCCGCAGCAAACGTAAGGCAAGAATCAACAGAAAGTATAATCCTGATGATGACCGCTTCAGAACAAAGGCTGGTAAAGAATCTGGAAAAAAAGTAGCTGCTGAAGAAGCTTCAAGTGAGGATAAGTAAGATGAAAACTAGAAAAATAATTTTAATTGCTGCAGATGTTCTGCTTCTTGCTGTTTGTATTTTTCAGTGGATTTCTGCCGCAAAGGATAATGTTAAGACTTTTACATTTAAGGAAGAACCGGATGAGCTTATTATTGAAAAGGCTGATGGTAATTTTACTCTTACAAAGCAGGGCGATTCCTGGGTAATTGGCGATAAAAAATATCCTGCAAATGAAGGCACAGTTGATTCAATGGTTTCTTCTGTAGAAGAGATTCGCGCTTTGGATAAAATGGGAAAGGTTAGCAACGAGGTTATTTCTGCCCGCTATGATTTGACCGAAACAAAGAGCATAAAGGTAACTGTAAACGCTGCTGGAAAAACTGTAAGAAAAATCACTATTGGAAAAGAATCTTCAACTGGCACTCAGTGTTATGCTACTGTAGATGATGGTGATGATATTTATCTTATTGCTGATAATCTTCTTAATACCTTTAACAAAACAGTTGATGATATTCGCAGCAAAACTGTTTACCAGGTTAACAAAGAAGTTATTTCTTCTGTTGCCACTACAGATAAAGATGGAAACACCTGGACACTTTCTTGTTCTGGAAGTGCTGAAGATTTAACCTGGAGCATTTCTGGGGCGGAAGTTGAGGTTGATTCTGGTGCGGCAGATACCTGGTTTAAGAGTCTTGCTTCTCTTACTACTACAAAGTGGTATGATGAAGGCGACAGACTTGCAGGCGAAAAAGATAATACTATTAAGATTATTGCCGGTAACAAAACTGTTACTCTGGATCTTTTTAGAATCCCTGCAGCAGGCGAAGCAGAAAAAGATTCTTACTACGCAAAATGCAGTGAATCTCCATATTATTTTGAGGTTCCAAGCTACACCGTACAGAAGTATCAGAAAACTCCTGCTGATATAGCAAAATAGTGTCATTGTCGGGCTTAACCCGACAATCTTTTTTTATATGATTAAATTAGTTGCATTTTTAGGTAATTATGGCCGCGAGTATGAAAAAACTCGCCATAACGTTTCCTGGTATTTTGAAGATTCTCTCCCTTTTGCAAACCGCCTGAGCTGGCAGAACAAGTTCAAGGGGGAGATTTCTTCCTGTACGCCACAGGAACTTGCTCAATGGGCCTGCGACACAAAAATCTGTTCTAAAAAAGACGGAAGTCCTGTTCTTGTGCCCGAAGAAGCTCCTGCCCACATCTATTTTCTAAAGCCGCTCACTTATATGAACCTTTCCGGCGAAAGCATAATCGAAGCTGCTACTTTCTACAAAATTAAGCCTGAAGAAATTATGGTTGTTCACGACGAGCTTGAGCTTGCCCTTGGTTTTGTAAGCCTTAAGTGGAGTGGCGGACTTGGTGGCCACAACGGTTTGCGTTCTACAAAAGCAGTTTTAAACACAGCTGATTTCTGGCGCCTCCGCTTTGGAATTGGCCGCCCGGATAACCCGAATATTGGCGTTGCCGATTACGTTCTCAGCCGTTTTACCGAAGAACAGCAGGAAATTATGCAGAACGTTTTCAGCCAGACAAACCTGTTGCTGGTAAAAGTGCTGTTAAGCAAAGACCCTGCCAGTTTAATTCAGGCCTGGGGGAAGAAAAAGCTGGTAGAGTAGGGTATGTTCTAAGACTTGACTTAAATAAAAGATGTGATATATTAATATTAAAGGAAGAACACCACAGTAGTGTGGCTGAACCTCCGTAAGTACTTATAAAAGCCTACGCGGTGAATCAGTGAGCGTAGGCTTTCTTTTTATCTACTTGCGTTTTTTCTTTCTTTTTTTGGCGAGCGCCTTGCGTATAGCAAAGACAAACGATGCGATTGTAACTATGGTAGTCGCAATCGCACAAAGAAGCGTAATGCTTTCGTATCCTGTCATAGCAGGCCTCCTCATTATTTAAAATCGGAGGTTCAGCCTACCACTACTGTGGTGTTATTTTATTATACTATCACTTTATTTTATTGGTCAAGTTAGTCAAGATACTATTTCTTCCTGCTCATTGAAATCCCGTCACCACATTCAAAAAACTCGGTATGGAACTCCTGGTTTTCACGCAAGAATAAAACGTATTTGCGGATTTTTTTAACCAGCTTTTTGGTGCTGTAATTGTGGGTTAGGCTAAGGTCTTCTACCATACCGTGGAAGGAAAGGTTGTCGCTGATGATTACGCCGTTTGGGGCAAGGTTTGTCTTGTATCTTTCAAAAAAGTTTATGTACTGGCCTTTTGCGGCATCTATAAAAATGAGGTCGAACTGGGGTGCTGGTGTTACAGTCGGAAACTCAAATGTAAGTGCATCGGCGTGGTAAGCTATAATTCTGGTTTCTAATCCGCAGTTTTTAATGTTCTGGATAGCTTTAAGGTAGCGGTCAATATCAATCTCTATAGTAGAAACTGTAACATTTTCTGCCACGCGCGCAAATTGAATTGCAGAATAACCAATTGCTGTTCCAATCTCAAGCACACGCACCTGTTCCAGTTTTTGCGAAAGCTCTTTTATGTAATTGCAGATAAACTCCTGCGTCTCATCCTGCATAATAGGGACAGCTTCCCTGCGTGCGTAGGTTTTTATTTCAGCGATTTCATCATTTTCAATCATAACGTTGATTATATGGAAAAAATAGGATTTATGTAACACTTTTCGTTTTCTCAACTGTTAAATATATATAATAGTTTTTTCTTTCCTTAATTTTAAATTTTTGTTATCTTTAGAATATCAAAAACTAAAAAAATCGGAAAATGGTTTTATCTGGAGGTTTATTTTGTCTGTTGTAACTTTAAAAGATGTGCATAAGTCATATCCAATGGGAAAACAAAAAGTTGAAGCGGTAAAAGGAGTTTCTTTTGATATTGAAAAGGGAGAGTTCGCCGCAATTTCCGGTCCATCT
>JAEETM010000083.1 GCA_016290335.1 Treponema sp. | reverse complement strand
TTGGAAGAGGATTGTTTGCAATAACCTGATTTCCACGCTGCGAAACACCGGTTGTATCTTCACCGACAAGAGAAGCTGTAATTGTAATTTTTTTAGCACGGTTGGAATGGTTTATTCGCGAAATTGATTTTTCAACCTTAATATCCGAAAGGTTTGCAAATGAAACCTTCTGGCCGCCCTGAGTAATTATCTGAATGTTCGAAATATCATCGGCAGTAATGTTTTTATCGGTGATGTTTGAAGTGATGCGTAAATCGTAACGGCTGCCGCTTTCAAGGTCTTTGTAACGTCCGCAATCCATTCCCTGGAAAAGTATTGCAGAAGTAATACCGGCTTCGTAGCTTGTAATTCCAAGTGAGCTCAAATACTCCTGGCTCATGTCAATAATCATTGTGGTGGTGTCAAAATTGGTGTCGAGCTTTGCTGTTATAACTTCCGGGTCGGCTTCCAGATGATCTTTGATTTTTGTAGCGGTTTCGTAAAGAATATCAAGGTCTTCGGAAATGAGTGTAATACCATAACCGCCACCATCGGAAACATAACCGACAAGCTTGTCAAAGCCGCCATTCTGAACAGAAACCTTTGAATCTGGTAAAACGGCTGCCCAGATCTCCTGAATCTGAAGCATAATATCGTGAACATCGCGCTTTCTTTCGGAAACTGGAACAAGCACAACATGAGTATAAGTGTAATGAGGAGTAGAAACTGAAGAAAAGTTTGAAGAGTCTCCCTGTCCTTCGTAAATTACAACATTATCAATTTCGGGAACATACCTGTAAAGCAGATCCTGTGCGACGAGCATTTTTTCGTGAGTCTGTTCTTTTTCGGTGCCCATTGGGAACTCTGTAGAAATGTAGAAATCGCCGGAGTCGGTTGAAGGAATAAAGGTAACGCCCAGGCGAAGTGCAATAAAGCCGGAGAATACAAGAAGGAATACGGCAACAAGAACAACAAAGCCCCGGTTTTCCAGAGCCAGTGCAAGAAGCTTACGGTAGCCGCGTTCAACCTTTTCCATGGCGCGGTCAAACAGTCTTGGCTTGCTGCGAAGCTTTGGTCCCTGTTCAGAAAGGAATTGTTTTAAAAGGAACGGAACTATAACTACTGCAACAAGGAAGGAAGAAAAAATTGCAAGAATGATTGTAACGGCAACTGCATGAAGAACGCTTCCAATCAAACCTCCGAGCATGGCAATTGGGATAAATACAACAATTGTAGTTGCGGCACTTGCAAGGATAGAAGCAGAAACTTCATCCCAGCCCCTGTAAATACTCTGGGTAACCGTGTATTCCATTTCTCCGGTTTCAGGATTGCGCCGCTTATAGTAACGGTAAATCTGGTCGAGCATAACGGTGGAGCCGTCTACAACCATACCAAGTGAAATTACAAGACCAGAAAGGGTCATGAGGTTCAGGGAAATATTGAGTACCCTTAAACCAATAAGGCTGAACAGAATACAAAGCGGAATGGAAATGCTTATTGTTAAAGTTGCACGCCAGTCTGCCATAAAAAGCAGAATTACAAGAACTGCAAAAATTACGCCCATCAAACCGCTTTTAATAACGGCTTTAAGGGAAGCGTAAACCATGCGGCTGTCGTCGCTGATTATATGGAACTGAACTGCACCGTTTGTATTTTTTTCACATTCGGCAATTGCCTTCTTAACTTTTTTGATGATTTTTACAGTATCGCCATCGAGACGTTTTGTTACATTTACAATTGTAAGCGGAACACGGCCATCAGAAACGGAAGTATTTTTTTCAGGATACGAAAGGGTTACTTCTGCAACATCACTAAGGCGGATTATGCTGGAACCGTCTGCAACACCAACCGGAAGATTTTTAATATCATCAAGGGAATTAAAGCCACCGGCATAACGAACCTGAATGGCTCTGTCCTGATAGCTTGCATTACCAAGTGGCAGAGTGACGTTTCCGTAATTTAAAACCTGATAAACCGTAGAAACTGCAATTCCTTTAGAAGTGAGGGAGTCTACATCAATTTTAATATTTACTGCAAGTTCTTTTCCGCCTTCAATTGAAACCTGGGAAACACCATCAATTTGCGTTAACAATGGAGTGAGCTCATCTTCAAGGAATTGGGTAAGGCGAGCTGTATCGTTACCGGCACTGGCAGAAAAGCTGATAATAGGCACCATGGACATACCGCCGACCAATGCACGTGGTTCACCGGAAATACCGGATGGCAGATTTTTCATCAGCTCGGAAATACGGTTTCTGAGTTCGGTGAGCTGGTCATATGGGTCGTAGCCGTCTGCATAGGTGATTGTAATCCAGCTTAAGGAGTTTGAAGACTGGCTGTCTATGGACTTAAAGTGGGGGAGAGTTACAAAGGAATCTTCCAGAACTCTTGTAATGTCGCTTTCAACATCTTCTGCACTTGCACCCGGATAAACTGTGTACACGATTGCCTGAGGCATGGAAATATCTTCCATAAACTCGGTCTGCATTCCGCTTAAAGAATAAAAGCCGAACGCAACGAGTACGAGCAGAATCATGGAGATGATAATAGGATGTTTGACAGAAAACTCAGAAACCTTCACTTATTGCCTCATTCAAAGCATCTTCAAAAATGCGTACCTTCTGACCGTCGAAAATAAAGTTCTGACCATCCATTACGATATAAGAATCGCGGTATTCTTCGGGTACAATAAAAGAGTCTCCATCGTTAGGGAGATCTTTGCCTTCTATAAACTTTACAGTTTGAGTTGCTTCATCATAAATATAAAAAGAGCCGTCCATTTTTCGGGCTTTAAGGCTTACAATCGGAACATTGTTATAGGTTTTGTATGCTACCTGAACCTTTACAAACATTCCAGGGCGGAAGCGTTCACCCGGCTCATTAAGGCGGCAGAGTACCATAAAGTTTTTGCTGTCTGGCGAAACATAAGGAGCAATATTTTCTATTATTGCAGAAGTTACGGCATCTTCGTACATATTTTTTTCTGCAGGACGGGTTACCGTTACAGAAAGAGTTTTGCGTTCAAGGTTAAAAAGATCAAAATATTTTTCCGGAACTTTAAGGCGGACAACCTGATTGGTTAAATCTGCAAGAACTGCAACCGGCTGAGTCTGATTACCAATGCTTCCGACTGCCTGGTCTGCAATAAGAATTGTACCGGCAACAGGAGCACGAACTTCTGTGTAATTCATCTGAAGCTTTGCTAAATCATACTGAGCCTTGGAGGCGTCGGCCTGGGCTTTTGCGGAATCGTAATTCTGCTGGGTTGTTGAGCCTGATTTATAAAGATTTTCAATTCGTTCAAAGGTGCTCTGTGCGGCAAAATAGGCGGCCTGTGCCTGAAGCATCTGCTGGCGGAATGGGGCATCATCAATTTTTGCAAGAAGAGTATCTTTTTCTACAAAATCGCCGGCGCGGGCAGGGTATTCAGTTATTGTTCCCGAAACAAAAGGTACAACTGGAATCATGGAGTTTGCTTCTACATAACCGGAAATTGTAACGGATTCAACAAGCCTACCGTTTACAGGCTTTTGAATTACAACGGCCGGGAGAGCTTCTTCTTTTTCTTCAACCGGTTTTTTACGGGTAACAAGGATAATCAAAAATACAAAAACTGCTGCCACAAGAGCAAAAATTGTAAAACGGAGAACTTTTTTTTTCATAAAACACCCCGGAAGTAGAGGATATATGGGAATTATTTGTATCAGTCTAACTTAAAGGTGTCGATAAGCTTCATCAATTCTTTAATTGACAATTGCATATCATTTGCACCAGAAGAAGTTATGTTTACAATCTCGGAAATTGAATCGGAGTTTGTATTGATGTCGCTCATGCTTTCATCAATTTCTGTAGAAACTGATGTGAGCTTTGACATTTCCTGCTCAATCTGTTCGCCGTAAGAAAGGATTTCTGTAGAGTTATCCTTTACGCGGTTAGAAGAATCGGTGATGGAATGCATTCCGGAAAGAACCTGCTGGTTACCGGCTGTCTGCTCAAGCATAGCGTTTGCAATAACTTCTTCCTGATTTTTTACAGTTAGAGTAAGATTGTATATTTCAGAGAATACAGTTTCAACATCCTTTATATCTGTAGTAATTTGCTGGATTGATTCAGAAAGTGAAGTAAGATTTTCATCGATTGTCTTACTGTTTGTTGCAGTCTGAATAGAAAGCTTACGGATTTCGTCGGCAACTACAGCAAAGCCTTTTCCGGCTTCTCCTGCGTGTGCAGATTCAATTGCGGCGTTCATGGCAAGAAGGTTTGTTCTTGAAGAAAGATTCTGAATTACGCTACTTGCCTGGAGAATGCCTTCTGATTTTTGGCGGATAATTTCTGTTCCATTTACGGCTGCTGTTACAACTTTCTGTCCTTTGTCTGAAACATCAGAAAGTTGTTCAACATTCTTTGCATTTTTTGCAAGAATATCTTTTACGCTGTTGATGTTTGCAATTAATTCTTCTACGGCAGCAGAAGATTCAACAATACCTGAAGACTGATCTTCAATTGCGGCATTAAGGTTTTTAAGATTATTGATAATACTGTTTACCGAGCTGTTTGATTCGTTTACTCCATCAGACTGGAGAAGAACCTGTTTGTTTACGTTCTGAATTGAAGAAGAAATCATCTGAACGTTATCGGTTGTTTTCTGCATGTTTGTATACATCTGTGCAGATTGACCAAGGGCAGCTGTTGCGGAAGCTTTAATGGTTTTAAGAATATCTTTTATAGCAGATTTCATATAATTGATATTCTGTGTGATAACGCCTAATTCACTACGATTTGTTGGAAGGGAATCATCAACTGTGTAGTTTTTGTTGGAAAGGGCGTTAGAAATCTTGTTTATATCCTTAAGACAGGAACGAATGTCACTGAGGAGCAAAGCTTCTACTGCGGCAAAGTCGGCAACAGAATAAAGAATAATGAAAAGGATTCTGTTTAAAAGATATTGATGTCCTTTTTCGATATTTGTTGGAACATAGACGAATACATAGATGAAAACGAAAGATGCGGAAAGGATAAAGAGCAGTGTAAGAAGGTTTCGTTTTGTGAGAGACATAGTAATTTGTTCTCGGGTGAACGGAACAGTTGATACGGCTGACTCGAATAATCTGATGTAGAGAACGTAGAAAATAAGACCAAAAGAACATTCACAGGCATATCCGTGGAGCAGGGTAATGATAAATGAATTGTAACCCTGGAAGTTCTGGAGAGTTATTCCCATCATCTTTGGAATTAATGTAGCATTCATTCCCATAAAAAGGGAGTTTATAATTGGAGCTGCAATATTGAATAAGGCAATAAACTTTGCACGTTTATTGAAGATTTCTGCAGAAAGGTTTCCTTCCTGGTAGCGGTCAAAAAGACTTTTCATCCAGCGGCAGAGTAAGGCACATTCCAGAAGAGAAGCTACCAGAAGGGTTATTGTGAGCGGGTGGCGGAGAAACATTTTGTTTTCGGCATCTGTGAATATGCCAAACATTTCACCACAAGCGATAAAAAGCAGAAGCGGTACAAAATAAATACCAGCAACGGCAAGATAAGTCCAAAAAGGAATAGTTCGTTTTTCTGTAGAGTTGTTCATAGTAATACTCCCTAAATAAAGTGAAAAAATAAATTGTACCTTTTTGAAATTATTATATTTAGAATATAACTTGTAATTATATTATCTGCTTTTTAAACTCTAACTTAAATATTATACTATAACTTTGTGAATCCGTTAATATTTTTTTAAAAAAAAAATGGAATTTTCTATTTTAGTGCACTTTCAACGCACTTTATTGTACTTTTTGGACATTATCTTCACTTTATTGTGGCATTGGCAAAAAAATGTGGTAAAGTATAGGTATGGTTAGATATTGTATTAACTGCAAAAAGGATATTGATTTTCCTATTAAAAGCATTAAGGATTTGGATTCGCTGGTTTGTCCTGTGTGTGGGAATCAGGTGGGAAAGAATAACCGTAACCCCGAGATTGTGAATAATGATGATAAAATTGAGCAGGGAATTGGCAATGCGGTTGGCGTTCTTTTCAGGATTTTGTACCTGTTTTATTTTCTTTTTGCGTTTCCTTCTATGTTTTTTTATTACTTTTCGCTTACAAAAGCGCTGTATGTGTGCACGATTATTAACGTTGTCTTCTATATATTACAGCTGATTTTCTGGGGCAGACGGTTCTGGATTGGCGTTGTTTTGATTCCGGTGGGCGCGGCGGTTGCATATTATTTCCTGCGGACAATTGCAGGTGTTTGTCTGGGGATTCAGATTGTATTTTTAGCTTATTTTGTAATTCGGGGGCTTCTCCTGGATTTGCTCTTCAGATTTATAGGGTGGGCAAATAAATAAAAAAAAGAAGCCGGGTTTTCCCCGGCCTTATGTGTGCTCTCAGTCATAATTTTTGGACTGGCACTTATATTTAATCCAGCTTACTAAGCTTGCTGGTAGACTTTTTTATACCATCGTATTATAAGCGTCGAACACGCTTTCTGAAATTTCCGGACTTCTCATTTATGCCTCCCTGACATGTAACCGGTGTCCGTCCTCATCTCGTTCCTGATTACATCTTTATAATAACATAAAAAAAAGTGCTTGCAAGAAGAAATTGTCTATATCTTTTTGAAATAAGGTATGGTATAATTAAAAAATTACTATTCATATCTACTCTTCTTATTTTAAACTACAACTTTATAGTTTGCCTCCTTTTTATGCTGTATATTTATGGTGATAGGAGGACGTTATGAATATTATTAAACACAATGAAATGGTTTCATTAAGCCCAATAGAAATCAGTTCTTTTAACTTTGATGATAAAGAACTGTCTTCTTATGTATATGGCGTTTACTTTGCCTGTATTAATCTGGAGGGTAAGGAGCTTGATACAGACTTTTTGAAAATGGTTTATTCAGAGTCGAATATAATCACTCTGGCCAATATTTATCTGACTTTTCAAGAAAAAGAAAATCATGAAAAATACGAAGGCTTAAAGGAAGAAGATGGCTTTGATTTACAAAAAGTCATAAAAAGTCTTTCTGATGATTTAAAAGCCAATTTTGAAGAGGCTGGAACTATTCTTCATATTAATAGGATGAAGATTCTGGACCAGTATAAGGATACTAATCCAATTAAGAAGTATCTGGAAAAACCTTTTTATAAAAGATTCTGTCAGACTCTCAATTTGAATTATATAGAAGCACTTTTCCTTTTGCTCAATTTTTTGAATTATAATAACGGCTGGCTTTTTCCTGCATTTTTGAATCATGAATATAAAACTGAAGTCTTTGCACATATAAGTGAATCAAAAACTACAGAGAGTGATTTAAAAAGAATAAACAGCAAATTTGTTGAGCTGGGACTTTTTTCTTCTCCGTGGACCCTGAATGATTATGTATATAATTTTTTTGTGAGCAATTCTCGAAAGTATTGTTTGAGTAGAATTTGTGCAAAAACAAATATGGATATATATGATTATGAAGATATTAAAAAGCTGAATCAGGATTCATTAAAAATATTGCGCAAAGAGGAAGAAGAGTTTTATAGAAACAAAAAAGGATGTTGGCAGGCAATTTGTGGAAACAATGATTTCAGGAAGAAAAACTTTCTGGCGTTTTTGTTAAAGAAATACAAAAAGCAATTGTATGAATTGAATACAAAGCTTTTGTATAAAGATATGCCCTTGAATGAATTAAAGTTCTATTTATTCTCATATACTGTTCAGCTTCAAGATATAAATGCTGTTCTGTATCTGGATTCAAATGTGATGCGGCGTTTTTTTACGGATTCAAACAATACAAAAAGTAATAACGTTATTCAGATTCTGAATGGAAATATTAATACACCGTCAACAGAGAATAGCAGTTCTCCAATATTGGAAAATGTCAGGAGACCTGTTTTTATTTCTGTTGAAAGTTTGGATGAAGAAAAAAGAACTGTTTTAAAACAGCATGGTATTAACATTCTGTTTTCTACGGAGCTTAAACTTCCTTTGAAGGATATGTATTTTGATAAAGCAATGACATATTTCTTTGATAAAGGTATTCCAGAAAATCTTTTAAAGCCAGCTGTTGATGAATGTAACCGCTTAAAGCTTGAGCCGTCTAATTGGGATGAGGTGATTTTCATAGCTAAAAATTCTACAAGTCTGGAACCGGAAGAACTGTCTTGCTTGTTGAAAAATAAGTATGCATCAATTAAGGGAGAAAGCCTCAATCGTAGAAAGAATGCTCATTACAGCTTTGCGGCATTAAATACTTCTGAACCAATTGAAGATTTGGTTGAAGCCTTAAAGAATGCAGATGAGTATCAGAACGGTGAATACGACAGTGAATCTGGAATCAGGATTTTAGCCTATGGAGAATCTGGAACCGGAAAAACCGCATGTGTTGAAGAGATTTCTAAAATGCTTAATAAGCCTTTGGAAATTATAAGGGTGTCTGATATTCTGCGAAGCTATGTAGGTGAGACTGAAAAAAATATTAAAGATGCGTTTGAGAAAGCGGCAAGAAATCATGCGGTTCTTTTAATCGATGAAGCAGATTCATTTATTCATGCTCGCGGAGATTCGGTAAACAGGCACAATGACCTGAAAGTAAATGAGTTCCTGATTCAAATGGAACGTTACCCGGGTATTTTGTTTTGTAACACGAATCTGCCGGATCTGCTGGATGATGCAACTTCAAGAAGATTTCACTTTAAGATTGGCTTTAATGCTCTGACAGAGCAAGGCATAGAAATATTGTGGAAAAATTATTTTTCGCAATATGAGATTACTCAAAATCAGTTTAACACAATTTTTAATTCAGGCAATGTTACTCCAGGAGACTTTGGTGCGTTGAATGGTAAACTCAGATTTGTTGGCAAAGACAAATTAAACTCGGATTACATTGTAAATGAATTGTGCAAAATTGTGCGTGAAAAAAAAGGAACCAGAAACAAGCGAATTGGGTTTGGTGCTTAGAAAGGATGTGTATATGTAAAAGAAAGAGGTAATGCGTATGGGAAAGAGATGTTTTAAAACGGACGTTCAAAGAAGGCTTGCAGAAGTTCTGGACAAGCTTGGATTTGATTGTGATTATGTTGTTAATGATGAAGTTTTTATCATTAAAGATCAGGATTATTTGGTTTATGAAACAATTGAGCCGGATAGGGAAACTTATAAGCATTTTTATGAAGAGAACCGGATTCTCAGAATATATGCAGACGGAAACATTATTCATAACGAAGATGATGAAGTTCGAATAAAGCTCTGTAAATGCTGCAAGAAGTTCTTTATATCACTTAAACCAATACATCAACCTTTGCATTTTATGTGCCCATACTGCGGAAAAGATAAAGTAAAATCTCTTGCCAATAATTCACGAATACCAGACTGGTATGGAAAGGAAATAATAAAACTGATTGATAAAGATGAAGCAATGATTCATTTAATGTCCTGCCCGCCAACAGAACATGATAAAATTAAAAGACTGATAGATAAGCTTTCTGGAAAAGTAGATTTTATAAGAGTTACCGAGGAAATAATTCATAAAATTAAAGCTCTAGAATCTAAATATCCGAATATGTCTGAGGTAATAAATTATATTTTGGATTGCTTCCAGACTTCATTACTTAAAGAAAATAGAGAGATTTCTTTTAAGCCGATTATTCTTGTCGGTAGCCCGGGTTGCGGAAAAACATCCTTTGCCACAGAGCTTTGTCAGATTCTTATGGGACGTAAGGCGATAAAAATTGATTTAGGGAATGAGATTGCAAACTTTACAATTACAGGTTCCGATCCAACTTATACAAAAGCCAGATGCGGTATGATAGTGGAAGCCTTGCTGGCAACAGACACTCAACCTTCCATAAAAAATCCAGTCATTCATTTTGATGAACTTGATAAAATAAAGGGAAACGATGCTCACACCATAGAAACAGCTTTTTTCTCTATTTTGGAAAAGGGTACAGCGCGACACTTTTTTGACAACTACATTGGAGTAAATGTTGATGCCTCTGGAATAAACTATATCTTTACCGCTAATTCTCTTGAATCAACGCCCGCGCCAATTTTAAACCGTGCGCATATTTTTAATATTCCTGATTACACACACGAACAGTTGAAGAATAATGTGATTGATAATTTCTATAAAAACTGGATTCGTATTAACAACATGGAAGCAGATTACTTACCGAGGGTTTTATCTGATTTTATTAAAGAAAAGATTCTTGAAGAGTGTCATGATGATCCAAGAAGTATTGAAGATGCAATCAGTCTGGTTTTTAGCCGGACAATAAATGAAGATGCCAGAACACAACACAAAATAGCTTTGTTTTCTCCAGAAGAACTGTATTTGGGTTGGGAAAAATACCGTGGGGCAAAAGCAATTTCAAAAAGCGAATGGGAATTGCCGGAAGGTTTCCTGGGGAAAAAGAAGGAGCGAAGTGATACATACAATATGGCTATTTGTGCGGAGAATTGGTAAAATAAAGTAATATGAACCGAGTTGAATTGCACGAATCTATAATAAATAATTCTCAAGTGACTTTTGCCAGAAGCGGCGGAAAGGGTGGTCAGAACGTAAACAAGGTTAATACAAAGGTTTGTTTACAGCTGCCTGTTCCTGCTGTGGGTGGCATTACGGAAGAAGAGCGGGCGCGATTAAGGACAAAGCTTGCGGCAATCATCAATACGGAAGACTGTCTTTTTTTGAATGTTGATGATGAACGCTTTCAGGAATTAAACAGGAAGATTGCGCTGTCTCGTATGGAGAACAGGATTGTACAGGCTCTTGTTATTCCAAAAAAGCGGAAACCAACAAAACCTACAAAGGCAAGTAAAGAACGCAAATTGAAGCTTAAAAAGATTCGGTCAGAAATTAAAAAGAACAGGGCAAAGGTAGCAATAAGACAAAAAAATGAAACAGAATAATTTTGTACAGAAGGTGGGAAGTTGCAGTAACGTATGAGTATTAAGGTTATATTTTTTGATGTAGGTTATACTCTTGTTGATGAAGATGCTGTTTGGGAAAACCGCTGCAGGGAACAGGCGGAATTACAGGAAGCAAAACAGCTTGGACTTTCTGCTCAGGACATCTATCACGAAATTGAAAAGGCTACAATTGAACGGAAGCCTCAGTACAGAACTGTGGTAGATAAGTATAAGTTTAAAGAAGTGGCGCCTTACAGAACCGAGTTTGAAAAAATGTACGAAGAGGCTCCGGTTGTGTTAAAGGCTCTGTCTGAAAAATACGAGCTTGGAATTATTGCGAACCAGCTGGATGGTCTTAAAGAGCGTCTGGAAGCTTTTGGTATTTTAAAATATTTTAAGTATATAATTTCTTCCTGGGATGTTCAGGTGATGAAGCCGGATATCCGCATTTTTGAATATGCGTTAGATAAGGCTAACTGTTCGCCGTCGGAATCCTGTATGATTGGTGACCGTCTGGATAATGATATTCTTCCTGCAAAATCTCTTGGTATGAAAACAATATGGATTAAACAGGGGTTTGGTGCATTACAAAAACTATTGTCCAGAACAGAAGAGCCGGATTATACAATTGAAAAGCTTTCTGAATTATGTGATAAAATAGAAAGGATAAATAAAATGGAACTTTGGGATGCATATAATTCTAATTTTGAAAAAATCGAAGGGCTTACTTTAATTCGCGAAGAGCAGGATAAGATTCCACAGGGTGTTTATCATCTAGTCTGCGAGATTCTTGTAAGGCACACAGACGGAACTTATCTTTTAATGAAAAGAGATCCAACAAAGCCTCTGTTCCCAAATATGTGGGAAGCTACGGCTGGCGGTTCTGCACTTAAGGGAGAAAGTCCGGTAGAAGGTGCAATGAGGGAGCTCCGTGAAGAAACTGGAATTAAAGCCGAAACACTTGAACAGCTTGACTGGTCTCTGGGAAAAACCTGTATTCATTGCCGTTATCTGTGTGTAACAAACTGCGCAAAAGATTCTATAAAGCTGCAGGAAGGCGAAACCTGTGATTACCGCTGGGTAAGTGCAGAAGAGGTTTTAGTAATGCCGGAATCAGAGCTTGTTGGGTGGCAGATGAAAAAGCATATTCATTTGGAAAAATAAAATAATAACGAAGTACACGGGTATGAATACAACATTAAAACCAAACTACAAAAAAACTTTACGAGCCTGTTACCTGGGCTTTATTACTCAGGCAATTGCGGCAAACTTTGCACCGTTGATTTTCTTAAAGCTTCATAACGACTATCAGATTCCGCTTGGGCTTATTGCGCTTATTCCAACTGCGTTCTTTTTAACTCAGCTTGTTGTAGATATTTTCTGCGCTCGTTTTGTAGATAAAATTGGTTACCGTGTAAGCATTGTAACTTCCGAAGTTTTTTCTGCAGTAGGACTTATTGCGCTGGCTTTTTTACCCGAGCTTTTGCCGTCTGCCTTTGTGGGCATTATGATTAGCGTTGTGCTTTATGCAATTGGCAGCGGTTTGATTGAAGTTCTCTGTTCACCGATTGTGGAAGCGTGTCCTTTTGAAAACAAAGAAAAAACTATGAGTCTTCTTCACAGCTTTTACTGCTGGGGCTGGCTTGGTGTTACAATAATTTCCAGCGTGCTGTTTACTGTTTTTGGAATTGATAACTGGAAATACATTGCCTGCTTCTGGGCAATCATTCCGCTGTATAACATTTACAATTTTGCAACCTGTCCAATTGAAAAGCTTGTTGATTCCGGAAAAGGCATGACAATCCTCCAGCTGTTTAAGTCGCCGCTTTTCTGGGTTGCAGTTGTGCTGATGGTTTGTTCCGGAGCCAGTGAGCTTTCTATGGCGCAGTGGGCATCGGCTTTTGTTGAGTCTGGTCTTGGGTTATCTAAAACAGTCTGCGATCTGGCGGGCCCTTGTCTGTTTGCGGTTACGATGGGTATTTGCCGAGTCTTCTATGGAAAGTTTGGCGATAAGGTAGAACTAACAAAGTTTATGATTGGTTCGGGTGTGCTCTGTCTTATCTGTTATATTATGGCATCTCTTTCTCATAATGCAATTGTTGCGCTGGCTGGTTGTGTAATGTGCGGATTTTCTGTTGGTATAATGTGGCCGGGAACCTTGAGCATTTCTTCCAAAAAGATTCCTACAGGCGGAACTGCAATGTTTGCACTTCTTGCAATGGCTGGAGATTTGGGCGGTTCAATCGGGCCGAGTGCAGTTGGAATGATTTCTCAAAAAGCGGGGGACAATCTTCAGCAGGGACTATTGTTTGGTGGAATATTTCCGGTGATGCTGGTGGTGTTCCTGATTATCCTGAAGTTTATGAAAGAAGCTGACACTCAAACTGTGTGATCGAATGCTGAATGATTTAGGTGGATGACGCAGCTTTTGACACAACAAATTAAGCGTAGTAAAATTATTAATATGAACAGAAATATTAAAAAAATTATTGGCTTAATTTGTTTGTTGGGACTAAACTCAGCTCTTTTATTTGCAGATCCTAAACCTGTTGATCTTGTCTATACAAATCCTGGGGAAGATTGTGCCACCAGCGTAAGACTTTCGTGGCATACTACCGAAGAAAAATCTACCGTATATTATTCAAAAACTTCGGACACCGAATACAAGCATGCAAAAAAAATCCAGAGTACCGGTGTTAATACTCCTGTTGAGTTTCATGATGGCGAACAGTATTACCGCCACGAAGCAATTATCAAAGGATTAAAAAAAGATACATCCTATCATTATAAAATAGTTCTGGAATCTGGTTATGAATCGGATGAGTATTCTTTTGCAACCGCAGACAATGATGGTGAGTTTGGCTTTTTGTGGACCGGTGATGTTCATTCGCATCCTGACATTGAAATCCGTCGGGAGCTTTCTGAAAAGCTGGCAGAGGCTGCTGAAAAAAATCTTGATAATGATATGGACCTTGTTATTTCTACAGGTGATGAAGTTTGCTACGGTGCTTATTACGACAACTGGCAGGAGTGGCAGGGTGGTTATTTGAACCGAAAAGTCTGGGCAGGCATTCCGGGCAATCATACTTATTACGATGTGTTCCCAAAAAAAGGGCAGGATACTGTAGACAACCGCTGGTGGTGTGCAACTCAAAATCCGCCTGATAACGGGCCTGAAGTAATGCGCAGTAATTTCTGGTTTAAATATGATTCAATCCTTTTTATTGGAATCGACAGCATTGATACATCTTATTTGAACCAGCAGAAAGAATGGTTTGAAGAAGTGCTGAAAAAAAATGAAGGCACTTATCAGTATCTTATAGTGTTCCAGCATTATCCTTACATCAGCGGATTTAATGGCGGGTTTGGCGGGCCTAACGTTTCGTATTATTTATGGATGAATCTCTTTGATGAATATGGTGTTGACCTTGCGCTTTCTGGTGACCATCACGTTTATCTTCAGTCAAACGCACTCAAGAATAAGAAAACTGCTAAGGATGGAAAATCGGGAACAACGTATTTTGTTTGTCCGCAGATTGGTGACCGCGCCCGCGAAATGCAGGGAACAATTGATTCAAGCATTATTAAGAGCCGTATTACAAGTTCTGATTTAGCTTACGAAAGCGGCTTGAGTTATTTTAAGGTTTCAAAAGAAGGCATTACTCATACTCTGCTTGATGGAAACGGTGATATTGTTGAGTCGCATTTTATACCGGCAAAACGTTCTTATGTTGAACCAAAAAATAACTCAATTGTTTTAATCCTGATTATTGCGGCTTCCGTAATTTTGATTGCAGTAATTGCAGCAGTAATTATTGTTCGTGCAAAAGCCTCGGCTCAATCTCACGCTGAATAAAAT
>JAEETM010000188.1 GCA_016290335.1 Treponema sp. | reverse complement strand
GTTCCTGTGTAAAATGACCTTCATTTTTTTCAGAAGCAAGCTCGTAGCAGAGAATTAAAAACAGCGGTCTCCAGCGTTTGCCGCCAAGATTTATGAGTTTTTTGTTAGGTTCAATAAGATTTTGTATAAAAAGCGGTTTTACGGCTTGTGGAAGCGTACCAAAAGAAGCCTTTTCCCATTCTTCCGAAAAATCCATCTTTATAGCTGCATCGAGTGCCTTTTCTATTTTTTCAAGCCTTTCCAAAAACTCTTTATTCATAGTAACGTTATTATAGGGGGAAAAAATATTTTTGCAAGCCTTATGTATTCATTTATTTTAACTTTTTTTGTTGGGGCAGATTACATTGTTTGGGGTGATTACATTGTTTGAACTGATTGCATTGTTTAGACAGATTGCCTTGCTTGGGCAGCCGGCCTTGCAGTCTCCACAGCGTATGCAATCCATACTGTTCGGGGCTTTCCATACAGGAATATCAAGCTTGCAGATTTTCTGACACTCGCCGCACTGGGTACATTTTGTTGTATCTATGGTGTAGCGGTAAAAGGAGATTTTATTGAAAATGCCGTAAATGGCACCGAGCGGGCAGGCATAACGGCAGAAGGGGCGGTATATCAGGACTGAAGAAATCAGGGTAATTATGAGAATTACAAGCTTCCATTTGAAAAGAAAGCCGGCTGCACTACGCATGGCTTTATCTAAAAGAACTAGTGGAATGCCGCCTTCGAGTGTGCCAACCGGGCAGATATATTTGCAGAACCAGGGTTCTCCAAGTCCTGTGATATCGATTACAAACATTGGAAGGAGAATCACAAAAAATCCAAGAAATACAAATCTTATCCAGCGTAGACCTTTTTCTCCTGGCAGGCGGTGGAGCTTTTTAAAAAAAGGAATTTTAAAAAGTAAATCCTGGAGTAAACCAAAAGGACACAAAAAGCCACAGACAAAGCGGCCTAAGGCTGTTCCAAAAATGACAAGCAAGCCCACAATATACATGGAAATATGATATTCACGACTGTTTAGTGTTGCCTGTAGTGCCCCGATTGGGCAGGAAGCAAGTGCTCCGGGGCAGGAGTAACAGTTCATTCCGGGAAGGCAGATTGCTTTTGTTGGTCCAGAAAAAATCTTTCCCTGAGTAAAGCCTTTTATATAACCGTTTGAAAGAGCTGCGAAACATGCCTGTATAATAAGCCGGAGATGCTTTTGCTTTTTCATATCACCCGATTCCTATACATTCAAGACAGATTCGTGTAGCCTTGTTTAGTACTGTTTGAGCTTCTCCACGGAGAAGTCCTGCAACAATGAGTACAATTCCTGTGAATATACAAAGGATTGCAATAATCCTGCGGGTTTTAGAAGTCATAATCTATTTTTGTGCAGTAAGTAAATCATCAATAATTTTCTGCCAGTCCCTGCGGCTTCTTGCTCCAAGATAAACTTCGCCAATTTGTTTGCCGCTGGAGTCTACAAAAATTGTGGTAGGAACTGCCTGAACATTTCTTAAAAAACCATAAAGCATATCTATCGTTGGAACAATGTGAACATAATCAGCACCTGTTTTTTTAATAATCAGTCTGGCATCCCGGTTTTCCTGGGTAAGAAGATTTCCATTCCCATCAATAATATCAATAGGAATACCGACAATTTCAACTGCCTTAGCTTTATTATCTATAGACAATTTTCCTAAATCCGGCATTTCGCGAATACATGGCGGGCAGAAGGTTCCCCAGATATTTACCATTGTGATTTTGTTTTCGGTAAAAAGTTTGTCAGTCACAGTATTACCATTCAGGTCTACAGAAGAAAAGGTAATTTTATTACCGGCTTTCTGGGCAAATAAAACAGAAGAAAGGACAAGCAGTACAAAAATCAAAAAAAGCTTTTTCATAAAAACAAAAACCTCCGAAAAAAAAATCTTAATCATACGGGTAATATTACGGGTAATACTACTGGTAATTATACAATACTTTTAAAATTTTGAAAGGTGCCTTTTGTAGATTAGGGGTGAGGGTGACTTACAATAAAATTTGACTTATTAACACTTTGTTTTATAATTAAAATACAGCGAGTTTAACTAAAAGGAGTGTGCGTATGTCTGAAGTGAATAATGAAAAACAGGAAAAACTTACAAAAACAAAGAAAAAGCGTAAGGAATCGCTCATATTAAAATATGGTTCAATTGCTTTTTTTGAAATCCTTACTATTGTTTCACTATTTCTTTGGTTTACAACCCGGAATATTAAAACTCCTATTAAATACATTTATGATGAGTCGGTTGAGAATTTTCTTGATGCTGCAATAGATAATGTACAATCCTGGTTTAATAATCAGGTAACTGTTATGAATGTATTCCAGCGTGCTGTTGTTGACGCTACAGATAATCCAGAAAATATCAAAAAAAGAATAAAAACTGTTCCAAAGCCGGATGGTTTTGAATATGTAATGGTTTTCTGGGATACAAACCATGATGCAAAGGATGGAGGACCGGAAACCTTTAATACAAAGGGTGGTTCTTCGGTAGCAGGTATTCTTCAGAAGGAATACTATGTAAATCACCAGAAGAGCAATGTGGCTGTATGGCTTGAATCTCCTCGTGTTGCCGCTGCTGGTGGCTATACAATGCCACTTTTTGTTAAATCAGAGTTTATTGATGAAAAAACTGGCAAAAAAGTTACTGGCGGTTGTGTAGGCTTTCTTGAGCTTGAGCCAATCAATAAACTTGGAAAATCTTTCTATGATACAGGTCGTATTTCTATTTATGATGATACAAATACAATTCGTGCCGGAGAAGATATTCTTGCGGAAGAAGACAAGTCTCATCTTGAAATATACACAAGAACCTTTGATATTGCTAATAAAACCTGGACAGTTGTAGCTTCTGTTGAAAAAAATGAAATGCATATAATTTCAAAACAGCTGCAGAAACTTTCTTTAATTGGTGGCGTAATAATTAC
>JAEETM010000187.1 GCA_016290335.1 Treponema sp. | reverse complement strand
ACAAGGCAAAAGATTCCGGCAGTCTTATCGAGCGAATCGAAAGCCGCAACGGAATCCACACGCTGGAACATGCAGAAAAAATCGGATTTGGAAGCCGCAATTACCGGCTTGTGGAAATTAAATAGAAACATTTACGATGAAAAAACTTATTCTTACCCTTTTAGTCGGAGGGCTTCTTATGACTGGTCTTTCAGCAAAGGAACCTGAAAAAATGGTAAAATTATGTTCTGGATACGAAATGCCAACACTCGGTTTAGGTACCTGGACTCTAACCGGCCAGGTTTGCGAAGACGCAGTATATGCCGCCCTTAAATCCGGTTATCGCCTTATTGATACTGCAAAATATTACGGCAACGAAAGCGAGGTTGGTAAAGCCATCTCCCGTGCCATTTCTGATGGGTTCTGTAAACGAGAAGAAATTTTTATCACCACAAAACTCGTTCCCTGGAGTTCAAATCCTGATGCAGATATTGAAGATTCACTAAGGCAGTTAGGCCTTACCTATATCGACCTTTGTCTTTTGCATCAGCACGGCTCCAGCTCAGGAGACGATGCAGTTTACAAGGCTATGATTCGTGCAGCAAAAGACGGAAAAATCCGCTCAATCGGAATCTCAAATTTTTACACAGAAAAAACAGTAAGCCATTTTATAAATGATTTTGAAATTCCTCCAGCTGTCATACAAAACGAAAATCACCTCAAATATCAGAACAACTCTTTAAGAGACTGGGCTGCAAAAAAAGGAATCTACATAGAAAGCTATTATCCTTTCGGCGGTCGAGGTCACACAGCAGAGCATCTGAAAAATCCGCAGGTTCTTGAAATTGCAAAGAAACACAATAAAACCGCCGCTCAAATAATTGTACGCTGGCATTTGCAGGCAGGATACATCGCAATACCGGGCAGCAGCAATCCTTCCCACATTGCAGAAAATTTTGACGTCTGGGATTTTCAGCTGACAGATTCTGAAATGAAAGAACTTACAAAACTGAATACTGGAAAACGGTACGAAAACTGGTAAACAAAAAGAGCATCTCGAAAAGTCTTACTACCGATTCCTAAACCCCTTCATCCCATTTTCCAGAAGCGTCGTCGCAAGCTCAATCATTTCTTCCATTGGAATCTTTCTGCCGTCGGCAACCCACTGGCGATAAAGCAGGACAATACAGTTATTAAAAGTCAAAAGGATGTTGCGCACACTCTGGTCCAGTCCTTTGAGAGGACGAGATTCCGCAGCCTGTTTTGTAACCCGGTTCTGCATTCTTTCGCGGATATAGTCAAAACGGCTGTCGCAGGTCACACGTTTGAAAAAATCATCCTGGGCTTCCATGTATTCAAAAAAAGAACGCACCAGTTTATCCGTATCCTTAAGCTGGTCAAAGTCCGAAACAATGGCAGAGTATTCGCCTGAATGTTTTTCCTGAATCTCCGCAAGTACATCATCCACGCAGTTATAATGAAGATAAAAAGTATTGCGGTTGATTCTGGCCGCCTCAGTAATCGCCTTTACTGTGATTTTTTCATAAGGCATCTCGCAAACCATCTGCTTAAAAACCGTCTGAATTGCTTCCTTTGTTCGGACAATGCGCGGGTCGAGTTTTTCTTCAGCCATCTTTCCTCCGGAAAAGCCTGTTTAATAGGCATATTTGCAACATCTGTCGTTTAAACAACATTATACCATATCTTGCCCATAGATAATAGACAGATGTCGCTTATAATGCAGATGAGCGTTAGGGCATGGAGCAGCTGCGAAGCAGGCCACTGGACTGAGCGAAGCGAGGGAAGCGGCTGACCGTTAGGGAACTGCGGAACGCCCGACCGACTGCTTTTAGCAGGCGGTAACGCCCAAATTAATTTCTTCGGAGGACAAAATGGACTACACCCCAGGCTATGTTTATGAACTTATGGAAAAAGGCGGCCCGACAGATGTTCGAGAACCTTATTTTATAGAAGCTGTCAACGAGATGATGCGAGCGCGAAAACTCTGCGCAATTGCAAATGCAAAAATGCCCGATGATGAAAGTTATGTTTCTGACCTGGAAGAACTTTTTGGCCGTAAGCTGGATGATGTTCGCATTCTCACTCCTTTTATCTGCGACTTTGGAAACCGCGTAAAGTTCGGGAAAAATGTCTTCATTAATCACTCTGCCATTTTGTCGGCATCCGGCGGGATAGAGTTTGGCGACGGAGTTTGCATTGCTCCCGGCCTTCGCATTGCTTCAATCAATCACGACTTTAATGAGCGACATACAAAATACACCTACGGAAAAGTCACAATCAAAAAGAATGCCTGGCTTGGAATGAACGTTACAGTTTGTCCCGGCGTTACAATCGGAGAATATGCAGTGGTTGCGGCAGGAGCTGTAGTCACAAAGGATGTTCCGGATTTTGCGGTAGTCGGTGGAGTGCCTGCAAAAGTTATTAAAATGCTCGATCCTTCAGAACAGAAGGAATAGATGAAATAATAGGGCGTTCCCGCCACAAGTGGCGGTCGGCTGTTCCGCGGCTTGCCTACGGCCGGTCTGCTGACGCAGACTGCTTCGCACCGCTCCATAGCCTAACGCAATTTACAGGAGATTCAGATGAAACTAAAATCACTTTTTACAATCTTAATGGCAGCGGCTTTACTCACAGGTTCGCTATTCGCACAAAACAAAACTTCAAACTCAAAGGAGACTAAAATGGGAAAATCACTGGTAGTTTATTTTTCGCTCGCAGGCGAACAGTATAACGTTGGAAACATAAAAGAAGGAAATACTTCAATCATCGCAAAGTTCATTGCAGAAGAAACAGGCTCAGAGCTTTTTGAACTTGAAACTCAAAAGCCTTATCCGACCGACAGCTACAGCCGCCTGACTCAGATTGCAAAAGACGAGCAGAACAAAAAAGCCCGCCCTGCCCTCAAAGCTGATATCGACATCACCGCCTATGACACAATCTACATCGGCTATCCAAACTGGTGGGGAG
>JAEETM010000186.1 GCA_016290335.1 Treponema sp. | reverse complement strand
GATTACGCTTGAAGTAAAATTAAAAATGCAATCTATAGCAATTACACAAAGGCAATCGCTTGAAGCTGCTTAGTTACATATCATTATATTAGGATTGGAATTTACACCGAAATTTGGACTTGACCGGATTTTATGCCATTTTTTTTGAATAATTACGGATTAATTGCCCAGAATACTGCAAAAAATCCGTAATTGTGAAGTTTAACTGTTTGACAACGCTCACTTTTTGGCGATTCTTCAATCATCCCCAGAAACATACTTTCTCTCTTATGTTGACAGAGCTTGTAATTGCTTTGTATCTTATTATAAGTTCAAATAAAAACAACAGAGCATTCAAAATAATATGAAAGTTTTAAGAAGAAGTCTTTTATCATTGATGTTAATCATAACTGCCGGATTTTTTATTTCGCATTATGACACAAAAGAATACACGGTAGAAAACGAGCAGGACTACATAAACAAAGTCTGTAAAATGACAAAAAATCAGGCTGTTGCCGTTAGCATAATTGATGGCGACAAAGATATCTTTTTAGAGCACAACGTTGTCCGCGCCCAGAATGTAGATAAGCATACAATGTTTGAACTCGGTTCCACAACAAAAGCGTTTACCGGACTTGGTATTCTCAAGCTTAAAGCAGAAGGATTGATCAGCACAAGCGATGCCGTTACAAAATACATTGACTGGTTCAAGCCACAATACAAAGGCGCTGATGCTGTAATCACAATCAATCAGCTTATGAATCATTCAAGTGGCATTCCTGTTTATTCTATTTCCCTGATTCCAGAAGGCGACGAAAGCAAGGTTAGTCTTGAAGAGACCATACGAAAGATTTCACATATCAAACTGGATAATGAACCGGGCAAAGTCTACAATTACGCAACAATAAACTTTGATGTTCTTGCCCTGATTATAGAAAAAGTGACCGGTCAGAAATATGAAGACTACATTACAGACACAATACTCCGCGAAGTTGGAATGTCCGAAAGTTTTTTCAGAACAAAAGACTCCGACCGTGAGCAGATAATTCCCGGACGTAAAGCAGGCTTCTTTGTTAACTGGAATCAGAAAGCGCCAACCTATTACGGAAATACAGCGGCAGGTTATCTTGTTTCAAATACCAGCGATCTTGTAAAGTGGATGCGTTACGTTTCAAAGAATATTTCTTTTGATTCTTTCCCGATAACAGATTCAAATGATTATTATGCAGGCTGGAATTTATATCCAGAAACAATTTTCCACGGCGGAAACAATCCAAACTTTGGAACACAGGTTGTAATTTCCAGAGACGGACGGTTAGGAGTTTTTGTGCTCTCCGCGACTGCCGGTGATGTTGCTGTAAAAATTGCCGACGACCTTTACGGAATGCATTCAGACTACCCTGCCAAAATCGGTTTGTGCATCTCCATCCACGAACTTGAAGATTTTCTTTTTGTAATCTGCACTCTGCTGATTTTGTATTTTTCTCTCCTGCTTAAGTACAAACACAAATGGTCCTGCCTGTGCGTTGGAATTGTGATTTTAGCCGGAGTAATTTTGTTCCCGCTCATCTCACATTTCAGCTACAGATTCCTGTTTGTCTGGATGCCATTCAGTTTCACCGTGATGATATCAGCACTCATTGCTTTTGCACTCCGCCTGATTCTGGCGGTCATTTTTTCGCCGCCGGTAATTCATCATACATAGCCCGCAGCAGATTGCACATAAACTCGCGGTTATCTACATTATCTACCAGAAGCATTTCTTTGGCGCCTTCGTAAGGCAATTCCTTCTGTGCTTCCGGCATAAGTTCTACTGCAGCAGGAACAGGCTTTACAAGAAAGCGGTCATCATAAATACCACCTACAATTTTTCCGCGGTAATAAATGATATACTCCCCCATCATCGCACGAACTTTCACCTCTTCCAAATCCGAAAGCTGATCCATTATAAAATCTAAATATTCTTTACTCGATGCCATGTACGTCTCCTGTGTTAATCAAGTTGGCCGCTGCCCGACAGCGTTCTACTTTATTCTCGCAAATGCCTTCTGGCACCAGGCAACAACTGCTTCATAAGTTTTTTCAAAATCATAATCATCTGGCAGCTCCGGGATATAAAGCATTTCGCGGTCTTGTGCTGACACCGCAGCCTTCAAATCACTCTTCTTCAAAATAAAATCTCCACTTTCCAGATAATGAAGATTTTGAATTACAAAGTACAACTGTTTGCAACTCGCACGAAGCTTATCGCGGCTTTTTTCTTCACCACCATGAATAAAGCGGTGACAGATTTCGTGATAAAAATTTCCAAGGCTGATTTTTACATAATTGATTTCGTCCTGTCTTGTTGCAGGAGGAAGCAAACTTTCCAGCCTGCCCAACAAATCTTTTGTCGTATATTTAAGCTGTAAAGCTTCCAGAGGGTTCCAGTTTGTTAGTTCTTCCTTACCACAAATAAAGCCGCAGGATTTTTCATACCAGCCAATCTCTTTAAGAAACGCACGGTAAGTTTTCATATCTTCAACTGAAAATCCATCCAGCACAAGCATCACAGCAATATCACTGTTTTCCGTCGCTTTGCCACGCAGCCAGCTTCCCTGCAAGCCCACATAAACAAGCCGCCCGCCAAAAGTTTCTTTGCATCGCAAAATCAATTTTTCCAGGTAGTTATCAACATTAAAGCATTCCATCATACATACCTCAAAAGTATTTATCCCATAGTACAAAATCTTTTAATTGTTTGCTATACTTAACCTGTCGAGCTTTCAAGTTTCTAAAATCTATACCAGGTCAAAAAGATTGTATGTTTGATGCTGAACTTTTCGGGGTATTTTTCTTCCAGCATTGTACGGTGTTCTTTATCAAATTGAAGCAGCTCTTCTTCATTCATACTGGCCATCACGCCACGGCTTGCAAGCATTCGTCCATGCCAGCTTTCGCGGGTAAATGGGATTTCTGTAATGAAAGTTTCTAGCTGAGGATTTTCAAAATAGTGGCGGC
>JAEETM010000185.1 GCA_016290335.1 Treponema sp. | reverse complement strand
TAAACTCTGCCCAGATTCTTTCTTTGATGAAGGATTTGAACCGCGACCCTGAGCTGCAGACAACCTTTATTTTTTCAACACACGATTCGCGCATTGTAGATATGTGTGATCACGTAGTTCATATTTTTGACGGTAATATTAAAGAAGATGAGCACAAAGCCGGCTCTGATGTTTACAATGTGGAGTCTAAATAATGAAAGAAATATTTAAGCTTGCCTTGCGAAACCTTAAAGAGCACAAGTCCAAGACAATTATTATTGCCTGCTTTCTCATCTTTGGTGTAGCAATCGTTATATTAGGCAATTCATTCCTGGAATCTGTAAACCGGGGCCTTGAAAAAGACTTCCGCACAAATTACACAGGAGATATTGCCATTGGTAAAAATCCCGAACAGGGATACATGAATGATATTTTTGGTTCAACTCCAACCACTATTACAACAGATATTTCGCAGCTGCCTGCAATTCCGGACCTTGATAAGGTAGAAGAAATTATAAATCAGACAGAAGGAATAAAGAGCAGAACAAAAATCATTTCGGCTCAGATTCTTGTTGCTTATGGTGTAGAAATGGATTTGTCAAACCTTCAGGATCGCGATGATCTTGGTTTTGATGACCTGCCAATTTCCATGCTTTTTGCCGGCGAAGATGGCAGCTACTGGAACACCTTCCCAAGCGTAAACTTTGTAGAAGGAACTTATCCTGCTCCGGGTACCAACGAAATTATGATTGATACCCGAGTAAAAAAAGCTTATGAATCTTTGTACAGCCGCGAGCTTCATATTGGCGACACAGTTTTGTGTGCAGGTGCCAACTCTTCTACAACTCTGCGTGAAGCTAAGGTAGTTGGTGTATTTAATCCGCCAAACGAAAATTCTGCCATGTTCCAGATTGTTTACTGTGATCCTGATTTTGCCAGAGGCTTTGCAGACCTTACCTATGCATCAAACTTTGAAAACGTAATTCCGGATTCTATTGACCTTACAATTAATACTTTGGACGAGGATGATTTGTTCTCTTCTTTTGATGATGATTTGTTTGCAATTGATGACACATCCGCCGCTTTTGTAGGAAGTGGTATTGATGACTTTGATTCAATTCTTGGAGACACAACACTCCGCGACGAGCTCAACAAAACAGACGAAGGTGCCTGGCATTATATTCTTATGAAGGTAAATAATCCTTTGCAGACAAAGGCTATCATTGCCGAACTTAATCAAAAGTTTGCAGAAGCAGGTCTTGATGTCTATGCCATGGACTGGAAAAAAGCAGCCGCTTCTTATTCAGATTCTGTAGAAGGAATTGGACTTGTATTCAACATCCTTATTGCAATTTTAGCAATTGTAGTTTTCATCATCATAATGAACACAATGATTGTTTCTGTAATAGAAAGAACCGGCGAAATTGGAACCATGCGTGCCATTGGTGCCGAAAAGAAATTTGTACGCAGCCTCTTTATAAGCGAAACCTTTATGCTTACATCAATTTCTTCTGTGCTTGGAATAATCCTTGCCGCAATAATAATGGTAATCTTTAATTCGCTCAATATTACCATTACAAACTCTATTGCAAAAATGATTCTTGGTGGCGGCTTGCTCCGATTCTCACCAACAGTCGGAATCATAATTACAACAATTGTAATTGCAATAGGCGGAAGTTTAATCAGTAATCTTTATCCGGTTTCTTCTGCCCTTAAGATTACACCGCTCAAAGCATTAAATCACGGAGGCGACTAATGAAAGGTTCAATAAATTTTTCACTTAAAAATCTTACAAGACAAAAAAGACGAAACGCTGTTTTAGTTGTTGCCATTGCCTTTGGATTTTTTGTAGTAACAGCAATAGACGGACTTACAACAGGTCTGGTTGGTAACCTCGAAGATCAGATTACCCAGCTTGTCGGCGGAAACGTAGTCTGCGAGGGTCTTGAATGGATTCCTCCTTCTACCGAAAACGGCAAGGTACAGCTTGTAAATATTGTGCGCGACAGAAACTATGTCAAAGACCTTGTAGATGAGCTTGGAATTAAGTATGACTATTATTCCTGCTTTACAATGTCCGGTGGTCAGATTATTTTCAACGGAAAAAAATCTATAGTTCAGGTTTATGGCCGCGACCTTGATGAAAAGCATCTTCGCGATTCCATGCAGCTTGTAAGCGGAACAATAGATTCTTCAATTCCAAACGGACTTATTATAAGCGATAAGATTGCAAACTCTATGAATCTTCAGGTAGGGGATGATGTAATTTTTACAACCTCTACTGTTTACGGACAGGGTGCCGTTGCCGATATGAAGATTGCCGCAATTATGAAGTCTAACAGCTTTGTAAACACAATGCAGTCCTACTGTGATATTGAAGATTTAAACAGAATTGTAGAAATGCCGGAAGGTTCATATTCTATGTTCTCGCTTTATCTACGCGATAAAAATCAGCAGACAAAGGCTGCAGTTGCCCTGGAAAACAGAATTCGTAAGGACGCAGAGCAGGACCCGGAACTTAACGTAACCAGCCGTGCTCAGGCTATGAAGACAAACCCGACAAATATTGGTATGGGTATTGAAAAGCAGGTCGATAGCCGCAAGCCCGAAAATGAGTGGAAGGGTGTAATGTACGCCATAGAAACTCTTTACGATGAAATTCCGCAGATTAAAACTGTAATGAATATTGTTCACATTGTTGCAACTACAATTCTTATTGTTATTCTGCTTATTGTAATGATAGGTGTAGCTAACACTTACCGAATGGTTTTGTACGAACGCATCCGCGAAATTGGAACCATGCGGGCTCTTGGAATGACCGGTAAAGATACCAAAAAAGTATTTACCGGCGAGGCAGTTATGCTTTGTATAATTGGAGCTGTGGCAGGCCTTATTCTTGCAATTATAGGAATGTCAATTGTACATCTTATTCCTGTTAGTAACGAAGCCCTGTCGCTTTTTCTGGAAAAGGGCCATTTCTCATTCAAGGTTTCTGTTGGAACTGTTATACTTCAGTATA
>JAEETM010000184.1 GCA_016290335.1 Treponema sp. | reverse complement strand
TTTAAAGTTAGAAAGTGTATACGAATGGAAAAACGATTTTATGGTAGAGCTTATGCCGTGATGAAGCTCCGAAATATCGTGAAAACGTGCCTCTTTTTTTGCAGGATGAATATTAAAATCAATCAGCGAAGGTTTTACATTTACAAATACTACCGCTGCTGGAAAAGTTCCGTTTGGAAAAAAGCCCTGTCCGCCGTAATCAACTGCCTGTACAAGTGAATATTCCAGAATCCTTCTGCCGTTTGCATAAATAAGAATATCCTTTTTGTTTGTACGGCTTACGGAAGGTTCACCAATCAAAACAGTAAACGACCAGTCCGGCTCAGAGCCTGATGCTTTACCGGAAAGCTCATAGAAAAGAGCAGGGGATTCTGTTATCTGGTTTGCACTTATGTATCTTTCTTTTAGTGATTGTCCGGCTGGAAGGTCAAGCTTTGTCATTCCGTCTGAAATAAAGCGGAAGCCTATATCAGGGCGGGCCATTGCTTTTTCTACAAAAGTGTTCCTGCACATTATTCCTTCTGTTGCCGGGCGTTTTAAAAACTGTCTTCTTGCAGGAATATTTTCAAAAAGTCCTTCCGACTGTACAATTGTGCCTTGAACTTCGGCTGTACGTTCAAGAATGTGGTCTTCTATTATGCTTGCACGCATTTTCCAGCCGCCACTTGTTATGGAAAGTCTTGCAACTGCTGCAATGGAAGCGAGTGCTTCGCCACGGAAGCCGAGTGTGGAAATCTTTAATAAATCTGAATCTGAAGAAATCTTACTTGTAGCGTGAGGACGGGCACAGTTTTTAAGGTCCTCTTCTGTCATGCCGCAGCCGTTATCTACAACGCGGATTCTTTCTATACCGCCGCCTGCAATTTCAACTGTAATAAAATCTGCGCCGGAATCAATGGCGTTATCCATAAGTTCGCGGACAATTGCGTTGGGGCGGTCAATTACTTCTCCGGCTGCAATTTTACGTGCAGTTTCGGGCGGTAAGGTTTTTACAGGATTTTGAAGGCTCATTTTCTTGTTCCGTTCAGTACGCTGTCATCTTCAAAAAGGTCAAAATCTGGCGGATTATCTTTAGCCATTGGCTGCGGTTCGTTCATCAAAATCTGGATTTTTCCTTCAATTTCATCAAGCTCCTTTTCCATGCCGGCTGCAAGCTTAATGCCTTCTTCAAAATCCTTAAGTGCATCTTCCAGAGAGATGTCGCTTCGTTTGATGTCTCCACTTAGCTGTTCAAGTTTGTTGAGTTTTTCTTCAAAGTTCATATATCCTCCCACGTGTTTTACTTATTTATCTACAGTTGCCTTAATCTTACCTTTAGCTGGTACAATCTCTATTTTGTCGCCGGCATTAACCTGGGCGGCATCTCGTATGATCTGGCCGTTTTTGTCGGTGACCATTGAATAGCCGCGGTTGAAAATTGTTTGAGGACTGGCATTTTCAAGGATTGTAACATTTTGGGCTATCCGGGTGCGTAAATCCTTAAGCTTATCCTGCATGTTTTTATAAAGATTGTCTTTTGCGGTGGCATAGCGGTTTAACAGCGGCTGCTGAATGTTTCTGAACCGCATTTCAAAAATATCCGGCTTAAAGCTGCTGATTAAAAGCCTTGCGTGCTTTGTTTTCTGTGTAATCTGAGTGTAAAGGTCATTTTTATAACCTGCAAGAAGCTGTTTGATATCGGCTGCAAGCGGAACAGCAAGCTCTGCCGCAGCAGATGGAGTTGCTGCACGCACATCAGCCGCAAAATCACACAATGCCCAGTCAATTTCGTGACCGACAGCAGAAATAACAGGGATTTCAGATTCAGCGACAGCCCTTACAACGCTTTCTTCACTGAACGGAAGCAGATCTTCCAGAGAACCGCCGCCACGACCTACAATCAGAACATCACAAAGCTCATAAAAGTTTGCAATCTGAATCATTTTTACTATTGTAGAAGCCGCGCCGTCTCCCTGAACAATAGCCGGCAAAATAACAACATCAATTCCTTTATTGCGCCGTTTTGTAATCTGCAGAATATCCTTTATTGCCGCACCTGTAGGACTTGTTACAACACCAATTTTCTTTGGATATTTTGGAAGGGCTTTTTTTCGATTTTCATCAAAAAGTCCTTCGGCAGCAAGCTTTCTTTTACGTTCTTCCAGCATCTGCAGAATGTTTCCGGCTCCGACAGGTTCCATTTTAGAAACAATAATCTGGTAAGTTCCCTGAGGACCATAAACAGAAAGGCTTCCTGTACAGCGAACCTTATCGCCATCCTTCGGCCTGAACGTAAGGTGAAAAGCATTTCCCCTGAAAAGAACTGCCTTAATCTGAGAAGTGTTATCCTTTAATGTAAAATAAATATGCCCCGCCGAGCTTGGCCGCCAGTTAGAGATTTCGCCTTCAATAGTTATAGTATGGAACGAAGTTTCAAGAATCTCCTTGATGTATTCCGTAATTTGAGAGACAGTCAATACCTGTTCTGAAAAAGGGTTTGCGGGCTGCATGTAATTATTTTATTCAATTACATAAACTTGTTCAATTGATTGCCGATAAACAGAGAGATGAAAAGTATTGTTGTTTTTTTTGATGATAATAATGTTAGCCGCCAGAATGAAGCCGTTTTTGACGGAAAATCTTCAGTAGAACTTAGCTTGGCATGGGCAAAAAGCCTTTCTGATTCTGTTGTTACAGTAAAAGCCGAAACAGTAACGGGACTTCTTGAAAAAATAAAAGCTGCCTGCGATGAAAAAGGCGCAGATTACGTCATCTATTCCTATAATGATCTGCCATTTTTGAATAAACCGCTTACAGAAGAGCTTAAGCTGACTCACGAAAAATACAGTGCAGAATATACATTTGCAGACGGTTACCCTTATGGTTTTTCTCCTGAGCTTATTGATAAGGGAACTCTGGGAATACTTTGTGAGCTTTCAAAAACAGTGCAGGAGAGCGAAGGTAAAAAGCCTGTTTGTCGCGAAAGCATTTTTAATCTTATAAAAACGGACATCAATTCT
>JAEETM010000082.1 GCA_016290335.1 Treponema sp. | reverse complement strand
GCATAGTTTTGGCCCGATGGGATTCAAGAAAAAAATGCTGACTGGTATCCTGCAAAGCAATCGTGCATTTTTGATTAAAACGGCGGTTTGGCTGATGCGAATTGTTAAACAACATTTTCGCTATCTTTTTGCAAAGATAAAAAGGTAAAACGAAAAGAGGATTAAGGGATAGAACATGAGAATTTTGATTACCGGTGGGGCCGGTTTTCTCGGCTCGGCGCTTTGTAAAAGACTGTTGCAGGAAGGTAATGAAGTCTGGTGCTTGGATAATTTTTGTACCGGGTACATGGAAAATATTGCAGATTTAGTTAAAAATCCGCGTTTTCATCTTTTGCAGCAGGATATTATTGAACCTGTAGATATTCCGGTAGATCAGGTTTATAATCTTGCCTGTCCGGCCAGTCCTGTCCATTATCAGGAGGAACCGATTCATACTGCGAAAACCTGTTTTCTTGGCGCCCTTAATGCGCTGGAACTGACAAAAAAGTACAATGCTGTGATTCTGCAGACAAGTACCAGTGAGATTTACGGGGATCCTTTAGTTCATCCCCAGACGGAAGATTATAAAGGAAACGTAAATCCAATCGGTATTCGCTCCTGTTATGATGAGGGTAAACGGATTGCTGAGACATTGTTCTTTGACTATGCCCGGCAATACGGGACTCAGATCCGGGTCGTCCGCATTTTTAACACATATGGCCCGGGGATGGAACCTAACGACGGACGGGTGGTTTCCAACTTTATCCTTCAGGCGCTGAAGGGTGAAAGCATTACAATTTACGGTGACGGCAGCCAGACCCGGTGCTTCTGCTATGTTGATGACATGATAGAAGCCCTCGTCCGGATGATGAATAATCCGACGGGATTTGCAGGCCCGGTGAATCTGGGGAATCCTGTAGAAATAACAGTAAAGGATCTGGCGGAAAACGTGATCCGGTTAACCGGCTCCGCTTCTGCTTTGGAATACCGTGACCTTCCCCAGGATGACCCTGTGCGGCGCAGGCCGGATATTTCCCTGGCGAAAAAGGTGCTGGGTTGGGAACCGAAAATTTCGCTGGAAGAAGGTCTGCAAAAAACAATTTTGTATTTTAAAGAGACGCTGCTTAAATGAGTTTGTGCGATGGCTCCGGGTCAGCGTGCAAACGAATTAAACAGTGTTTCCTTAAAGAAGTTCTAAAAGCAAAAAGCGATTGAGGCTAATAATTGAGGCAAGGCTATTAATGACTACAGAAAATTTATTGCTGCAAAAAGAGAAAGTTTTTTTCTTGCAAATTCTGGCAGATCATTTGAATAAAAGGGCGACTGCAGTACCGGAAAATTTGAACTGGTCTGTTCTGGATAAAATTGGACAGGATCAAGAGCTGAGTGGCATTATATATCATCAGTGCAAAAACAGGATTGCTCAGTCTGATTTGCCGGCGGAAGTAAAAAAGAAGTGGAAACAGGGGTGCTTTTATAATATTTTTTTGTATTCTAAACGTCTGGCGCTTCTGAATCAAATAGATGCAGAATTTCAAAAGGAGAACATCCCGTATCTTATTTTTAAGGGTACTGAAGCAGCAATATTTTACCCTGCACCTGCCCAAAGAACAATGGGAGATTTGGATTTGTTAGTTCATCCGGAGGACAAACAGCGAGCCTGTGAAGCATTGGTCAGTTTGGGCTTCAAAATTATATCTCAAACTCCTGGCGAGTGGATTATTGCTAAAAACGAAATGGTGATAGAACTGCATCACAGACTGATTTATGCCCATAGTGTTGAATTGGAATCCATTCAGGCCTGGGGAGACAGGGCTTGGGAATACGCAATAGTACAAAACGGTAAAATGCAGCGTAAACTTGATTTGACTTATCACCTGGTATATATTTTGCTCCATTTAAGAAAACATTTGTTAGAACAAGGCGTTGGCTTTCGTCAGTTTATGGATGTGGCAGTGCTTGCTGCACAACCGGATATTAATTGGCAGCAGGCAGAATTGTGGTTTAAAGAATTAAATCTGGAAAAATTTTCTCAGACATGTTTTGCGTTTTGTGAGCAGTGGTTTAACGTACAAGTACCCATCTGCAGGTTAGAACTGGATGAAGAGTTTTATAGCAGTTTTACAGAAAAAGTTTTTGTTGGCGGCTTATTTGGGTCAAATGACGAAGAGAATAAAGAAAATCCTATTTTTAATAAAATGCATTATAAAAAAACCTCTGGCTCAAGTATACGTGTTTTTTTGCGGCATGCATTTTTGCCATATGAAGAAATGCGCGCACTGCCTTACTGTTATTTCCTGAATGGAAGACCGTATTTATTGCTGCTTGCCTGGTGTTGGAGATTTATATATAAAATCGGAACAGGAAACCTGGTGCCTCTTTTAAAAGGTGCTTATGGTAAGGAAACAATTAAGAAAAAGGAAGATATGCTGTCAAATTGGGGACTGTAGTTAATTTGGCAGGTATAGGAGAAAGGCTAATGGATATAATAGGAAAGGCATCTGTTTTCAAATCAAAAAGAATAATTGTATCTATGACATCGTATCCACCCAGGATCCATAGTGCTGTCCTTGCTCTTAAATCGATTTATAAGCAGACAAAGTTACCGGACGAAGTTATCTTATGGCTGGCGGAGCCTGATTTTCCTAACAAGCTGGATGATTTGCCTGTAAATCTTCGGCGGCTTGCAGCAGAAAAAAATCTTTCCATCCGTTGGTGTGAAGAGGACCTGAAATCGCATAAAAAATATTTCTGGGCATTTAAAGAATATCCGGATGCTCTTATAATTACCGTTGACGACGATGTAGTGTATCCACCCCAGCGTATTGAAAATCTGTATCGTTCCTATTTACTTCATCCGGATGCTGTTTCTGCAGCAAGGGCCTGTTTAATACCTGTATCGCAGGATAGGGAAATCCCTTCTTGTAAATCATGGCCTATAGGTATAGACGCTTTTATTTCAAGACCTTCTTTACAGTTAAGTGCAATCGGGGATGGAGGTGTTTTATATCCGACAACGCTCTTTTCCGGTGTTCAGGATTTACTGGATATGGAAGTCATTAAGCGTACTTGTTTGTATGAGGATGATTTATGGCTGAAAGCGATGGAATCGTTGCCGGTATTCCGGTTGTTGTGGCAGAAGGATTTGAGTTTCTGATATATACGCCAAATTCACAAGAAATTGGCTTGTATCATGAGAATTGGGAAAAAGGTAGAAGCGACAAACAATTATTACAGATACAGAAAGAAATAGATTATCGCTATGGGGACGGCTTTTTTCTAAAGAAGCTAACGGATCCCACTATAGGTGAACATTTAGTGGGTGTTAAAGTGTTAGCTGATTTGATAATACATTATCAAAATAAAGTTAAAAATTTAAAAAGGGATTATATGTTAAAAGCGTTAAGAATAAGCAATAGTGATTAAAATTATTATACTTTTAAGATTATAAGTAACGGCTAACGAACTGTCATATTAATTGTGATGGGAGTATGGTATGGAGCCTTTGATTTCTGTGATAGTGGTAACCTATAATCGTGCACATTTTCTTAAGGATGCCCTGGACAGCATAGTAGGACAAACATTCAAGGATTATGAAATCATTTTAGTAGATGACGGTTCTACGGATAACACAAAGGAGATAGTGGGCCAGTATAAAGGAATTCATTATATATATCAGGAGCACGCAGGTATTTCCAAAGCACGTAATACAGCCATTAAAGCCGCCAGGGGGAAATGGATTGCCACCCTTGATTCGGATGATATGTGGAAAGAGGAGAAATTGCAGAAACAGGTAGCCTATTTAGAGGCTCATCCTGATTGCCGGATTGTGTTTACCGCATTTCATAACTATACCGATATTCCGATAGATGAACTTAACAAACAACAAAACAATCTTATGCAAACATCAGGAGATAAGCGTTATTTGCCGAGTGCGTTAATAGATGCTAAACTGTTTGATGAAATCGGGTTGTATGATGAAGCGAAGGTCTGGGGCGAGGATATTGACTGGGTTTTTCGACTTAGCTTTTTTAAGGTAGAAATGGGGCACTACATAAATGAGGTTCTCTATTTACGTAAGGTCCACGGCTCGAATATCTCTGTTACAACTAAAGAAATTAGCAATTTGGAATTTTGGAAGATGGTAATAGAGGCTTATAGAAAAACTAAAAAGCAGGTAATTTTAAAAAATAAATGAAGGAGGATTTGACATGTACAAATTAAATGAAGAAAAGATGTTTTATGATTATGCAGACGGACAGGCTGTGGTGATTAATTACCAAACCGGTATGTATTACGGAATGGGTTTGCTGGCCTCTGCCATTCTGGATCGTATCATAGCCGGAAAGAATGTTGATGAAATTTTAACCGCAGTCAAAGCGTTGCCCCAGTGCCCTCCTGATATTGCAGAGCGTGTACATAACTTTGTCGCGGAATTATTGGATAAAGAAATCATTGTATGCGGTCCTTCCGTTTCCGGGGGAGCGGAACCGCTGGCAAAGGAAATTGCAGAAGACGGTTTTGATTTAAAATTGGATATGTTCGCGGAGATGTCGGATTTGCTGCTGGCCGACCCGGTGCATGATGTTGATATGAATGTAGGCTGGCCGAAATTGAAGGATAAGTAACGGCTAACGAACTGTCATATTAATTGTGATGGGAGTATGGTATGGATCCTTTGATTTCTGTAATCGTGGTAACCTATAATCGTGCTCATTTTCTAAAAGATGCCTTAGACAGTATACAAAGACAGACGTTCAGGGATTATGAAATCATTCTTGTGGATGACGGTTCTACAGATAACACGAAAGAAATAGCGGAAAAATACGAGAGCGTTCATTATATTTTTCAGGAGCATGGTGGCATTTCCAAAGCACGTAACACAGCAGTTACAGCTGCAAAGGGAAAATGATTGCATTTCTTGATTCGGATGACATGTGGAAAGAGGATAAATTGCAGAAGCAGGTGGCCTATTTGGCGGCGCATCCGTATTGTCGTATTGTATATACAGCAGTTCATAATTTCACAGATATTTCAGAAAGCGAAATGAACGAGCGGCAAAAAGAACTGTTAAATTCTGAAATGGACAGGTGTTTGCCAAGTGCGTTGATAGATGTCAGGTTGTTTCATGAAATTGGCATGTTTGATGAAGACATGCCATATGGTGAAGATACGGACTGGAATCTGCGCCTCCGGTTTTTTAAGGTAGATATAGTGCACTGTCTGGAAGAAGCTCTTTATCTGCGTAGAATTCACGGTTCAAATATCTCAAATACTACTAAAAAAGTTAGTAATATGGAATTTTGGAAAATGGTATTAGACTCTTATAGAAAAACAAAAAGACCAGGGAAAGAATTAACAAAGTGAATGAAAATAAATCGAGTTATATCAATTTCGGGAAGGAGGCAAGCTAAACATGACCCCTTTAATTTCAATAATTATGGCTACCTATAATCGTGCCGCTTATATTGAAGAAGCGTTGGAGAGCATAAAAAGACAGACGTTCCGGGATTTTGAAATTATTGTGGTAGATGATGGCTCTACAGACGACACACGGGAAATTATGAAGAAATACGAAGATGCCCGTTATATTTATCTGGATCATGTTGGCATTGCCGGGGCACGTAATACTGCGGTTAAAGTTGCAAGGGGCAAGTGGATCGCGTTTCTTGATTCCGATGATCTGTGGATGGAAGACAAGCTGCAAAAGCAGGTGGATTTTTTAGCGACACATCCTGATTGCCGTATTGTGTATACGGAGTTCAAAAACTTTACCAATATTCCGGAAAATGAACTTGACGAGCGACAAAAAGAACTTTTGCAAACGGACGATATAAAATGGTATTTACCAAGCGCATTGGTAGATGCCAGGCTGTTTGGAGAGGTTGGTCTGTTTGATAAAACCTGGGAGCCAAATGATGATACAGAATGGAATTTCCGTCTAAAATTTTACAATATAAATATGGAACACTGTATTTATGAAATTCTTTATTTTCGCAGGGTTCACGTTTCCAATATTTCGAATGTCAGAAGAGAACTCTACAGTTCGGATATAAGGGATTTGGCTCTGGATGCGTACCGAAAAGTCAGGAAAATGAGGAAATAATTGAAGGGTATGTAAGCCTGCAATGAATTCTAGAAGATAAGGTGGAAGTTATGGATCCTTTGATTTCTGTAATCGTGGTAACCTATAATCGTGCTCATTTTCTAAAAGATGCCTTAGACAGTATACAAAGACAGACGTTCAGGGATTATGAAATCATTCTTGTGGATGATGGTTCTACGGATAACACGAAAGAAATTGTGAAGAAGTACGAGGGAATCCGTTACATTTATCAGGCGCACGGAGGCATATCCAAAGCGCGAAATACAGCCATTAAAGCGGCTAAGGGAAAGTGGATTGCTACCCTTGATTCCGATGATCTGTGGAAAGAGGGTAAACTTCAGAAACAGGTAGATTATTTACGGGCGCATCCGGAATGCCGCATTGTTTATACAATTTACAAGAACTTTACCGATATTCCGGAAGATGAGCTAAATGAACAGCAAAAAGATCTGTTACAAACAGTTATAAATTGGGATTTGCCGACTGCGCTGATAGATGCCAGACTGTTTGATGAAATTGGCTTGTTCGATGAAAATTTGGAATATAGTGAAGACATGGACTGGAATTTAAGGCTTAAATTTTATAAGGTAGATAAGAGTCACTGCATAGAGGAAGTTCTTTATTTGCGCAGGGTTCACGGTTCCAATATAACGCATAGCCAAAAAAAATTTTGTAGTACAGATATGCTGAATTTGGCTATCAATGCATATAGAAAAGTAAGAAAAGTAAGGAATGGCTTGGGAAAATGAAAAGGAGTTCTTATAAAAATGTTTACAAAAGTAATCAAAGCATCTGTCATTATTCCCTGCTATAATGCTGGCTCCTATTTAGTGCAGGCGGTGTTTTCTGTAAGGAAACAGCAGGCGAGTTTTCCTTTAACTACGGAAATTATTGTGATTGATGACGGTTCTACGGATGGCAGTGTGGAGCGGTTGGAGAGTTCAGTTGCTGCAAGGTCTATAGGGTCTGTCTTAAAGATTTTGCATCAGGATCATCAGGGTGCGTCAGCGGCCCGTAACTATGGTATAAAGGAAGCGACAGGGGATTATCTTCTGTTTTTGGACGCAGATGATGTATTGATGCCCGACGCCATCGAATCTTTGTATCAGGGTCTTTTACAAAATGAAGGCGCAGTGATTGTGTTAGGCATGGCAGAAGAGTTTATTTCAGAAGAATTGGATGCAAAAACTGCCGGCGAACTGATTAAGAAAAAGGTGCCTTTCGGCGCGTTTCTTTCAGGTTGCTGCTTGGGGAAAAAGGAAGCGCTGCTGAAAGTAGGTTATTTCGACCCAAATCTGAAAAGCGGCGGAGAAACGGTAGACTGGCTGGTACGCATGCGGAGTACCGGGTTAAAAACGGTGCAGTTGAATGTGATAACGGTACGCAGAAGGATTCATTTAACAAATACCGGCAGAGTTCTTATGCAGGGTCAGATGCAGGATTATGCTTCCATCATCAGAAAACGGCTGCTGGCACAGCGGATGAGCAATAAAAAATAAATGTATATTTAATTGAAGGGTCTGTTTTTCAGATTGGAGATGAAAGAGTTGAACTTTTCTAAAGCAGAAAATCTTTCTGATTATTTTGTAGTACTGGATGAACGATTGCAGAAAATCTTGCCTGAAAGGGTTAGTGTGCTTGCTCATATAGCCGGTTATATGGTACGTTTGGTTTTTCCAAATGTTGATTATGCTAGATATGTAATACCGGATATGTTTGTACAACCCGATAATGGTGTTTCAGTTGATGCAACATTTATTTGGTGGGAAGATGATATTTTTCCTTATCAACTGCACAATTTTGCTCATTTAAAAAATTTTGCACAATTTAATGAAAACTTTTCTAAGGCGGCGGATGATTGTGGATATATTGAAATAATATGGGATGAACTGAGAGCAGAAGATCGTCTGAAAAATAAATATTATCTGTTGTCAAATCCCGCTACAGATGTGAAATGGCCCATTGCCAACCATCCTTTTGCAAGAGTTATTTTTTTATGGGCGCAACGGCATGAGCTTTTAATGTTGCATGCGGCTGCTGTTGGCAAAGATGGACATGGAGTTCTGATAGTAGGGCACGGAGGAACGGGGAAAAGTACACTTGCCTGTTCCTGCCTGGCAGATGGATTTGAATTTGTTTCTGATGATTATTGTCTGCTAAGTGCTACTGATTCTCACATCGTGTATCCGATTTATACGAATGTTTCATTAAATCCGTATTCCATTTCCAAATTGCCTATGTTTAAGCCTTTTGAAATTCTGCCAATGCAGGAAGAAAAGGGAGCTTTTACAGTAAGTGAAAGTCTGATTAAATCTGGTTTGCCTGTAGAGGCTATTATTTTTCCGCGGATTACAGACAATTCAGAACCTGAGATTACAACGGATAAATCCAGCAAAGCATTAGTACAGGTTATTTATTCCACTAATAAACAACTGGGTTGTGTGTTTGATGCTACATTTGTCAAAAAACTGTCGCAGCGCTTGTGGGGTATGCCGGTGTATCGGTTTAGCTTAACGCAAGATTTGCATAAAAACTGTCAGTATTTAAAAAAGTGGATAAGGGATTTACCGTGTACAAATTAAAACAAAGCAAAAATGTTCTATGTAACTTACAAGAATCTGAAGTCTGCCAACACTGTTGTGAAGGAGAAAACGTATGGATCCGTTGATTTCCGTAATTGTAGTGACCTATAACCGTGCCCATTTTCTTAAGGATGCCCTGGAGAGCATACAAAAACAGACGTTTAAGGATTATGAAGTAATTCTTGTGGATGACGGTTCTACGGATAACACGAAAGAAATTGCAGAGGAATATGAAGGAATCCGTTACATTTATCAGGAACATAGTGGTATTTCCAAGGCACGGAACACTGCTCTTAAAGCAGCGAAGGGAAAGTGGATTGCCACCCTTGACTCGGATGATTTATGGAAGAAAGATAAATTGCGGAAGCAGATAGATTATGTACGGACTCATCCGGATTGCCGCATAGTATTTACGTTATTCAGAAATTTTACGGATATTCCGGAAGACAAGTTGGATGAGCAGCAGCAGACTCTTTTGCAAACCGTTATAGACTGGTGTTTACCAACTGCATTGATAGATATCAGTCTGTTTGATGAGATAGGACAATTTGACGAGGCTATGGAATTTAGTGAAGATACAGACTGGATTTTCCGCCTGAAATTTTATAGGATCAACGTAGAGCACTGTGTGGACGAAGTTCTATATTTACGCAGGATACATACTTCCAACATCTCAACTTCCCAAAAAGATGTTTATGATGAAGAATTGCGAAAAATAGTTATTGATGCTTATAGAAAACTGAGAAGGGCGAGAAAAACGTAATTATCGATATTATGACAGAAACATATGAAAATACTCTGCAAACCATACTGGACAATTTAAGTATAGATCATACTGTTACAGGAGATCTGCTGGATTTGCACTTTAATGATGGCATAACACCGGATTTGTTAAGGGCGTTTTTTGCAAAATATGATATTGAAACGTTGGATTATCGTAGTGTATGGCTGGCAAGTAAACTGGCAAGCCGGTTGCATTATGTGGGGGTTCCGAAAGAACAGGCTCCGCGTATCAAGGGGATAGTAAAACAATTTACGGTTAAAAACGGCAGAGGGTTATGTGAATTAACTGGTATATTAGAAGCTTTTAGTAAAAAGAGTATTGATGTTCTGTTATTAAACGGAACCGCTATAAAAACATTTTATCAGCCGGAAGAAGCACGTTACCGGAGCGACATTGAAATATTGGTGCATCCTGAAGATGTTACAAAAGCAGAAATAATTTTAGAAGAACAGGGTTTTAGTTTGCATGGCAAATCCTGGGAGCAGAATGTTTATGTAAAGAATGATGTCAGAGTCGCTGTGAATAGTGTGTATCTCCGTGCAATTATACTGACAGGAGATCGCGCGGATATCTGGCAAAATTCTCTGGAAATCAGCTGGCGTGGGAAAAAAGTGTTTGTCCCCTGTCCTGAAATGCTTCTGTTGATTTTTTTTGTTCAGGGCTTGGAAGTTTCCTGTTCACGTATATGTAACGGTTTGGATAATCACTTTGTGAATTTGTTTTTGGACAGCAAGTTCTTCTTAGAAACCCCTGTTTTGGATTGGGAAAAGTTTGTCGGACTTGCTAAGAAAAGTAAACTTACGTTGCATGCCCGTTTGATGCTTGATGTTTTATGCCGGTTGTATCCGGGCCTGGCTCCGGAAGGAGTGGCATACGCGTTACCGTTCACGGATTATGATATTGCGAATGTACAGAAATTAATTTCATACAATATTGCTAAAAAACGGATGGCGGATGCCAAAATCCGTCGTGATCGTAAAGATTATTATTTGAACAGATGTATTTCTTTATGGAACCTGAATTGCTACTATGGCAATCGTGATTCTGTTTTTTCTAATATGATTGATTTTCCGCAGTTTTTTTCCGTGTGGAACAATAATGGCGAACAGAAAGGGTTGTTATCTAAATTTGGGAGTTATAATAAATGAAAGTATCTGTTAAAAAAACAATCCTTTATTTTTCACCCCATCAGGATGATGAACTCCTGTCCATGGGCATTGATATCTGCAAATCCATAAGCGAGGGGCATAACGTTCATGTTATTTTGTGTACAGACGGCTCTAAGTGTACGGTCAGGCAAGAACTGGCAAATGGGAAAAAATGCGATAAGTGCCATGGATTCCATACCTATCAGTTGACGGAGGAAGATTTAACAACTGCCAGAGATAAGGAGTTCCGTGAAAGTTGCAGGGCATTAGGGGTTGAAGACGGCCATGTGCATATTCTGAAACAACGTTTTATTGACGGGAAGCTGACCGTTTGCGACAGTAAGAAGACCATATTGCACTATCTTAACGCAATGGGTCCGGATTGTGTCGTATGCACATTGGACCCCAATCTTGAAAACAACTGGCAGCACCGCGACCATAAAGGGCTGGGCTATGCTGCGGCAGAACTGTTTAACGAAGGCTATATCCGTGAACTCCGCTTATTTACAGAGCCGTATTATGCAGAGCTCTTTTACCATAAAATGGATTTTATCCGGGGAGAATGCAGAGTGGCGATTGCTGCTGCAACAGCTTTGGTACAGGAAAAGATGCAGAAAGCCTTAAAAGCGTATTCCCATTGGGACCCGGAGGCCGGTCGCTACGCGGTGGGGTATCACGATATAGCAGAAGCGTTTGACTCACTTCTGAAAAACGGGGCCTCGTACTGTCATATATGTAAACGGGAACCAGCTGTTCCTGAACCGGAGGTCAGTATATGTAGGGAGCTGATTGTATCACTGAATTCGAATCCGGGCAGGCTCAACAGCGCCGTTAAAACGCTTTCTACCGTTTATGAGCAGAGCCTTACCCCGGACGTGGTTATTTTATGGCTGGCATCTGCAGCTTTTCCCAATAGGGAGAAAGACCTGCCGGATGAGCTTATAAAAATGACAGAGGAAAACGGTCTTTCGATTCGGTGGTACGGGAGCGATATGAAGACCCGTGACAAATACTTATGGGCCGTTAATGCAAACCCGGATGCGTTTGTAATTGCTGTTGACGACGACATGTTATGCCACAATCAGTTTATCGAAGACCTGTATCATTCGTATCTTTTTTATCTGCAGGAGTTTTCGGATGCCCGGATATGTTTTGCACCAATATCGGTTATTAGGGGTTTCTTGTTGCATGAAGATGATTTATACAAGATCGTTACTTACTGCAAGAATGAAGTCAGTTTTCTGAAGAATCTGCAGGATAAATACCGGAAGCAACAGGATGATTTAAAAACGAAACATAAAATAATTGTACGGCTGGCAAAGGAAATCGGGAAATTGCAACGGGAACTGAACGATATTAAAACAAGATAATCATTTATAAAGAGAGCGTTTTATGTGGAAGAAATACCTTACCCCATCAGCGTACATCCGGTTTATGAAACGCGTCTTTCTGCGTTTAGAAATGGCAGCGCTGCTGAGAAAACGAAAACTGCGGCGTGTAATGGATAACGGCATAGTATTTTCCCATGAATCCGGTCTTTACGTGGAACGGTCCCTGAAAGTACATATGAAGGCGCCGGAAGGGTATACGATAGCGTTTACCACGAACGGAACAACACCTTCCGAAAAAGATGCCAGCGGCAAGTCTGAACTGGAAGTTACATTAAACCGCAACATGTCCGGATATCTTGTGGATCATAGGAATCTGATCCTGTGTCCAGAATTGGGAAAGTCCGTTTTATGTCAGGATGACAGCCTGCCTGCCGGTGTTGTATTGAATACAGCCCTGGTTGACAGCAAAGGCAGAGTCAGCGATAAAGTGCAGTCGAATGTGTATTTTTTAGAAGCAGATTTTGTCAAAAGATTTCCAAATTGCCTGATTGTTTCGGTTATTACAGATCCCCGGGACCTGCTGGATTACAAAACGGGTATTTATGTTTCCGGTGCTATATTTGACGCATGGAAAAATACAGAAGAAGGTAAAATGGTTATAGCCCAAAAGGATGAGTGGTGGGCTAATACGAACTCAACCCAACGGGGGAAGTATTGGGAAAGACCCTGTCAGGTTCAGTTTTTTAGCAGTGGTTCATCGAAGCCGGATATGGTACTGAATGCAGGGATGCGGATATTTGGCGGCACTTCCCGGTTGATGAATCAGAAATCGTTTAAGGTGTGTTTCCGGAAGAAGTACGGTTGCGCACTGCTTCCGTTCGCATTATTTGATAAACCGGGTGAGTATAAGACATTTGCGTTACGAAACGGAGATATAGAACGCCTCAAGTTCAGGGATGCATTTCTTCAGGACCTGGCCAGGGGAGGAAATTATACGGTATTGGATTCCCGTCCGGCAGTATTGTTTTTAAACGGAGAATACTGGGGTCCCTATTCGCTGAATGAAATCATCTCAGGCAAAATGATGGAGAAACGGTTTGGAGTTGACAAGAATAATGTAGTTGTCATCAAGGAATTGAGAGTTAAAGTGGGGAGAAAGGAAGATATAAAGCTTTATAAAGAATTGCAGGCTTTTGCAGATAAGGATCTGACAGACCCTACAGTATACCGGCGGTTCTGCGACACGGTAGATATCCGTTCCATGGCAGATTTTTTTGCATTGCGGATCTATATTGGTGACGTCGACTGGGATACTGCTCATAACCATATTCTCTGGCGGACTAAAGACACATCCTATAATGGCGGGCGGTGGCAGTTTATCGTCCATGATACAGATGATAGTTCAGGATGCTGGGGTTTAGAAAAATATGCTCCTGTAACGGATCATTTCCGACAGGCAATCAAGAATTTTCCGGTTTTCAGGGCAGCTCTCAGGAATAACGAATTCTACATGTTATTTTTGGAAGCAATTAAAAGAATCGGTTCAGAAAACTACGAGTTTTCCCGTGTGCAGGCTAAAATGGATTATTATGATAAAACCTGGTCGCCGCTCATGCCGGACTTCTATAAGCGTTTCGGGGGCAACTTTCGGAGGCGGGATATTTTCATTAAATTAACATTAGATTTCTTCCGTAAAAGATATAATTATATTATACCGATGGTAGAAAGCTGGAAACCGTAAGGCTTTGATATGATTATTCATATGCTTTAAAAAATATATAAATAATTTAATCAATGATTGGTTAAAACACTAGGAAAATAATGAAATACGATCATAACAACGAAAGTAACAACTACATATGTATTTCTCCAGACAGAGCCTGGACAGATCTGCGACTGGGCGAAGTGTGGCGGTATAGGGATCTGATTTTTCTGTTTACGAAACGCTCATTTGTTCTTACCTATGCCCAGACAGTTCTGGGACCTCTCTGGCTGTTTTTAAAGCCGTTTCTTACCAGTATTATGTTTACACTGGTGTTTGGCTATATTGCGGGAATCCAGACAGACGGCGTTCCTAAATTTTTGTTTTTCCTTTGCGGTACGGCGGTCTGGAATTTTTATTCAGCTTGTGTCAGTGATAATGCCAGGACATTTATTGATAATGCATCACTGTTCGGCAAAGTGTATTTTCCCCGGCTGACTGTACCGATTTCCAGGGTAGCTGCTATGCTGATCCGTTTTCTGATCCAGATTTCCATGGTGCTTATAGTACTGTTTTATTATTGTTTAAAAGGAAATGTCAGCCCCCGCTTTGAACTGTGGATCGTCCTTCCGTTCCTGCTTTTGCAGCTGGGCCTCATGGGGATGGGGGTTGGTATTATTATTTCCAGTTTGACCACGAAATACAGGGATCTTTCTGTACTGGTTGAATTTGGTGTACAGCTTTGGATGTACGGGACGCCGGTGGTGTATCCCCTGTCCCAGCTGCCGCAAGGTTGGATGCGTACAGCAGCGTTGTGTAACCCGGTTACTGCGCCGGTAGAGTTATTCCGGTTCATTTTGCTGGGCGAAGGTTTGTTCATTCCGGTTTCTTATCTTTGGAGTCTGGGATTTACAGTTCTTGTGACGGTTTTGGGTATGGTTGTTTTTAACCATGTGGAAAAGACATTTTTGGATACGGTTTGATGTTTATTGCATAATAAACACACCTTTCTTTAAAAAGGGCTTGCAAAAAAACAGGTTTACTATTTATGGATAACAGATGTGCAGAGATGCAAAAGGCCGGGCTGGCCATCCGCATCAGGGGCTTAAAAAAAGAATACCGTCTGGGACAGATAGGCCGTACTACGCTGCAGAAAGAGCTGAAACGCTGGTGGGCAAGGAAACGTGGTTTGGAAGACCCCTATTCTAAAATCGGGCTACACGGAAGCGGAGGCGACCAAGCTGTTTGCCAACACGTATCTGGCCATGCGGGTCTCTTTTTTCAATGAACTGGATACCTATGCCGAAACGAAGGGCCTGGACACCGCTGCTATTA
>JAEETM010000019.1 GCA_016290335.1 Treponema sp. | reverse complement strand
AATGCTTGTCTGTCTGGTGATTTCCTGAAAAGTATTTACAAGACTTTCATCGTGGCTGTTGTGAACGTGACCATAAAGCATGTAAGTTTGTGGAGAGCCATCGCTTTTTAGCTGATACTGATGGTTATAGCAGAAGGTAGGGTAGTGACTCAAAATTACAGTTGATTTGTGATCGTCAATTTCGGCATAGGGTTTTATCCATTCAAAACGGTTCATATCGACGCCGGGCTTATTCATCCAGATGCAATCGTGATTCCCTTCTATGAGGCAGATTTTTCCTTTAAGCTTGTGAAGAACAGAGTTTACTTTTTTTGGTTCATTTGTGTGAAATAAATCACCCAGAACAATAATGATGTCTCCGCCACGAACCTTGTTGTTCCATTTTTCAATCATGTATTCATTCATCTCTTCTGCCGAAGAAAATCCGCGGTTGTCCAGTTCCGTGTTGAGCTTATCGCCAAAAAAGTGTGGGTCTGCTATGTAGAGTTTCATAATATCACCGTTTTTATATTTTGAAACTAATCTTCTATTATAATCATCACATTTGTCAATAGCGAAGGCAAAACTATGCATTTATGTATAAATACTAAATTATTATTGGAAAGCACTTATGTAACAACATTTTATTTCAAAAAAATCCTAAACCATAGTATAATATTTCTATGAATGAGAATATAAAAAAGCTGCAGGCAATTATTGATGAGTCAGACAACATCGTGTTTTTTGGCGGTGCTGGAGTTTCTACTGAATCGGGTATTCCTGATTTTAGAAGTGTGGACGGACTTTACAATAAAGAGTGGGATTATCCGCCGGAAGAGATTTTGAGCAGAGATTTCTTTTTCCGGGATACAGCTGAGTTCTACAGGTTTTACAGAGCTAAACTTTTGCCAACTGGAATTAAACCCAACAAGGCTCATCTTAAACTTGCCGAGCTTGAAGCGGCTGGAAAATTAAAAGCTGTTGTTACTCAGAATATCGATAATCTTCATCAGGAAGCAGGAAGCAAGGTTGTTTATCAGCTGCACGGAACAACTTCGCGAAATTACTGCTTACAGTGCCACGAGTTTTACGATGACAAGTTCATAGTTGAAACCGGTGAAAAAGGCGAAAAGATTCCTTACTGCAAAAAGTGTGGTGGAATTGTAAAACCGGATGTTGTGCTTTATCAGGAAGGACTTGATGACAAAACTGTTGAAGGCGCTGTTCAGGCAATTGCAAATGCAGACACGCTCATAATCGGTGGAACTTCACTGAACGTTTATCCGGCTGCAAGCTTTATCCGCTATTTCCAGGGAAAACATCTTGTAATGATAAATAAATCGGTTACGCCTCAGGATGCATATTGTGAGCTTGTAATTCACGAAGCGATTGGTGAAGTGCTTGGACAAATTAATGTTTCTGCTTCATAAGGCTACTGCTTTATCAAAGTGATATAATTAATCTGCCGACTGTTGGAAAAAAATATGTCTTATTTGCTTTTAGGTGTTTGCTGTGTCATCATTATTATTTTGCTGATTTGTGCGTTGCGATACAGTGAAAAACAAAAATACAAAGCTCTCAAAAAGGAACGCGAAAAAAATATGCTGCCGGTAAAATGTCCTGTTTGCAATTCGGAGCTTTTTGTTGGCGAACAGCTTATTTCAAAAGTTTTCCGCCCAATGAAAGTTCCAGATCAGCTTATGACAATTTCCGGCTGCCCCCACTGTTACCCAACCTGTGAACCCGGAGTTCGCCGCACCTGCCCGGTCTGCCACAAAACAATCGGCCCGGATCAGGCACTTACCGCCAGACTTTTCAACAAACAGCTTGGCAAAAAACATGTTCACATAATCGGCTGTTCAAACTGTCACAAGCCAAGAGCAGAGTAGTATTATTCAATCATTTCATCAAATATTTGATTCCTTGTCCGCAGAAGTATTTAGTGTGAAACTTTTATAGGAAAAACTCTTGCCAGAGATGATGGTTTAAAGAATGATTTTACAGTTAGTTACGGATAAATTGTGAGAATTTGTACAAAAAGTCCGTAAGTTATAAGTGTTTATAATGTATTTTAATTATGATTTACGGACTAAATGTCAGGAAAGTAATAAAAAGTCCGTAAATAAAAGTTGGATGATTGAAAGATTTGTTTGAATTTTGCAAAAACTACGGATATTTTGTAATGAATAAGTGAATTAGTCCGTAGTAATGAAAAATTAAACGAGTGCAGAGCGTCGCGGGAGAAGGTTTTTCCTCCTCCCGGGATTTTATTCTAAAGCTTTCCGCTTTCTGCAGCACCTGGCAAACCGATATCTTTGCGGAAGAAGCAGTTTTCAAACTTAACGGCTGAAACTCCCTGGTAAGCTTTTTCCCAGGCTTCTTTGAAGGTTGAACCATAAGCACTGCTGGCAAGAACACGGCCACCGCTTGTGAGCAAATCGTGTTCACCGCGACGACCTGTAACTGCACCGGCCACAAAAATCTTTGCACCGCTTGCTTTCAGGATATCTTCATTTATTGTAATGCCGCAGCCTTTTTTGTAAGCAGCAGGGTATCCGCCGGAAACAACAACAGGAGCAACCTGGTATCCAGGCTTCCACTTAAACTCAAAATCCTTGAGAGTTCCATTGAGGATTGCAGTACACATATTGGCAAAATCAAAATCCATCAAAGGAAGAACTGCCTGAGTTTCCGGGTCACCAAGACGTACATTATATTCAAGCAGCTTTGGTCCCTGTTTTGTAAGCATAACACCAAAGAAAATAAATCCGCGGTAATCATACTTTTCTTTAATAAGACCATTGAGTGTTGGCTGTAAAATATCCTTGTCGAACTGAGCCATAGTTTTTTCGGTAACATCATCAAGAGGACAAACGGCACCCATTCCACCAGTGTTAGGTCCCTTTGCACCATCCATCAAACGCTTGTGGTCGCGGGCCGGCAGGAATGGAACTATAGTGGCACTTCCCTGAACTGCATATTCCGGAGTTACAGAAACAGCAGCCAGAACAGAAATCTCAACACCTTCCAGATATTCTTCAATAACAAGCTTTTTGCCGGCCTCGCCAACCTTACCGTTGCCCATCATATCTTCAACAGCAGCAATTGCTTCATCAACAGTAGCGGCAACAACAACGCCTTTACCGGCAGCCAGACCATCAGCCTTTACGACAATCGGTGCTCCGTGCTTTTTAATATATTCACAGGCTGCATCCTTGTTCACAAAAGTTTCGCTTGCAGGACAGGCAACCCCATATTTTTTCATAAAGCCTTTAGACAAATCCTTGCTGGCCTCCAGCTGTGCAGCTGCCTTCTTTGGACCAACACACGGAATCTCAGCCTTCCAGAACTCATCGGCAAGACCTTCTGCCAGCGGATCCTCGGGACCAATCACAGCCATGCGGCAATTTTCGTGCTTTGCAATCTGCACAAAAGGATTTTCGTTTTCAACAATATAATCACAATCTTTAGGATTTATATTAACGCATTTTGATTCTGTCGCAGTACCACCGTTTCCAGGAACTACGATAACTTTATCAACAACCGAACTCTGAGCTAATTTCCAGCAAATGGTGTGCTCTCTTCCACCACTGCCTACAACAATTATATTCATAGGATTATTTTATAGAAAAATACGCTGATTGGGAAGTACGAAGCTTCCAGCAAGGCATCTTGTTTTTTATATTGTCCCGCAACACCCAATTTTTTATCTTACTGTACGCTATATAACAAATCCTCGTAGCTTGGGAAGGGTTTGTATTCTTCACCTAACAGAACTTCAATCTGGTCGGCAACATTGCGGACAGCTTCCATTGCGGGAAGAATTGCTTTTGCGTAAGAATGGGCGCGCTTCATCAAGTCTTCAATTTTATTGGTTTTGCCGTGCTGAACATTAAGCTCATCTGCTTTGTTTGAAAGCTCGTTTATAAGGTCGTTCAATTTTTGTAAAAGATTTACGCCGGCGGTGCACATGCTTGAAACGCGCTGCATTTTAAACTCGGTGTCGGCAAGTACGTTCATATACTTAAAGGCAGCAGGGATAATATCCTTGTGAACCATTTCGAGCATAGTGTTCACTTCAATGTTAATAACCTGGCAGTATTTTTCAAGCTTGATGTCGTAGTGGCTTTTCATTTCTTCCGGTGTGTAGATTCCCAGTCGTGTGAAAAGCTTAATATTTTTTTCGTCCAGATAGTGCTCAATTGCTTTTGGTGTTGTGCGGTAATTTTTGAGTCCGCGCTTTTCGGCTTCTTCAATCCATTCTTTACCGTAGCCGTTTCCGTTAAACAAAATCCTCTGGTGTGCTGTGATTTCGCGTTTAATCAGCTTTTGCAAATCACTGCCAAAATCCTTTGATTTTTCAAGTTCATCTGCAAAGTCGCAAAGTGAGTTTGCAAGAATTGCATTCAAGATTGTATTTGGCCCGCTGATGGAAAGTGCACTTCCTACAGAACGGAACTCAAAACGGTTTCCTGTAAAAGCAAAAGGAGAAGTTCTATTGCGGTCGGTTGAATCCTTTGGAATTGGTGGAAGAACATCAACACCAATTGTCATCTTTCCGCCTTTTTTACCGTCATAGTTTTTGCCTTCTATAATGGCTTTGAGAATGGCATCCAATTCATCACCAACGTAAATAGATATGATTGCTGGTGGAGCTTCGTTTGCGCCGAGTCGGTGGTCGTTGCCGGCACTTGCAACTGAGTAACGCAGCAAATCCTGATTTTCATCAACCGCTTTTATTACCGCAGTCAGGAATAAAAGGAACTGGGCATTTTCGCGTGGAGTTTTTCCAGGTGCAAAAAGATTTTCACCGCTGTCTGTTGCAATAGACCAGTTGTTGTGCTTACCGCTTCCGTTTACACCTTCAAAAGGTTTTTCATGAAGCAGACAAAGCAAACCGTGGCGGCGTGCAACCTTTTTCATAATCTCCATTGTAAGCTGGTTCTGGTCTGCGGCAAGGTTTGATGTTGTAAAGATTGGAGCCATTTCGTGCTGAGCAGGAGCAACCTCGTTGTGTTCTGTTTTTGCATAGATTCCGAGCTTCCACAATTCAGCATTCAAATCTTCCATATATTCAATTACGCGCGGTTTGATTGCGGCAAAATACTGGTCGTCCATTTCCTGGCCTTTTACCGAGCGGGCACCAAAAAGGGTACGTCCGCACATTTTCAAATCCTTGCGTTTCTGATAAAGCTTTTCGTCAATTAAAAAGTATTCCTGCTCAGGTCCCATTGTTGTGGTAACGTGCTTTGCAGTTTTTCCAAAAAGCTTGAGGATTCTAAGACTCTGTTCGTTGATTGCTTCCATTGAACGGAGCAGTGGAGTTTTTTTATCGAGTGCTTCGCCATTGTAAGAACAGAAGGCTGTTGGAATACAAAGTGTGTGGTCTTTTACAAAAGGATAAGATGTAGGGTCCCAGACTGTATAACCGCGTGCCTCAAAGGTGGAACGCTTGCCACCATTTGGAAAGCTTGAAGCATCAGGTTCGCCCTTAATCAGCTCTTTTCCGCTGAACGACATAAGGATTTTTCCTTCTTCAGCAGGCGAAAGGAAAGAGTCGTGTTTTTCGGCAGTAATTCCGGTGAGCGGCTGGAACCAGTGTGAATAATGAGTTGCACCCTTAGAAATGGCCCAATTTTTCATTGCTTCTGCAATCTGATTGGCGGCTTCAAGGTCAAGCGGAGTGCCTTCTTCCATAGTGTGCTTAAGCGCCTTGTAAGTTTGTGCAGGCAGCATTTCCTTCATTACCGTCAGATTAAAAACCAAGCTTCCAAAAAGCTCCGGAACGTTTGTATTTGCCATATTCATCATTTCCTTCTGTAAATAATAGTAAACTATAGTGATTTTAAGGGGGAGTTGCAAGAATTATGTTATTTGGTATACTTTTCATAATGGAAGCTTTAGGAGAACTGATTTTATTTGCCGCGTGTTTGTGTTCGTTTGCGGCGGGGTTGATTTCACTTTTATTTTTTCTCAGATTCAAAAAGCCATTTTTTGTTCATGTGTTTTTAATAACCTTTGCTTTTCTGTTAATAAGCACTAACACTTTTTATATAGTGGTACACGGTGCTATTACAAGCAGGATTTTTATCTGTATTTTTGGCGGATTCCTTTCTATGTTTTTTTCTTACGGGGTTATCGGTTTTGCGCTTGATTTTATTCAGATCAGTTCAGAAGCCCGTGTGCGTAAGTTTGTTCTGATTTATTCTGCAGCAGCGTTTATTTTTGCAATTTGTCTGGTTTTTATTCCGATGATTGAGCACCCCTCGGTTATTTTAAACATTTTAGGTATCTGGATTCCAACAGCAGTTTCTGTGCTGATTGGGCTTATATTTTTTAAGTGGGTAAATACCGGTATTTTCAGAAAAGAAAAGTGGCTGATTATTGTTCTTTCGATTGTAAATCTTGCACTTTCTTTTGTGCTCCAGAGCATTCCATTTGTTTTTATCATTTCTGTTTCCATTCTGATTTATCACACTTTTTATCGTTTCTATTTTTCTTCTCCGATTGCAAAAACAGAAAAAACTCTTTCACCGGATTTTATAAAAGATTTTTCAATTACAAAGCGCGAGCAGGAAATTATTCTTGCACTGCTGGATGGAAAATCTAACAAGGAGCTTGCAGAAACCTTTTTTGTTACTCAGAAAACAATAGAAGCTCATCTTGCAAACATTTACAGGAAAGTTGGCGTAAAGAATCGTCTGGAACTTTTTGCCCGCCTGCAGAATGATTAGTCATTATCGGGCTTGACCCGATAATCTTTCTCTAAGGGTTAACCCTAATTTGCTAAAATCATGAAAATCTAGTAGTTTCCCCAATATCTTTTAACTCTCCTGACCATTATTGTTATATTAAACAATTTGTTTCGGAGGTTTTTTGATGAAAAAACTTTATGCTATTTTTCTGCTGGCTTTTATTTGCAGCTCTGTGATTGCTGCCCAGGAAAAAGATAAATCAGTAGAATTACAGGCTTCTATCGGCTGGACATTTGGCTGTTATAAAGAAATGACTTTTGCGAATATCTCAGAATCGCTTATGTCGCCGCGTTATCAGCTGGAAGCAAAAATCAAATCTGGTAATTTTATGCATGTAATTACGGCTGATTGTTTCTTCAGTCATCCTAAATCTGCAATGACAACAACAGCTGTAGTTTACAAGAATTATGATCCTGTTTCTGGCGAAACTTATTACGAAGCGTTTGACAGTAATCTTTCCTTTCATAAAATCCGTCTGCAATATGATTTGATGTATTCGGTTTTGAAAGATAAAAATCAGGGAGAAGAATCAAACAGAAAGCTTGATTTATTAATTGGAGGAAACTTTGTCTGCAACGCATTCCTCCAGTTTGAGCATTATCCTTCTATTACGGGGCTTGTCAGTTTTGGACCTTCCTGTGCAATGAAGTATAAAATAAATGTACGTAATTCAATTTTTGTTTCCGGCGGGTTCCCATTACTTGGTTATGGTGTAAGACCTTCGTATGCTGGCTGTGATGCAAAGCTGATGAAATATGCTGAAGAAAACTTTTTTAAGATACTAACGCTCGGTAGTTTTCTAAGCATACATAATTACCAGTCAGTTTTGTTGAATGTTGAGTATAGGCTGAAAGCATCAGAGCTTTTTTCTACAGGTTTAGGATTTGATTTTGAATATGCAAGAATCGCTGTGCCTAAGGAAAAACCGTTATATTACGTAAACGGAAATCTGAAAACTTTTTTGACATTTAGTTTTTAATAAGGGGGTTCATTACTATGAAAAAAATTAAGAAGAATATTTTTGCAATTATTTTAGCAGTATGTTTGTTCCCGCTAACATCATGTAGATTCTTTTACGGACCAAAGGCAGAGCTTTCTTACGAAGCAATGTTTGAAGCTATGTGGAAGGATTACAATCAGACTTATGCTCTGTTTGGAGTGCGCGGCGTGGATTGGAATGAACAGTATAATTTATGCCGGAAACAGATTAACAATGATATGACAGACAAAGAATTTCTAGAGGTTTTAAAACAACTGCTTTATCCATTAAAAGATTCGCATGTATATGTTAAGTCTCCAATAGGATGTCTTAACTCTGGTGAAGATAATGTAACACTTGATAATTTTTCTTTAGATGAGGTTTGTGCACAATATGTTGAAGCTCCTAAAAAGTGTGGAAACAAAGTGCTGACGTATGGCACTCTGAAAACAGACAGCACAGTTGGCTACATTCATATTGCAGCTTTTTCCAGCGGTCAGACAGGTATAAATCAGAAACAGGATTGGGCTTCTGATATTGATATTGTACTGGATGAATTAAAAAACACACGCTGTATTATTCTTGATGTACGCGGTAACAGGGGCGGGCTTACTGGAAATGTTTCAAGGATTTCAGGAAGGTTTTGTGCAGAAAATAAAACGTATGCAATTTCACGTACAAAAAATGGTTCAGGTAAAAATGATTTTGATGACGGAGTTGAACTTGAAATAAAAAAGAATGGCAGCTGGCAGTATACAAAACCAGTCTTTCTTTTGACAAATGCTCAGACGATGAGTGCTGGTGAAGAGTTTACAATGGCAATGTGTTCGCAGCCGCATGTTACACAAATTGGAAATCATACGTGTGGAGTGTTTTCTCTTTCTCTTGAACGTTGTCTTGCAAACGGCTGGCGCTATTCGGTATCTGTTCAAAAAGTAACTAGACCAGATGGAAGCATACCAGAGGGAAGAGGAATTGTTCCTCTTGATGAAAATCTGATTCTTAATCCATCAGCACAGGAAGACTTGCAGATGGAAAGAGCAATAGCGTTAGCGCAAGCGAGCAGCGGCAACTAAGTGAACATTGAATCTGCTTGCGCTTGCAGTTTTGCATATACAAAACTGCAGTCACGGTTTCTATAATGAAGTGAATAACAGAGAATTGTTTTAAGTTGACATATCATAATTATCCACTATATACTTTTAAATATGATATTGAATAAAAAGTGTGAGATAATTATGTTAAGATTCGCAGATTCGCAGATTCGCAGATTCGCAGATTAAGATAATTTTATCTATAAATTATATTGGAATAGGAAGGACATGTTTTTCATAAATTGGGAAACGTGTCCTTTTTTTATTTTTTTCACTTAAGGAGGAATAAAATGAAAAAAATAATATTAATTGGTGCCATTATCATGGCGTTTTCTTTAATTGGATGTAATAATAATGCTCCAGAACAACAGAAATCAGATCCTGTTTCTGAAAAAACTGAAGATAAACCGGAAGAAAAGCCAGCAGATAATCCAAATGAAGAACCAAAAGAAAATCCGGAGGATAATCCTGTAGAAGAAAAGGATTTTTCTGTCAAACTTCCAGAAAGCAAAGGAACAGATGTGTTTGCCGGGAAAACTTTTTCTGCACCTAATACAAAATATGAGTTTTTAAATGATGGGACAGCTATACTGCATAATGGTGTAGTAACATATAAAAATGGAGAGCCAGTAACAACTTTTGAGAAAAAATGGAAAATGGCTTATTCATTTAATGAGGAAGAAAAAACTTTATCCTTTGCTTTTAGAGGTTATTATTTTAAGGATATACTATATACAAACATAAATGATTATGTTGAAGCACGGACAAATTCTGATAATGGGAATACTTATTCTTCTAATTATATACTTAATGACAAAGAGTTTGAAAAGCTGCATTCAAAACGAGTTATGACATTTTATTATTCTATTGATGCTGAAAATAAAAAAGTAAACATGAATCCGAAGATAGGAGATTCCATTCAAGATACAGCAGGAGCTTTTTCTGGTGATATTTTAAAAGGAAAAGAATTTGTTTCGGAGGATGGAGAAAAAACACTTACGCCTAGCTTTTGTTTTAATGTAATTGCTAATAATGAAGGATATGGTTCTGGTACCTTAGGTGATTCAAAAAATTATAAATATTTTGGCAATATTATTATTCCTTTTAATATAACAGAAATGACAGATTCTACTGCGAAAATCTATTATTTCTTTAATAAACCAAATGGAGTAAAAGATGAAAATGGAAATCAATATTATGAATATTTTGTATGTGGACATGCAAAATTAACTTATTCTATAAACAAAACTTCAAATATTGAAGGAAAAATAAAGATGTCCATTACAGACTTTGATGATGATTATCTTAACTTTATGAAAGAATTATATTCTGGCGAAGGTTCTATTTCTGAATATTTAGGCAGAGATTTTTCTATTGATAAAATAGAACTTCTTAAAGAGTTTGAGCTTCCTTATGTTGGAAATGGTGGTGGAGAATTCTCTATAGAATAAAATATAGATTTATACAAAAATATAAAATTATCAACGAATGACAGTGTAGTTTTTTTCTGCTACACTGTCAGTATGGATTTTTCAAAAAAGCCTTTAAAGATTTTTTTCGCATACTACAAGCCGCACATCGGACTGTTTATTGCAGATATGATTTGCGCTTTTTTTATGGCGGCGATTGATGTTGCTTTTCCAATGTTTTCACGCTATGCATTAAACACACTTATTCCAAATTACGAGCTGCGAACCTTTTTGATTCTGGTTGCGGTTTTGCTTGCGGGCTTTTGCCTTCATAAAGGCTGCAACTGGTTTGTGGCTTACTGGGGACACGTTTTTGGAAACCGTGTTGAACAGGATATGAGGCGTGATGTTTTTGATCATCTGGAAAAATTACCGTTCAGTTTTTATGATACACACCGAACCGGAAAAATCATGGCGCGGGCAACTACAGACCTTTTTGAAATTACCGAGCTTGCCCATCACGGTCCGGAAGATTTTTCTATTGCAGTTTTAAACCTGCTTGGTGCTTTTGTAATGCTTCTTACAATCCGCTGGGAGCTTGCAATAATTGTATTCATTGCTTTGCCGGTTATGATTTTTGTTGTAATTACTTCGTGCAGAAATCTTAACAAGGCCTCTAAAAAAGTTAAGGAAACTACAGCAGAGGTAAATGCAAATCTTGAATCGAGTATTTCGGGAATACGTGTAACAAAAGGTTTTAATAACGAAGATTTTGAACGTGCCAGATTTGATGTTTCAAATAAACAATACAGTGCGGCAAAGCAGAATCGTTTCCGATATATGGCAAGCTTTTTTACAAACATTGAGTTCTGTAATAATCTGCTTTCTCTTCTTGTGCTTGCTGTTGGTGGATATTTTATTATGAAAGATAAAATGACGCTTCCAGACTTAGTTGCAGCTAACTTGTTTGTAGCAAGCTTTGTTGGGCCTATAAAAAGATTGAACGGTTTTGTAGAACAGTTTGCAACCGGAATGGCGGGCTTTAATCGTTTTATAGAAATCATGCGCACAGATACAGAACCGGCAGATGACCCTGATGCAGTTGAAATCCTTTCGGCCCGGGGAAACATCACCTTTAATAATGTAGATTTTTCTTACACACCAGATTTTCCTGTTTTGAAAAATATAAACCTTGAGATTCATTCCGGTGAAAAGTTTGCACTTGTTGGTGCGAGTGGCGGCGGTAAAACTACAGTCTGCAATCTTATTCCGCGATTTTATGAAATTACAGGTGGTTCAATCAGCCTGGACGGAATAGATATTCGCCATATAAAAAAGAGTTCGCTCAGAAGCCAGATTGGAATTGTTCAGCAGGATGTATTTTTGTTTGCCGGAACTATCCGTGAAAATATTGCTTACGGAAAACCGAATGCTACAGATGAAGAAATTGTGCTTGCTGCAAAACGTGCCGAAATCCATGATGACATTATGCTTATGCCAAACGGTTATGATTCAATTGTAGGTGAGCGTGGAATAAAGTTGAGCGGCGGACAAAAACAGCGTGTTTCTATTGCAAGGTGCTTTTTGAAAAATCCACCGATTCTGATTCTGGATGAAGCAACTTCTGCGTTAGACACAACAACCGAAATTAAAATACAGCATTCATTCGATGAACTTTCTAAAGGACGAACAACACTGGTTATTGCCCACCGTCTTTCCACAGTCAAAAACGCCGACAAAATTGCCGTTGTTAATGACCATGGAATTGTAGAGCAGGGCACACACGAAGAGCTTATGGCAAAGCAGGGTGAATACTACAAACTTCGTGCGGCCCAGGAAGAATAGTTTTTAGCAGTTAAAATAAGAATCAAACTCAGCAGGGTGCGGAATTGCATTAAACCTGGCAAGTTCTGCACGCTTTGTTTTGATAAAGTTCTTGAGGAGCTCTTCTGGGAAAACTCCGCCTTCTGTTAAGAAAGCGTGGTCTTTTTCAAGAGCATCAAGAGCGTCATCAAGGCGGCTAGGAAGCTGCTTGAGCTTTTTCTTTTCCTTGTCGCTGAGGTTATAAAGGTTTACATCATAAGGACCCCAGCCATTTTTGTGAGGGTCAATCTTATTTTTTATACCGTCCAAACCGGCCATAAGAATTGCAGCATAAGCAAAATATGGATTACAGGTTGCATCAGGATTGCGGAGCTCAAAGCGTCGCATCTTTGGAGTTTTTGCATAAGCTGGGATACGGATTACAGCCGAGCGGTTAGAGGTTGCGTAACCTACAGTAACAGGAGCTTCAAAACCAGGAACAAGTCGTTTGAAAGAGTTTGTACTTGGGTTTGTAAGGGCACACAAAGCAGAGATATGTTTTAAAAGTCCGCCCATAAAATAGTGAGCATCCTGGCTTAAGTGAGAGTAGCCGTTATCATCGCTGAAAACCGGTTCGCCCTTTTTGAGCAAGAGCATGTGAACGTGCATACCGCTTCCTGCTTCATTGTAAACAGGCTTTGGCATAAAGGTTGCAGTCTTTCCATATTTTGCAGCAACGTTACGGATGATGTATTTAATCATCATTGTGCCGTCTGCCATCTTACTCATTTTTCCAAGTTTAGGTTCAATTTCAAACTGGCCTGCAGCTCCAACTTCAGGATGGTGGTACTTAACAGGAATACCAGCCTTTTCAATTTCCATACACATTTCGCTGCGGCACTCAAAGCTTGTGTCGAGCGGCTTTGCAACGTGGTAAGCTTTCTGCGAACCGATTACGTTTCCGTAGCCTTCGTTGTAAGTGTTCCATGGAGCCTGGTCTGCATCAATTTCTGCAGCAATCCGGTTGTGGCTTACATCCCAGGCAACATCATCAAACAGATAGAACTCAAACTCCGGCAGAATAAGCATTTCGTCTGCAATGCCGGTTTTTTTCATATATTCTTCTGCTGCCAGAACAATGTTTCGCGGATACTGAGCTAGCGGTCTGTTTTCAGGGTAATCAATAATCATTGCGTTACCGGTCATAGAAAGAGTCGGAATATCGCAGAATGGATCGATAAGTGCAGTGTCTGGGTCAGGAATAAATACCATGTCTGATTTTTCTACAACTGCATAACCATAATTGGAAGCATCAAAACCAACGCCGTCCTTCATTGTGTCTTCGTTAAAGTTCTGTGCTGGAATTGTTACGTGACGAAATTGACCGTTGATGTCTACCATCTTAAAGTCAACCATTTTGATGTCATTGTCTTTAATCATCTGCATGACATCTTTTGCTGTTTTTGCCATTTTTTTACCTCAAAGTCGATAGTTTTGTTTTTTTGGAATAGTTTTATTTTAAGGCAGTATTTTGCTGCTGTCAATTTTATTGATTCTTCACCAGCTTGTGTCGAATATGCCACTTTTCCAATATTTTCTGTTCTTCCTTTGAGGGATTTTCATTATGGTTTGTGCGCTCCTGAATAATTTCGTTTTCACGTACTTCTATGCAGATTTTGTATTCGCCATCTTTCCTGACATAAACAATTGTACATTTGTTTTTCAAAACACTTTTGTCATAAGTAGCAACACAATTATGCAGGTTTGTTCCAATTTCCAAAAGCTGATAGGTATTTTCCGGCAAACAAAACTCGTAACCGTCAATGTTGTCGCACAAGGCTCTTTGTTTAGCAGAATACTTAAAGCTTTTATTTTTATGCTGACAGCGGTAGGCAATATTTGTTAGCGCATCGTGATTAAACTCTGTAAAACCATCCCGCAGAATATCATTCCTAAGAGCTTCTGGAATATGCTCAAAAAATCTTTCAAACATTTCTATTGCATCCTGCTCATCATATAAAAATATATCCTGATTTTTTCCCTTATCTTTTAAGAGCGTATTCATAGTTGCTATTTCACCACGTTCCTTAATGCTGTAAAGAGTAAAAAACTTAAGTGGTTCAAGCTCGGAAGTGTCAAAAAAATAGCAGTTTCCTTCATTTTCAAGTACGCGGTTGTAAAGGTTGATGTCGGTAAAGCCACAATCCTTTAACGTAAAATAAGTTAGTAAAGATTCCGGTCGATTATTAAAACAACGACGGACAATTTTTGTATTTTGTATTCCGGTTTTTTCACAAAACTTTGCATAAATATTCGGGTCCAATCTGGAATAGTTAAAATGTGTCTGGCGTTTTTCATACTCTTCGCTTGTAAGAATAAAATATAAGTCCGGCTCATACGGAAGTTTTGTAAGCTTGTACATTTCTATAAAATTGTATTTATCCAAAGCATTGCTGTATCTTTCGTGCAGACGTACATACGGAATATCTGTAAACCGCTGCACAAGTGCTAAAAAGCTTTGGAAAATATGTTTTCTAAGACAATAGGGTATTCTGCTTCTTTCAAAACTCAACAGTAAATCAAGATTTTGCCTGCAGCCTTCGATTGTACCATTTTTTAAGTCAAAAAAAACAAACTCTTCGTATATTGTTGGAATTACAATTGAAGAATTATCTGGATTGTCGGTTTGAGAAAAGTGGCTTTCAAAATTTTGTGTTGTGATTTTTAAGGTAAAGTTTTTTTCATCTGTTTCTAAGCATACAGAAAAAATATTCTTTGCCATATTGTTAGAATCTCTAGAAATTTTCTGATAAAAATCATAGCGGTGTTTTTTATCTACATAATCCAAATATTCTGATATTTGAGAAGCAGTAAAAGATTCAAAACATAAATCATCAGAATGTATTCTATATGTCCTTTCCAACAGATTTATAGGATCATAATGAATCACCAGCGGATCAGGCTCTTCCTGCCATTCTATAAACTCAACAGGAATAAACTGTGGAAAATCAGCAGTGAGCGAGTCAATATCGTAAGTAAAAACCTTCCACTGTTGTGTTTCGCTGCAAAAATATTGATTTTCTTTTACATACTTGTTTTTTAAGCGGATAGGAAGAACTGTTTTTGGTCCAGAAGCTTTTATAAAATCTGCCGTACCTATTTTTCTGTAAAAATATTTTATCATATCTACAATTCATTATCTCTTGCGATAACAATATCACCATCATCTTCCAGTCGTTTAACTATTTTGATTATTCTTGCCTGTGCAGCTTCAATATCACAAAGACGAACCGGTCCCATAAACTCCACATCTTCTTTTAGCATACCTGCTATCCTGCGTGACATATTACTAAAGATTTTATTCTGAACCTCAATATTTGCTCCTTTTAGAGCCAAGGCAACATCCTGCTGCTCTGCATCTCGTAAAACCTTTTGAATTGCACGATTATCAAGAGAAACCAGATCATCAAAAGTAAAACTATAATAATCTATATTAATCGCAAGAATAGGATTAAGCTCTAAAAAAGCTTCATAATTCGTATTAAAAGCAGAAACTTCCATTGGAGTAAGCTTTTCCAAATAATCATCGGCCATTTCTTGTCCATACCAATTTGCTGTTTTGAATACATAACCCGCATCTACAATTGCTTCCGGCGTTATTTGTGAAGAGGTTTTCTTTTCGGCAATATGTTTTTCGACTCCGCTTTTTACTGGTTCCGGCAGCTTTTTTAGCACTTCCTGTGCCCGCTTTTCACCCATATACAGCAGTAGATTTGCAAGCGTATTCTTATATCCTTCTGTAATGTAAGCTTCAATAAAGTCCTGAGATTTTTTGTTTACTTCATCAAAACGTTTTTTTGCAATAGCCAGAGATTTTGCTTTTAATTCCTCAAGTTCTTTTGGATCTGCCATAAAATGCCTCCTCGTAGCAGTTTTAGAGTAAAGCCCACATATATATAATATAATAAAATATGAATTATTGTAAAAAAATTGAAAAATAAAGTTCTATATGATTTTTATATACTGTGCTATAATCTTTAAAACTGTTATAGGAGAAACATTTATGGAAAAAAGACCAGATACTATGGAACGAATTACAACAAAAGAATTGGCACAGGCTTTTATTGCAGAGCAGGTTGAGGCAATTAAAGCTCAGGTGGGCAACAAAAAGGTTTTGCTGGCACTTTCTGGAGGCGTTGACTCTTCTGTTGTAGCAGCACTTTTAATCAAGGCAATTGGACAGAATCTTGTGTGCGTTCACGTAAACCATGGGCTCTTACGAAAGGGTGAGCCTGAACAAGTTATAGAAGTTTTTAAAAATCAGATGAAGGCAAATCTTATTTATATAGATGCAACCGACAGATTTTTGGATAAGCTTGCCGGTGTAGCAGAACCAGAAAAAAAGCGAAAGATTATTGGCGAAGAGTTCATTCGTGTTTTTGAAGAAGAAGCCCGCAAGCAGAGCGGAATTGATTTTCTTGCACAGGGAACAATTTATCCTGATATTCTTGAATCTGGTCCTGTAAAGGCTCACCACAATGTTGGCGGTCTTCCTGAAGATATTCACTTTGAAGGTCTTGTTGAGCCAATTAAGTTTTTGTTTAAGGATGAAGTTCGCGTAGTTGGAAAGGAGCTTGGTTTACCTGATAATATGGTTTACCGCCAGCCATTCCCTGGCCCTGGACTTGGAGTTCGTTGTACAGGTGCAATTACACGAGAGCGCTTAAACCTTGTTCGAGAATCTGATGCAATTTTGCGCGAGGAGTTTGCCAAAGCCGGATTAGAAGGAAAGGTTTGGCAGTACTTTACAATTGTGCCTGACTGTAAATCGGTTGGTATTAAAAACAATTTGCGTGCTGTAGAAAACTTCTGTGTTATTCGTGCAGTAAACACAAAGGATGCAATGACTGCAACAATCGAAGAGATTCCATACGCTGTTCTTGGTAAAATTGTAAATAGAATTGTTACTGAGGTTCCGGGAATAAATCGTGTTCTTTATGATATTACACCAAAGCCAACTGGCACAATTGAGTGGGAATAAAGCTGTTATAAAGAAATAATTTTTTCAATCAATTTTTCGGGAGTCAAATCAAAAGACTCTTTTCCGTAAGAAGCCGCCGCTAAAGCATGCACCTCGCAAGCTGTTACTGCGGCTTCTTTCGCGTTGTAGCCTTGTGCAAGAAGTGCGCCAATCATTCCGGCAAGTACGTCGCCGCTGCCACCTTTTGCAAGGCTTTGTGCGCCGTCTGCGATTATGTATGTTTCGCAGGAGGTGGTTGTTCCGCTGATTTTGTGGTCGCAGGCGTGGGCGGTGAAGATGAAGGTGTTTGCGCTTTTTACAACGAGTGTTGTGTTTGGAAAAAGAGATGTAATCATCTTGCCAAGCTTTATTTTTGTTTCGGGTGATTTTGATAATGCTTCTATTGAAAAGTCAACTTCTTTGAGAATAAGGTTTTTGCAGAATCTTGAAAACTCCAGAAGATGAGGAGTAAGCACAATTTGGGCATCCTGCTTTTTATTCATTTCTGTAAGCTGATTTATAAACTCAGGTGCATTCAGAATACCTGCGTCAAAAACTGCAGCAGGCTTTTCTTTTGATTCAAACCAGTCCATAAATCTGGCAAAATCGTTTTGCGGGAAAGAGTCAAAGCCTGAACCAAAAACTATACCTGTTGTTTTTGCTGGAATTGAGTCGCTAATCATAAGCTCCGGCGAGATTTTGAATTGTTCAAGATTTGAGTTGTTAGTTTTTACTAACGTTGTCAGCCCGCTCCCAAAGTTTATTGCAGCTGTAGCCGCAATTATTGCCGCTCCACTTTTTTCGCCTGCAAAAACCGCTGTGTGACCGTAAGTGCCTTTGTGGGCTGCGGCATTTTTTCGCAATGGAAGTTTTATATCATCTTTTTCTATTAAACACATTGGTGATGAAGCTTCTGTTGTCTGTTCAAACTTGTTTCGTTCAAGGCCAAGATTGGCAACAATAATTTTACCGCAAGCCTGCTTTGCTTCATCTGAATAAAAACATAGCTTTTGTGTGCCCATTGAAATTGTGTAGTCAGCCTTAAAGAAAAACGCGCTTGGAATGTCGCAGGCAATTTTAAAACAGTGTGATGAAGCATTTTGATTTAGATGCTTAATCAATTCTGCTGCTTCCGGTTTAAGTTCTCCGTGAAAACCTGTCCCATAAAGACAATCAACTATAAAATCAAAGGCTTCAATTTCTGCAAAAAGCTGTTCCTTCTGCAAAAAACAGATACCAAGCTTTCTGCACATTTCAAACTGAACGTAAGCCTCAGAAACAGATTGAGCCGGTTCTTCAAAACAATAAACCTGTATATCTGCTTTTCCCTGAAGCTTTCTTGCAAGCGCATAGCCATCGCCACCGTTGTTGCCTTTGCCACAGACAATCAGTACTTTTGGTTGTGAGGTATTCTGCTTATTCCAGGAAGACAAAATAAAATCGCTCATACTGGCGGCGGCGTTTTCCATCATCAGAAAATCTGGAATGCCGTACGTTTTCTTTGCGATTTTTTCAATTTCGGTGGGATTAGCGAATACTCTCTGCATTATTAATCAAAGGCTTTTTTAATATCCTTACCAGTCTTTTTCATATCCTTTTTCAAGGCTTCTGTATCTTTCTGGGCTTCTTTTTTAGCCTTAGCCTTTTTCTTTTCAAGGTCTTTTTTAGCTTTTGCCTTCTTTTTTTCAAGCTGCTTTTCCGGCATTTTTGAATAATCGCCAACCTTTGTTTCCATCTTTACGATTTCAAGTTCAAGGGCAATTATTTCTTTGTTCAAAGCTGCATCAGCATAAACAACTGAGCTCATAGCCATAAAAACTGCAAGTGCAGCTGCAATAATTCTTGTTTTTTTCATCATTTTCTCCTGACATTATTCTATATTAAAAAAATATCATACCAAGTATTCCGGCTGGAATAAGGTATGCTGCGAACCACTGTAGTTTACCTTTTCGAATAAGTTTCATCAATAATAAGAGTGATAAATAACCGGTAACTGCCGCAGTTACACAACCTGCAATAACGGCGCCTACTCCAATTGAAGAGCTTACATCACCTAAATCCTTAAGCTCAAGAATAAAAGCACCCAAAATTGCCGGAATTGAAACTATAAAAGAAAACTCGCCGGCAGCAGCTCTATCTACACCGCCAAATAAGGCTCCTGCAATCGTTGAACCACTTCGGCTAATACCAGGCAGCGTTCCAAAGCCTTGCATAAATCCAATCAGCAAAGATTGTTTTATGGAAATGCCTTTTGGCCAAGCACCAGCTCCAGTACTCGTTGCAGCCTGGCTTTCAGTTTGTGATGATATAGCCTCTTTTTTAGCGTTCTGCTTTTTTTCCAAAATTGACGATGTAATGAGCAGAGCTGATGTAACAATAAATCCGCCGCAAATCACCTTGTTGGACATATCTGGAATGAGCTTGCTTGTAACAATGCCAATTGCTCCAGTAATTACAGTTGCAATAATAACAGCAATTATGGTTTTTCGTCCGGCCTGGTCTGTTCCGCAGAGTAAATCGCTGGAATCAATGCTTTCTGCCGGGCGTTCTTTGCGGGCAATCCATCTTCCAAAGCATTTTAAAAGCGACCAGATTCGTGGCCAGAAGTAAATGCAAACTGCTAAAAGTGTTGCAAGATGCAGGAAAACATCAAACAAAAGGGGAACTTCTTCCAAACCAAAAAGTGATTGGGCAAGCTGCAAGTGGCCAGAAGAAGAAATTGGCAGAAACTCAGCAACTCCCTGTAAAAATCCGAGTAAAATACTCTGAAAAATAGTCATAAAAATCTCCTATAAAACTATAAAATAATATCTTTTATATCTTCCCAATATTTATCTTCAATTTTCTTTCCACCACAGGTATGGCCCAGGCGGCGGTCGGAGCGGATTTTTTCACCATGGAAATCGCTGCCGGCGGTGATGAAAAAGCCGATTTTTCGTCCAAGTTCTTCCAGACGCAGACATTCTGTAACCCGTGCGCCGGGATGAAAGGCTTCAAGCCCCTGAACACCGCGTTTATAAAAATCCTGCAGCGCATCGGGCAATTTTCCCCATGAAAGATAAAGAGACATTGGGTGCGCAATCACCGGAACCCCACCAGAATCCTTTATTGCTTCAATTGCATCATCCAAATCTGCTCCAATTCTTGTAACATACCAGGGACGACCCTTAGCAAGATACTTGTCAAACGCTGCCTGGCGTGTTTTTACAATCTTCTTTTTTACAAGCTCAGCCGCAAAATGAGGACGACCAAGTACTGTATTCGGAAAATCGGCTTCCATTTCTTCCAGAGTAAGGTCAAATCCGTCTGCCTGAATCTTTTTTATTATTTCCTGATTACGTTCCAGCCTGTTATTGATGATTTCTTCTATTAAATCGGTGAGAGATGAAGAAATCTGTTTTAAGCCCAGCCCTAAAAGATGAAATTCGCCGTTTATATTGAGTGGTGCACCCTGTATGTTCAATTCAATGCCCGGAATAAGAGTAATTCCAGCCTTTTTTGCCGCAATTTTACCTTCTTCAAGCCCCGAAACTGTATCATGATCAGTAATTGCAATAATTTTTATGTTTTTTTCCGCAGCTTTGCCGATAATATCAGTAGGGGAGTATTGTCCGTCCGATGCTGTCGTATGAACATGTAAATCAATCATACTTTTAGAATAGCATATTTTTTAAAGTTATGATATAATATAGTTTATTAGAGTTAGGAGAAAGATTCATTTATGCCAAAAGCGATGCAATACACAAAAGGGTCTATCATTTACTTTGAAGGGGATCGTGATGAAAGAGTTTTCATCATGCAGCAGGGCGCTGTCCTTTTATCAAGTACTGATATTGAAACGGGTCAGGCTGTTGCTGAACAGGTAAAAAGCGGTGAGTTTTTTGGCGTAAAATCTGCTTTAGGACATTTTGCCCGCGAAGAAACTGCTACAGCCCTTGTTCCTACTATTGCAGTTGCTCTTACAGTACAGGAGTTTGAAATCCTTGTAAGTAATAACAAGCAGCTTATAATGAAAATGCTCCGTGTTTTCTCCAACCAGCTCCGTCAGATTCATAAAAAAACAGAATCTATCCTTAATAACGTTTCGGTTGACCAGCAGTCTGGAATGCTTTCTGTAGCGCAGAGCTTTTATGAGGATGAACAGTATCGTTCAGCTTGTGATGTTTATCTTAAGTTCCTTACCCGCTATCCTAATACTCCAAAACGTGATGAAGTTGCAAAATTATATACAGAAGCAAAAATAAAGAATGAAAGATTAAAGGCTCAGAGCAGGCTTAGTCCAACTCCGGATGTTGCTGAAGGTTCATCATCATCTCTTAAGCTCTTTTCTCTTCCTGCCTTCGAGCGTTTTGCAAAGGAATATGAGCCTGGGCAGGTAATTATTGCCGAATATGAACCGGGTGACTGTTTCTATTTGATTCAGAGTGGAAAAGTTCAGCTTGTAAAGAGCGTAAACGGTACTTTAAAGAATCTTGATATTCTTAAACCGGGCGAGTTCTTTGGCGAAATGGCTATTCTTGATAATTCTCCGCGTTCTGCTACCTGTATGGCAAGCGGTTATGTAAAATGTCTTGAGTTCAACAAAGAAAACTTTGAGCTTCTGATTACCGGAAACCCTCAGATTGCCCTTGTTCTTCTTAAGCTTTTCTGCAAGCGTATTTACGACCAGAAACGCCGCTTTAGAATCCTTGTTGTTAAGGATTTGCAGGCTCGTCTGGCTGATGTATTCCTTATGCTTGATGAAATGAACCCTATTGCAAACCCTGCCGAAAAAGCAAGACGCTTTAATGTTACAATTTCCGATATGGCACATTGGTCAGGTCTTTCTCTTGAAGTTACTCACGAAGAAATGAACAAGCTTGTAGAAAAGAGAAAGATTGAAATGTACGAAAACTACGTGATTGTAAACAACATTGTCGACATGAAACGAATGTACGACACCCGCAGTGGCAACACAATCCGCTAGTTCCTAATTATTCATTTTATTTGCCAACTTAGCTCACCTGGTAGAGCAGCGCCCTCGTAACGCGCAGGTACTCGGTTCAAGTCCGGGAGTTGGCTTGTAAATTAATATAAGCTTTTCCAGTTGTTGGAAAAGCTTTTTTTATGACTTGAACCGAGTACCGTAGTGAGCGCCGACCGAATAGGGAGAGTTCAAGTCCGACAGTTGGCTTTAAATATAAGTTTTCATATTAAGTTTTTACCAGAAATCAAAGTTAGCAATTATCTTTATTGTTGCCAATACTTCTGAATAAGAAATATCTTCATTAATCAATGTTTCACTGATAATTTCAAAATCTTTTTTGTAGTAATCCTCTGTACAATATTTGTAGATTAATTCGCTTATGTTTATTCCATCTTGTGCAGACGGACAGATGCTCAGACTTGCCCGGTGATATTTTATATAAATCATAAAGATGACGGGAAAGCCGTCTGCTTTTCCCTTGTATATAATAATCGCAGCTTGCATAGACTTTATCTATAAAGGTTCTGGATAAAGATTGAACATTCATTGTGAAGGGTTCTAAATGAAACTTTCGAGCTAATTCTGCGTCCTTTTCAATAAGCGTATCTCCAACATAACAGCTGATCTGAAGTTTTTTTGTTGTAAAAGAATATGAGGCTAGGGCTGTTTCAACTTTAACACCTTCGCGAAGATTTGTACTTGGAGCTTTAAACACCACAACTTTAATGACATTTCCTCAAAAACCACTATATTATTAATAGTACATTCACCCACAAAAATCTTCGCCCAAAATATTTTTCTACTCTATCATCAATTGAGAGACAAGTAACTTATATTTATATATAAAACTGTATTCTTACAAAGGAGGCCTGTTATGCGAGGAAATTATTTTTATTCTGTAAAGGATTTGTCAAAGGCGCAGAATCTTTCAGTTGCTTATTTTCTTTATTTGATAAGTTTAGATATTGAAGATTTGGAACGAAACGAAGAATGTCAGGTATTGTATGAAGCGCTTGTTTCTGCTTTGAATCTTACAGAGCATTCACGTCTTGTAATTCAGGCAGTAATTAATCAGCATATAAAATCAAAGAAACTTACTCCAGCAAAAGAGAATCCTGACAATCCAAATCCGTATGATATGAATGGAAAACTCAAAACTCATTATAAAGAAGATGAAGATATTTATGATAACGATGGAGGATGGAGCTCTGACAATGAAGATGAAATTAATCTTGTTCGCGCGGTTTTTGCCGGAAAAAGCGAATGGTTTTCCCGTATTATAGCTTTTACTTTTTTTGAAAAGGCAGATAAACGACGAAAAAGCTTTACGCTTCCAAAAGAGATTTCAATAGATAATAATGTTGCAAATGCAATCTTTTTGCCAAAAAATAGATTCGCAAACTTTATGATTTCAGACTTCCTGCTCTCTGAGATGGAGGGCAAAATCTTAAATATTTCATATCTCAGTGCTACTATGCGTGAGTTGAATCGCTTGTTCAGTACTTTAATCAGGTCTGGTAATGAAACTCCAGTTTCTCTTTTTGCAAAGTGTTTGAATGTACCAATAAAAACCGTGCTTACGTATTTACGTAAAGACAAAAAACTTGTTGCTTATGGTCTTGTTGATAATCAGGGTGAGATAGCTGATGATGTCAAGAATTGTATTTACGATGGTCATATAGATTCCCTGTTCACCGATGTTCTGAAGGTTGATGACAAAAAAGATTTTTATCCATTACAGTCTTATTCTGTAAAGGAAGATGAAATTGCACTTGCATCCCGGCTTTTAAAAAATGATGCACCAATGAATCTGCTTCTTTACGGAGCAGCTGGAGCAGGTAAAACTCAATTCGCTCGTTCTCTTGTTCACTCACTTGGTTTAAAAACACTCATCTTCAAAAATGAGCTCGAGGTTAGCAATGATGATTCTGACCAGAATCCTCTCTGTCGTTTGAACAGTCTGCTTTCTCTTTACAAAAAAGATTCTGTAATTATTGTTGATGAAGCAGAAGGTATATTAAAAACACAAGGTTCATTTTTCGGAATGACTTTCAGCCTGCCTCAGAAGGGTATTGTAAACAAGATGTTAGAGGAATCTAACAATAAGGTAATCTGGATTTTGAATTATACTCACGAGCTTGATGAATCTACCAGGCGACGCTTTACATATTCAATTAAGTTCAGCGAGATGAGCCGCTCCATGCTTAAAACAATTGCCGATACAAAACTCAATAAAATCAACATGAGTACAGAGCTTCATTCCGAGCTTGTAGATTTGTGCGGAAAGTATCGTGTTACAGGTGCTTCTGTAGACAATATGGTAAAAACTGTAAGCGCAATGGATTTGAACGGTACAAATGAAGGACAGATTGTAAGTGATGTGAAGAAAGTTCTTGAATCAAACTCAACTTTAATTTATGGCAAAAAGAAAATGCGCGAAAATGTTCGCTCCAGCTACGACCTTTCTGTTTTGAACACATCAATTCCCGCACAGAACATAGTAGATATGGTAATGAATGCCCAGGAGTTTGCTGAAGCTAACAACAATAATGATGAAGCCGGCAACGGAATCAGAATGCTTTTTTACGGACTCAGCGGAACAGGTAAAACAGAGCTTGCCCGTTATATTGCCGAAAAGTTGAACAAGAAAATCATTATAAAACGGCCGAGTGATATTTTTGGAATGTATGTGGGCGAAAACGAAGAAAATATAAAAAAGGCTTTTGAGCAGGCAGAAAGCAGTGGAGACATTCTTCTGTTTGATGAAGCCGATTCTTTTTTTACCGACCGCTCTAACGCAAGAACCAGCTGGGAACGCACAACAGTAAACGAGTTTCTCACTCAGATGGAAGAGTTTTCCGGCATCCTCATTTGTACAACTAATCTACGCCAGATTATGGACCCTGCAATGCAGCGACGTTTTCACATCCTTACAGAGTTCAAGCCACTCCGTCGTGGTGGAATAAAAAAGCTTTTGTTAAGTTTTTTCGGTTCTTATGATTTTGATGAGGAACAGCTTTCTGCAATTGCAAAATATAATTCTGTTACTCCTGGCGATTTTGCTTCTCTTTTCGGAAAAATAAGATTCATGCCGAAAACAGAAATTACATCACAACTCATCACCTCAGAGCTTTGTAAAATTCAGGAAGAAAAAGCCTGCAACAGTAAACCTATAGGCTTTGCAGTATAATTGATGTTATGCTATATTATTGTTACTAAAAATACACTTACGCGGTTTTAGATATACAACTTAGGAGAAAACAATGAAAAAAATAATTGGTATTTTCATGGCAGCTGCACTTCTGGCTGGAGCTGTTTTTGCACAGGTTTCAGCTGATGATGCGGAAAAGGCTTATAAGATTATGGAATCTACCGATGACAATCTTGCTTATCACGGAGATTATTCGGCAACTGTTTCGCTAGTTGTAGAAAAGCCGGGCAAACCAAAGGAAAACTTGCAGTACAAGATTTTTGAGCGAACCGACAAGGATTTGATGACAATAGTTCAGCTTTTCCCGGAGGCAGATAAGGGCGTTGGTTATTTACGAAACGGTGATAACATCTGGTCCTATGATCCAATCAGCCGAAAGTTTACGCACACTTCTATAAAAGAAGCTCTTGGCGATTCAGACATTAAGCTGGACGATGTTGAGCAGAACGAAAACCGCTGGCGTGAAAATTATGAGGTTGCCGCTTTTGAAGAAGGAACTCTTGGTAAGTATCCGGTAAATATCATCACTTTGGTAGCAAAAACAAAGGAACCGTCTTACGCTAAAACAAAGTTTTATATTCGCCAGGATATTCCGCTTGTTCTTAAGCAGGAGGATTTTTCCGGTTCAGACCGCCTAATGCGAACAATTCTTATTCCAAAGTATTCAAAGGTTCCCGCCGGTTATGTTTCAACCCAGGCAATTGTCCGCGACGAATTGAACAAAGGCGAACAAACTCAGCAGGTTATTTCCGATTTGACGTTTGATGCTCTACCTGACAAGATTTTCACTAAAGCATACCTTGAAGGTTTGAACTAACTAATGCCCCCGAGCCGGTTTTGGTTTCGGGGGATTTTTTTATCTCAATTCAAATACAACAGAAACAGTTGCAGTAACCGAATCCTGTCCGGCAGAAATTGTAGTAGAGTTTGATGTAGCCATCATTTTAGCATCTGCCATTTCCCTTACAACAGGATACGAGCCTGAGTTTTCCATAATCGAAATTACTTTTCCAAGCTGACATCCTGCTTCCTTTGCAAACAACTCTGCCTTTTCCTTTGCCTGCTGAAATGCCAGAATACGGGCCTGTTCAAGTGCAGCTTTTGAATCCTTTACAAGAAAAGATATTCCATTCATCTGATTTACACCGGCAGAAATTGCAGTGTCTATTACAAGACCAGCTTTAGAAACATCCTCAAGAATTACAATAATGTTGTTAGAGGTAACATACTGGCCGGGAACATCTTTTCCATCCTTCCAGAATGTTTCCTGATACAGGCTGTAATTTGCAGTAGAAATATTATCTTCCGAAATGCCGATTTTCTTAAGCGCGTCGTAAACCTTATTCATTCTTGCTGCATTGTTCTGAACAGAAGCAAGCGCAGTTGATTCTTTGGTGAGTACCGAAAATGTCAGTCTTGCCATGTCAGCAGGAACCTTTACCGAACCGCTGCCAGAAACAGAAATTGTCCGTGGGTTTGGAGCCAAACATTCTTCGCGTGATCCAGGCCCTCTACCTGCTCCCGGACCCGGACGGTGTGTTTTCTGTGCAAAAAGACTTGCAGCACAAAAAAGTGTCATAAAAGATAAAATTACCAATTGTTTTGAAAGTTTTTCAATTTTTCTCATAAATCTATTTTTCTCCATATATATAATATCTTAAATATAAAGGTTTATTGCAATATTTCGTTACTAAGCTGGAAAAATCAAGCAAGATATATCTCCTACTTTACTTTTTTGTATGTTTCTATCTATAATAATTAATCTTAAAAAAAATTAGGAGACTTTATTATGGGCGAGCAGAATCGCGAAACTTTAGGCAGTAGACTTGGATTTTTGTTATTGTCTGCTGGATGTGCAATTGGATTAGGAAACGTATGGCGCTTTCCTTACATCACAGGTAAATACGGTGGAGCAGCATTTGTTCTTATTTATCTTGTATTCCTTGTAATTCTTGGACTTCCTGTAATGGTTTGTGAGTTTGCTGTTGGACGTGCTTCACGCAAGAGTATGGCAGAAGCTTTCAAAACACTTGAGCCAGAAGGAACAAAGTGGCACATTTATGGGGGCTTTGCTGTAGCAGGTAACTATCTTTTGATGATGTTCTATACAGTAGTATCTGGCTGGTTCCTTAAATATTTCTTCCAGATGATTGGCGGAAAGTTTGTTGGTCTTGGCGGCGATGAAATTGTTAATGTATTCGTAAACGAAACAGTTGGCAGCCCTTCAACTCTTTTGATTTGGATGGTTGTAGTAATCGTAATTGGATTTGGAACCTGTTTCCTTGGTCTTCAGAAGGGTGTTGAGCGCATTACAAAGATTATGATGTCTGCCCTTATGGTAATTATGATTGGTCTTGCAATTTACGTTGCATTCCTTCCTGGAGCAGGTGCCGGCTATGCATTCTATCTTAAACCTAACTTCAAGGCTCTTGTAAGCGGAGAACACGGACTTTGGGATACAATTTATGCAGCTATGGGACAGGCTTTCTTTACTTTGTCTCTTGGTATTGGTTCTATGGAAATCTTTGGTTCTTACATTGGTAAAGACCACTCACTTACAGGTGAATCTCTCCGCGTAATTGGACTTGATACATTCGTAGCTATTTGTGCCGGTCTTATCATCTTCCCAGCTTGTGCTGCATTCAATGTAGAAGCTTCTTCTGGTGCAGGACTTGCATTTATGTCTCTTCCAAACGTATTCAATTCAATGGGACCTGTTGCAGGACGTATTGTTGGAGCTTTCTTCTTCCTCTTTATGAGCTTTGCTGCACTTTCTACAGTAATTGCAGTATTTGAGAATATCGTTGCATTCCCAATGGATAAGTTTGGCTGGAGTCGCAGAAAGGCTGTTCTTATCAACTTTGCAGCTATGCTCGTTTTGGCTACTCCTGCTGCTCTTGGTATGAACGTTTGGTCTGGCGTACACTTTGGTGCTCACATTGGTTCAATCGATGCTTTGGAAGACTTCATTGTAAGCCAGAATCTGTTGCCACTTGGTTCTATGTTATTCCTCCTTTTCTGTACTCTTAAGAAGGGGTGGGGCTGGGATGGCTTTATTGCCGAAGCCGATGCCGGAGAAGGAATTAAGTTCCCTAAGAACAAGGTTGTTCAGTTCTACCTCCGCTACATTGCACCGCTTATCATCCTGGTAGTATTCATTGCCGGCTACTTCGACATTTTCGGTAAAAAATAAAAAAATGGGAAGTTTTGCAAAGCAAAACTTCCTGCGAAGGCAGTATGATTGGTTGTTTCCAGTTAGTATTCGCCTTCGCTTCGGGCTTGACCCGAATATCTGTAGAAGGGTTGCTCTCGGGCAGCCCTTTTTTTATTTAACCATTTATGAGAAAAAAGTGTAAAAAAAGTTAAAAAAAATCGTTTTATCTACAAATTATTTTTGCGAAATAAATAAACTAATCACAATAAAAAGCAACTGATAGTAGCATTTTGCATTATTTGCGAGAAAAACTCTATTTTTACGTTAAACCTTTTTAATTGACGTATAAAAGCTAGGGATATGAAATTGGTAACGGTGCTGCTGTTAAGTTTGAGTTTGATACAGCTTATTCTTCTGTAACAAACAGTCTTGCAAAATATACTATCTATGTAAAGAATGCAGAAACAGATACTTATTCAGTAAGTACAGCTGCAACAGAAGGTGTTGATGAAAATGGTACATCACTTGCCGGAACTGGTGGTGTTACTACTTACAGACTTGGTCGTGCTTCAAAGACTTACGTTTCAACTGCTGCCTTAGATGCAGATGCATTCAAGTATGGTGGACATGTAAATGTTGCAATTGTTAAAGAGCTTGATGGTGTAAAGACTGTTTACAAGGCAGAACTTTCTGATGGAAAGGCTTCTGAACTTACAAATATTACAACAACTCCAGGAACCACAATTACTGGATTCACACAGATAGATTCTACACGCTATAGAACAAATACAACAAGTGTTGCTCTTGAATGTGATGACTCTACAACAAACCAGGCTCAGAATATTGACTTTGTATTGAATCTTACAAGTAATGAATGGATTAAGACTGTAACAGCTACTGTAGCAGGAAATACCAATACAAATGCAGGACTTGGTTCTGGAGATCACAACACAACAGTTGCTGACCCTGTAGTTGCATACAATACTTCTAATCCTAATGTTGCAACAATTACATTTGAGGATGCTTACTGGTACATTGATGACGAAATCACAATTACAATTAAGGATACTTCAGATAACGAAGCTACTTACAAAATTACAATCAAGTAAGGTTTAATCTTAAAGTTTCAAACTACCTGATTTTTTAATCAGATAGTTTGATTTTTCCAAATAAAAAGCTGCCTGACTTTAGCTGGGCAGCTTTTTTTTGTGCCCCACTTTTTCTACCGCAACTAATTTGCTATACTGTTTCTATGGTTAGTAGTAAAAAGGCAGAAAATGTACGAGATGTAATCCGCTATCTCCAGAAGTTTAAGAATGCTCTTATTGTAATTTATCTTGACGATAAAACTATTTCTTCGCCACTTTTCACTTCGCATATCCGCGATATTGCCCTGCTCCACGAAGCCGGTCTTCAGGTTGTAATTATTCCCGGAGCGCGAACCCGTATTGACGAAGTTTTAAGTGCAAACAATATTACCTGGACTTACCGCGAACACATACGAATTGCTTCTGCTCAGGCTATGCCGCTTATTAAAATGGCAGCCTTTGACGTTTCAAATACGATTATGACAAGTCTTGCCGCAAACAATATTACTGCGGTAATCGGTAACTGGGTAAAAGCCCGCAGCAAGGGAATTATAAACGGTTTTGATTATGGTACTGCCGGCGAAATTGAACGTCTTGATTCTGACTCCCTGCGGACAGTTTTGAACGATGGTTTTATCCCTATTTTCCCGTGCATTGGCTGGAGTACGGTCGGTCATCCTTATAATATTTCTTCCACGGTTCTTGCCCAGCAGGTTGCAATTGCACTCAAGGCCGATAAGCTTTTTTATGTAATGGAAGACGGCGGCTTTAACGAAGCAGATTTTAAGGCACTCGAACAAAATGAGCAAAACGGTTCATCACTGGCAGAAAATCATTTTACAGTTTCAGAAAATGGAAAGATTGCAGCTCTGGATTTAATTCAGGTTAACGTGCTTCTTTCCGGCAAATATGATAATGCCAAGGATTTGACTTTCCTGCGGCTTGCTTCCGAGGCCTGCCGCCAGGGTGTTACGCGTGTTCATTTTGTGGACGGTAACCTTGATGGTGTTCTTCTTACCGAGATTTTCAGCGATTTTGGTTCCGGTACAATGATTTACACAAACAATTACGGCAAAATCCGCCCGATGGCCCAGACAGACATTCCTTCTGTGCTTTCGGTTATGCGTCCTTTTATTCAAAGTGGAAAGCTGTTACCGCGTACTCAGGAAGATTTGGCAGTTGCGCTTGAAGATTACATTGTTTACGAGCTTGATGGCGGTATACATGCGTGTGCGGCCCTTCATTTTTATGAAGATGGTCAGGCAGAAATTGCGGCGGTTGCTGTTGATGAAGTTTACAGCCGCATGGGAATTGGTCCTAAAATGATTGAAAAGCTTATAAATCAGGCAAAGGAAAAAGGTGCTGCATCAGTTTTTATAATGACTACACAGGCAATCGACTGGTTTGAAAAGCTTGGATTTACCGAAGATTCAATCGAATCACTCCCGCAGGAACGCCGTGCAAAATGGTCTCCAGACCGCAATTCTAAGGTTTACAGATTAAAGAGGTAATAAAATGAAACTTTCATCATCAGATATAAAATGGTTCGGACGTACTCTGGACCACAACGGCATACGCTATTTTGATTTTTCTGCAAGCGGTTTTGAGTTTTCCATTAAGGGAAGAAAAGCCACCTGTAAAATCGTGAGCGATTCTCATCTTCTTGAAGACGAAGCAAAGGGCGTGCTTGGAGTTTTTGTTCAGAATCTGGACGATACAGAAACTAAGACAACTTCAATGAAAAAGGTTGTACTTGAAGAAAAAGAAAACAACATCATCCTTTTTGAAAGTGCAGAAGAAAAGAGAGTCCAGATAAAGGTAATGCGGTTAAGTGAAGCGGTTTATGGTTATTCCGGCTTTGCGGGTGCAGAAATTATTGGTGAACTAATAAAAGACGAGGTTACAGGTTCAGATGGTGGATTTGATAATCCTGTAAGACCATTAAAGCTTGAGTTTATTGGCGACAGTATTACCTGTGGTTATGGTATTGAAGGCGTGTGGGAAAAAGATGTCTTTACAACAAAACAGGAACGCCCAGATTTAGCCTATGCTTATCTTACTGCAAAGGCTCTGGGAGCAGAGTATGAGGTAGTAAGCCGTAGTGGAATAGGACTTATTTCCTGCTATACAGATCCGCTTACTGTAATGCTTCCAAATACTGCAGAACCTCTTATGAGCCAGCTTTGGCCTTATACCGACCGTTTTCTTTCTTACAAGCTTGGAATTGAGCCGGAAGTTTGGGATGAAAGCAGATTTTCACCAGATATTGTAGTTATAAATCTTGGAACTAACGATACAAGCTGGGTTCGCGGCCTTGAAGACAGAAGAATCAGCTTTGTAAATCTTTATGAGCAGTTACTGGAAGCCATTCACCGTCGTTCTCCAAAAGCAAAGATTCTGGGCTGCCTTGGTGTAATGGGACAGGAGCTTTGTGATTCCGAAGAAGAAGCCTTTGCCCGCTTTGCAAGAACGTTTCCGAATGTAAAGACAAAGTTTGTACGTTTCCCGGTTCAGGACCAGGACCACGATGGCGTTGGCACCGACTGGCATCCAAGTGCTAAAACTCACAGAAAAATTGCTGAGATTCTGGCAAACGAAATAAAAGACTGGAAGTAGGCTACAAAATTAACCCCTTCATAGCTTCAATTGAAGTGTAGCCTTTGCGTTCCATAAATGCTTTAAGACCATCAATTATTTCAATCATTGCAAGCGGATTTGCGAACGTAGCGGTACCAACCTCTATTGCCGAAGCGCCCGCCATAATGAACTCAACTGCATCCTGCCAGGTAGCAATACCGCCAATTGCAATTACAGGCACGCGCTGTTCAGCAGGCAGTGTGTTTATTGCCTGAACAAGCTCGTACACAAGCCGTACGGCAATAGGACGGATTGCAGGACCACCAAGTCCAGCTTTAACCTTATCAAAAACAGGGACAGCCCTTTCTATATCAATTGCAATTCCCTGGAAAGAGTTGCAAAGGCTTATTCCATCGGCACCTGCTTTAATACAGGTCAGGGCAACAGCATTCAGCTCCAGAGATTGAGGTGTAAGCTTTACAATAAGCGGCTTATCGGTAACGGCACGCACAGCTGCTGTAACTTCACTTGCAGCGGCACACGTCATTCCAAAGGCAGCACCACCTGCACTAACATTCGGACAGGAAATATTAAGCTCAATCATAGGAACATTGGTTTTCTGGAGCAGCTTTGCGCCTTCAACATAAGTTTGCAGCGAGCTTCCCGAAAGGTTTGCAATTGCAACAGGTTTAAGCGCCATCATCTCAGGCAGCTCTTTTTCTATAAAATGCGGGATTCCTGGATTCTGAAGCCCGATTGAGTTCATAAGGCCACCTGGAGTTTCCCACACACGGATTCCATCGTTGCCTTCGCGCGGTTCGAGTGTAAGTCCCTTTGAGCAGATTCCACCAAGGCGGTTTACATCAAAGATTGTGGAATATTCAGTGCCAAATCCAAACGTTCCTGAACAGCCAATCACAGGATTCTGGAACTTTACGCCTGCAATTGTAACAGATAAGTCTGCGGTAATGTTTGTGTTTGCTTTCTGAACAGCAGCCTGTTTGTTACCATTTGTCTTGCTGTTATCGTCCGCTTTTTCACAGCTTTCCGGGAACAGAATCCTTGAATCAAAAACAGGACCTTCCTTACAGCAGCGTTTTTTGCCTTCAGTTGTATCAATTGTACAGCCAAGGCAGCAGCCCACACCGCAGGCCATGTGCGATTCCATACTGAGCCAGCAGGGGATTCCGCATGCTTCTGCAACCTTTTTTACATATTTAAGCATTGGAGTTGGTCCGCATGCATAAACTGCACTGTAGTTACCATCCCGCAAAGCCTGTTCGGTAAGCGCCGCCGGCAACATTCCGTGAACACCAACCGAACCGTCATCTGTAGTAATAACAAGTTTGTCAGCAGCTAAGTTTTCCAGCCCATACGAGCCAGACTTAAAAGAAGCATAAAAATCGTAGCTTTTTGGTGCTAATCCTTCTGCAAAACCTGCAACAGGTGCAACACCAATTCCACCGCCCACAATACAGATTTTTTTGCCGTCAGAAGCCGTGCAATCCAAACTGTCATTGTCGGGTTCAACCCGGCAATCCAGGCAAAATGTGTTTCCGCACGGTCCTAAAAGCTGGATTTTATCTCCCTCACGCAAGCCGCAAAGCTCTGTTGTACCTTTTCCCTTAACAAGGATTAAAAACTCAAGAGCAATTGTTCCATCTTCCTTTTTTTCTGCGTGATAAATGCTTATCGGGCGACCAAGAAGTGTACTGCTTCTTACAGCATGGAGCATATAAAACTGCCCCGGAAGCGGCATCTGTGTCTGTTTTGATTCAACACTCAATTTATAAACGCTGCCAGCCGGAACTGCTCCATCTACAGCTTCACAGCCACAAACTAATCCTTCACAAAAAACGGGATAAGGTACACCTTCGCAATCTTTATACATAAAAACTCCAACTTTTGCTATTTTGTTAAATCTTCTTTACTGAGTAAGCTTGCTTTTGCTGCAGAATCGGCTATGTCCGCAAGACAAAGAGTGCCTGCTTCTATTTTGGCTGCTAAATCTTCATCCTTTTTCCAGGCACAAAGAATACCGCGGCTTGAATTAACTGCACCGCCGGCTTTTTCAAGCAGGGTTTTACAAATTGCAGCAGCACCGCCTTGTGCACCGTAGCCCGGAATTAAAAAGAATGTCTGCGGATATTTGTCGCGAATCCAGCGTGCATCTTTTTCCTGAGTTGCACCAACAACTGCACCAATTGCACCGCAAGTCTGTTCACCGTAAATTGCTTTGTATGTTTCTTTGAGTTCTTCGTTTGTTCTGGCAATTTCATCGCCAACCTTTTCCAGCAAGAGTCCGCCAGACTTTAATTCCTGGTGTTCAATATCAACCATTCCCGGATTTGAAGTACAGAGAAGAACAAATGCACCTTTACCGCCAAGCTCCGGGGCAGCATATTTTGTAAACGGCTTGAGCGTATCAAAGCCCATATATGGATTTATTGTGATTATGTCTGTTTCAAAATCGCCTGTAAAATGAGCGCGGGCATAAGCATCTGATGTGGCGCCAATATCACCACGTTTAATATCTGAAATTGCAATAAGTCCTGTTTCACGCACGAGCTTTAATGTTTCGGCATAAACCTTTAAGCCTTCAAGCCCCATTGCTTCGTAATAGGCAATCTGTACCTTAAAACAGCATGCAGAATTATCGGCAGCAACCCGTCTGATAATTTCGCGGTTATAGGCAAGAACAGCCTGAGCCGGGGTTGCAAAGTTTTTAAGTACCGATTCCGGTAAATAAGAAGGATCGGTGTCTAAACCAACACAAAGTGGGCCATTTTTAGCTGCAAGCTCTTGTAAAAGCTGCATATTATGATTTTTTTTCTGATTATTCATTGCTTAAATATAAACGAAAATGGTAATATTCACAATGGAGTAACAAATGAAAAAGAATTGTAAAAAAATTAGTGTATGGTCTGTTGGTTTTGTTTTAACAATTGTTTTTACAAGTTTGCTGGGTATTACTGGTTGTAAAGAAGTTCCGCCTGATATTACGGCATACAATCAAAATTATGACCACACTTTTTGGGTAAAAATAAACAATTCTGAAATGGATATTGATGCCGAACAGACAGGTTATGTTTCATCTGTTACTGCACGTGAAAGTGAACTTAAAGATGATTGTGAAGAAATTGTTGTTCACAAGGCACAGGATTCTAAGGAAAGTTTTATTGGATATGAAGATTATGTAAATCATCATAATGATTATCTTAAAACCGATGAATGGAATCATGCTTTTTTAAAAGAACAGCGTGAAGCACACAAAGAGGCTCAAAACAGTAAATCAAGTCAGCGTGCTCGGGAAGAAAATGTTGAGCCACAGGCCGAAGAAGGCTTTCCTTGTGAGGTTGTAAAGAAAAATTACAAGGTTGGGGATGTAAAAAATATTTTTCTGCTTGATAATAATAATTCAATGTATGCACCTTTAGCTACCTGTGAATATGTTTCTGATAATTGTTATGTCTGGTTTGTAGATTCAAATTCGAGTTTGATTCCAAGAAGAACATTTATTGAAAAGCAGCTGTTTAAATCTATTGCAAACCAGTTTGAAAGAATAATAGCTCTGGAAGAGCAGCTGGCAGGTTCACATATTTATACTACAAAGGCAAGTCAGTCCTTTGCAAATCCTACAGAGAAATTAAATATTGTACTTGCAGACCTTTATAATGATGCTAATCAGAAAAGTGATGTAACCACCTGGGGATATTGCTGGTATAACGATTTTTATGATTCACTTAGCTCTAATAAGGGTGCTTTTATTTATCTTGACTCTTATTGTTATTTAATGAACGAAAAATATATGTACTCAACTGTAGTTCATGAATATAACCATTATTTGAATTATGCAAGTAAAACTGTAAAACATAATATTTATTATGAAACCTGGTTTACAGAAATGCTTTCAATGGTAATGGAAGATTTATTCCAGAAGAAATTAGGTCTTGCAAGTTATGATTCTTCTCAGGGCAGGCTGACAACTTTCAATAAGTATTATTATGCGGGTTTTACAAACTGGCGAGAAGGTGAAGATGTTCTTGCTTCTTATGCCTGTGCGTATGCTTTCGGGGCATATCTGGTACGTAATTTTGGTGGTATTGAACTTTTTCACCAGATGCTTACCAATGAATATGTAAATGAAGAATCTGTTACACAAGCATTAAAAGCCTGCAATCAGAAATATGTTGATGAAAAGGGTGTTGAACGGTATGCAGATTTTGACTATGTTTTTGAAAACTTTTATAAAATCCTTATAAATAATAAATCAGCAGATAAAGTTAATGATCCGAATTATATCACCTTGAACAGGCAGATTGGAAACTCTTCTGATGCCTTGTATTTTACTCCAATTGATATTTTTAATACCGGTTTATATTACTATGGTGAATTGAGTGTACCGTACTTCTATGATGCTTCACAGGAAAATCAGATGCCTATTGGAGCACATGGCTTCTGTATTCATCATGTTGGAGCACAGGTTGGTTCCTACAGATATGTTAAGCCTAAAAGCTCCAGAGTTAAGAATATATTCTTTACAAAATACTGGAAGGATGTGCTGAACTAAGTAAGCAGGAATGGTTCCTCGTCAAAGGTTGCCCGAATGAACGGTCTGGCGATTATTACCTGGTCGGCGCCGTAATACAATGCAGTTTGTACATCGGCGAGAGTGCGGATTCCGCCGTCTACCCAGATTTGTTTGCAGTATTTTTTGAGTTCAGCGGCATGTTGGGCTAAAAAATCACCGGTACTGCCAATTCGGGTTTCTACGCGGCCACCGTGGTTAGAGATGTAAACAACATCGGGTTTAACCTGGCGGACAAGCTCTATATCATCATCTGTAAAAAGGCCTTTTATTACAAACGGTACATCAAACTCTTTGCGGAAAGCGTTTAATTGAGCGGCTGTCTTTTTTTCAAGGTTTACAAGGTTTCGCATTGTTACAATGTTGTAGGAGTCTATGTCTATTCCAATGTATTCGGCGTAGGGTTTAATCCAGGTGAGTCGCTCCAGCAGGCGGTCTGTAGGGTAGGGTTTGAGGAAAAATGCCGCCGATTGTCCAAGTGCTTTTACGGCGTCTATTCCGTAAAGGAGTTTTTCGTCGGGGCAGCCGTCGCCAACGCAAAGACCGTGGCCTGCTTCGGCGGCATTTTTTAGATAGGGGTAGTAAAAGTCTCTTTCGTGGGTATAACCAATGTTTTCTACAGCACCGGTAACCGGACCGCAGCGGATTTTGTTGGGAGTAACTGTTATCTGTTGCAGTTCATTAAGTTTGCCTTCGAGTTCAGCCTTTTTCCTTAAATCACCCCAGGCAGCGCAGTTGAGCTGAAAGTTTTTGCTTTCAAATACTCCGCCAAGGCCCGGCATATTTCCAGGACAGCCAAATCCGTCGCAGACAGGGCAACGGTGGCATTTCAGCTCGCCTTTAGTTGCAGTTTCCAACTTTTAGTCTCCAAAACATATTCCAAGTGCACGTGCTGTTTTAAGCATGGCACTGTCTTCTGTAACAGTTTTAAGTTTATCGGCAATATCACAAAGCGGAATACCTGTAATTGCACCGTCGGTTATACCAATGAGCTTTCCAAAATCCTTATTTGCAAGGAAATCGGCAGCTGCGGTTCCAAGCTCTGTTGCAAGAAGAATATCATAAGCAGATGGAGAACCACCACGCTGTAAATATCCGAGAACCGAAGTTCTTGTTTCTATACCAGTTTCTGCTTCTATTTCCTGTGCAACACGGTATGCTACAGATTGAGGCATTTCAAGTCGAGCCCGTTTAAAATCTTTTTTGCCAAGCTTAGCTTCCTCAATATCTACGGCACCTTCTGAACACGCAATTATTGCATATCCCTGTTCGTCATAGCGTTTTTTAATAAAATCACCAAGCTTTTTAATATCATAAGGAATCTCTGGAAGAAGAATAATATCTGCATTACCGGCAACTCCTGCATAAAGCCCTAGCCAGCCAACCTTGTGGCCCATAATCTCTACAACCATTGCTCGTCCGTGGCTTCTTGCTGTAGTTCGAATTGCATTAATTCCCTCTGTAGCTATATCAATTGCTGTATGAAAACCAAAGGTCTGCTCTGTAACTGCAATATCATTATCAATCGTTTTTGGGAGCCCTATTACATTAAAGCCTGAATCGTAAAGAAGGGACGCGGTTGTGTTTGTTCCGTTACCGCCAAGGCACACAAGAGCATCAAGTTTATTCTTTTTAAAGGTTTCTTTGATTGCTTCTACAGGGAAAAGTCCGGTTTTTGGGTCCGGTTTAGGATTTTTAAAAGGCTTTACCCTTGAAGTTCCAAGAATGGTTCCACCTTCAGAAATCATCTGGGAAAAATCCATTTTATCCATCTTAAAGGTATCGTTATCAATAAGACCGCGATATCCATCTCGAATACCAATAAACTTCATTCCGTACTTGTTTTTGCCGGAAATACACAAAGCTCTGATTGCTGCATTAAGGCCAGGAGCATCGCCACCAGAAGTTAAAATACCGATTGTTTTGATAGATGATGTTTTCATACTTCTATTATACTTTTTTTCCAATAACTAACAACTAAAAACTAAAATCTTTTTTTTATTTTCCGATAATGGAACTATGAAATCATCGAAAAATACTAGAAGTACTATTAGAAATAGCTATCGAAATAATTCAAGTGTCTTAACAGGAAGCATTTTGCTCGTCCTTTCTGCGCTGCTTTCCATAAGTCTGCTGCTCCAGCTGCTGGATTTTGGAATTGGTGGTCCCGGACACAATAATGTTTTCTACTTTTTAGGAAACATGCTTTATACAGTTTATGGATTTTCAAGCATAATCATTCCTGTTTTCCTTTTTATTGCAGGAATGTCCTGTTTTGCAACTAAGTGGACTAGCCAGAAGACTATGCGTTTGCTTACGGCTTTAATTCCATTCTTTACAGCTGTTCTTACAGAAAAAATCTGCCGTTCAATCCTTGCAGTTAGCTCAAACTCTGCTTCTACTGTAAAAATTATTATTACTGTAGTTACCGGTCTTATGCTCATTATCATAGAGATTTTGGGTGCGGGTGTTATTGCCGAAAGCGTAAATCAGAAATTGTTCTACAAAAACGGTAAATCAAGATTTGCGGACAAAAATGGTTCCGGCAACGGTGAGTTTGGCGATGAATATGAAGTTTCTGAGTATTCTGCAAAGGAAAGTGGTGGTGGAAATGGCTCCGGTTCTAATGAAGAAGGTGATTCTGATGATTCAGATTCTTCAGAAGAAGAGGATGAAGAGTCTGACGATGAAACAGACCAGAGCTTTAAATACGAACCTATTAAGAAAAAATCTGTATTCGATAAATCTCTTTCAAAGGTAAAATACGATTTTAACAAGGATGAATCATATAATTCGTTGAAGGATGCGGCTGCAAGTCTTTACGAAGAAAATGTACCGTCAATTGAAGAATACGAAAATGTTGATAAAAAAATGATGGAAGAAAAAGCTGAGACTGAAATTGTAACTGAAGCTGCACCAGAAAATGAAACTCCATCGGAAGCCGCACCGGAAACTGATGCTGCACCTGTTGCTGCACAATCAATCACTCCATCAGCTGAACCTGAAAAAGAAATTAAAATCAGCGAAGATGAAAAGGCTGCCGCATTTGCTCTGGCTGTAAATCCTCTTGATTATAAAAAGAATGCTGATGCAGAAAATGCAAATGGTTTTGTTTCACCGGCAAGTGCAAATAATTCTGCTGCTTCAGAGGGTGCTGCATCTTCTGATGACGACGAAATCAGTTCTGCAAATCCTGCTTCAATCATCACACAGGAAGAATATGCTGCTTTAATCAGCCCTGATGCAGATTTACCGGAAAGCAACACAGAACCGGAAGTTGACGAGATTGAATGGGCTAATTTACCACCTGCTCCAAAAACTTTACCGCCTGAGTATATTGATGATGAAGGTCAGGGTAATCAGAAAACTGAAGCTGAATCAGATGACGATGATGACCCGACTCTTGCTTTCCCTCCAAAGGATGAGCTTGAGCAGAACGGAGAAGAAATTGCCCGCCGAAACGAAGCAGAAGATCTTTTTGAAGAAGCTGTAAATGCCCGCAAGTTGTCTGATGATGAAGATGAAGAAGTTGAAGAGTCTGCGGAAGAAACTGGTACAGAAAATGGTGAAGCCGTAGAAACTGATGAAATAATCGAAGACAATTTTGATGACACTTTTGCTGATGTGTTTATGGAAGATGATTTTTCGGAGCCAGCACCTGAGGAAGAAATTGTAGAAGAGTCTTTTCCAGAATCACCAGTAAAACCTGTAAGAATTATCGATTCAAGCGTACATCCTAATCCTGCATATCCGTATGGAATTACTCTGCATGATGAAGTTGAACCAGAGCCTGTACAAAAAAAGAAGGAACCAACTGTTCCAAAATATCCGACAAAAATCTCTCTTGAAGAAAAAGTACAGGAAGAACCTGTTATGACTGAAGCTGTAAAGACTGAGCCTGCTACATCAGACCTTCCTTACATTCCTGATATTGCGCAGGAGTATGAAGTTGAAGAAAACAAAGAAGAAGATAATGATAATGCTTTAGATTCAGATTTCTATGATATCGATATGAATGCTCAGCCTGATGACGAAGAGCTTTCTGATGATATTAAAGAAGTACCTGAAGAGTTAAAGCCAACTAACGAAGTTTTCAAACAGATTTATGCTCAGGAAAAAGGTGAGGTAAAACTAACATCTGCAGTTTCTGATGTATTCTCTGATATGGAAGCAGACATAAGAAAGGCTGCTGGAACTACTGGAGTGGCAGCTTCAACTGCAGCCATTGCAACAGAAACACCAACTCCATCGCCAGCACCAAAAGCAGCCGCTCCATCATCAGCAAAAAATACTTTGGAGACCGGACCAGAAAGTTCACCGGAATTAAATCCAAATGCTAACACTGCAAAAAATCTTACAGCAGATGAACTCACAGATTTCTTTAATGCACAGCAGGCAGAAAATACTCCGGTAACACACGTGATTGAAGGCAACCTGCCAAAAACAAATCGTGCTACAAGAAAGGGGCCTTATGTTGTACCTTCTGATTTGCTTACAGCGTACAAGGATGACCAGTATTGGATTATTGATGATAAAACAAAAGAAGCTTCCATAAACTTAAAGCAGACCTTGTCTGAGTTCAATATTGATGCTGAAATCATTGGTATTAAAAAGGGACCGGTTGTTACAATGTTCGAACTGCTCCCGGCACCAGGTGTAAAGCTCAGTAAGATTGTTGCACTTCAGGACAATATTGCGTTGAGTCTTGCTGCAAGCTCTGTTCGAATTGTTGCGCCTATTCCTGGAAAACAGGCTGTTGGTATTGAAGTTCCAAACAAGAACCGCTCAATCGTAAGCTTCCGCGAAATTATAGAAATGGATTTGCCGGAATATACAAAGATGGCTGTACCTGTTGTTCTTGGTAAAGATATTCTTGGTAAAGCTCAGCTGATTGACCTTGTAAAAACACCTCATATGCTTATTGCGGGTGCTACCGGTTCTGGAAAATCTGTTTGTGTAAACTCACTGATTCTTTCTATTCTGTACAAGCGTTCTTACAAAGATGTTAAGCTTATCCTGGTTGATCCTAAGGTTGTTGAGCTTAAGCTTTATAATAATATTCCACACCTGCTTACTCCGGTAATTACTGAACCTAAGAAAGCTTTGCAGGCATTACAGTACTGTCTGTGCGAAATGGAAAGACGTTATGCCCTGCTTGATGGTCTTGGTGTTCGCGATATTTCAAGCTATAACCAGAGAATTAAAGAACGTGATATCTGTACCGAAAAGCTGCCGTACATCGTTGTAATTATTGATGAGTTTGCAGATTTGATGGCTACAAGTGGAAAAGAGCTGGAATCTATTGTTGCCCGATTAACTGCTATGAGCCGTGCTGTTGGTATTCATCTTGTACTGGCAACTCAGCGACCATCTGTAAACGTAATCACCGGTTTGATAAAAGCAAACATTCCTAGCCGAATTGCATTTATGGTTGCTTCACGAACAGACTCTAACATTATTATCGATAGCGTTGGTGCAGAAAAACTTCTTGGTCGTGGTGACATGCTTTATGCTTCTGCTGTTGATCCATATCCTGTTCGTATTCAGGGTACATTTGTAAGCGATTCAGAAGTTGAAAATGTTGTTGAGTATGTAAAAGAATATGGCGAGCCGGATTACATCGATGAAGAAATCTTTGTTGAAGATGAAGACGGCGATGATGTTGGAACTGATTTGTTCGGCAATTCTGTTGGCGATGATCCGTTGTATGATCAGGCTCTGGAAATTGTTGTACAGGCCGGTAAGGCTTCTGCATCCTATATTCAGCGAAGGTTGAAAATCGGTTACAACAGAGCGGCACGTCTTGTAGAAGAAATGGAAGAGCGTGGTATTGTAGGCCCGGCTAACGGAAGTAAACCTAGGGAAATAATACATATGCCATAGCGGACCTGAACATCGATTGGTAAGCGAACATTTGTTTATGGTCCGCTTCAAGTTTTGCTACGCAAAACTTGGGACACTAAAAGGATTTATTTTTTATTATCCATTGATAGTACCAGATGTTATCTGTGCAATTGGTTATGTCATTTGTTTTGCATGCTATTTCTACTTCAGTTTGAGTAATTTCTAATATTGTTATTTGGCCGTCTTTAAGCAGAGTCTTTTGGGCGGCCAATAATTTTTTATAGTATTCAAGATTTTTTTGAAGTAATTCAAGCTGGTTCTCGGAATCAGCTAAAAGCTTTTCAAACATTTCTTTTTCGGCAGACATGCTACTTAAAAGGTTTTCTGTCTTTTCTTTATTTGTAAGTTTGTTGTTAGTGTATTCTAACTTAGTTCGTTTTGTGTCTTCAGAAGTTAATGGCGAAAGATTCAGTGATACAGAAACGGACCACTTTTTTGCATTGCTGCTCTGGTATGCTCCTATAAAATCAGATTCATCATAACCGTTGTGAATGGGAATGTTTCCGCTGAGAGAAAGTATAGGAGAATCATTTTGCTTTGATAAAGTAAAACCTGCATCAAGATTCTGGGACTGAAGCTTTAAGCTTTCATAATTCGGATTTACAGAAAATATCGGTTCAACCTGTGATGGGAGAGGATGGTTAGGAAGCACTAACTCTAGTATTTGGGTTGGGGTATTTTTACTCTGTGATGAAAGACATTTGTTTATGGCAAGCAGTGTGCTTTCTTTAGAACTGTTATATGACTGCAGGTCATTCATATATTTGTAAAGCTCTTCTTCTTTGGAAAAAATATCTGACAGAGAGATTTTTCCCTGCTGGTATAATTGTTTTAAAACATCTAATATGTTTTGTGTAAGTTGAATTCTGTTTTCTACTGAATTGATGTTTCTGCAAATAATTCTGTATTGAATATATTTACCGGTTATTTCTTCCAGTGTTGATAAAAGAACAATTTTTGAATTAGTAGTAGCTAACTTCTGGCTGATATCCTGCATTGTTTTCTCGGGGTCTTCAATTCTTTTCCGTCCTGTTTTGTTTTTTTTTTGTAGCCAATAGGGCAGGACCCTTTGAGATACAGAAACCGAAAGCTTTGTTTCTTCCATTATTTTTGGTTTGCCGGCTGTCAGTTCTCGTGAAAGATTTACATTAGGGGAAAGTGCAAGGCTAAGACCACCGGGGAGGTTTTCTGAGATTGTAACCGAGGAGGTTAGGGATTCTGGTATTTGGGAGCTTTCGGAAGAAGGGTCGGAAAAAGTTGAAGAAGAAGAAACAGAAATGGATGGAAGGAACTTCCGCCAATAGTGATTGAAATCGTAATCGGAAAGCTCCTGATTTCGTGAGGCAGCCTGAATATCAATGTTATTCTGGATGGTCAGTTTCCAAAGCTGCTCTAAGGCGGTATCCTTTGAAAAAGATTCTTCTGCCATCAACCCTTCCGCCAACAGAAAAATGAGAAACACAACGAATAAGTTTTTTGAAAACAATTGTTTTACATTTGAATTGTTCATTGTATAAAATCCATTTTCCTCAGAATAAAATGTATCACAGATATTTTCTCCAGAATGATTCTTGCACTAACTTCAATTCCCGCCCTGAGAGGATACTCAATTCCTTTTTTGTTTTTAAAAGAAACCTTATCTATATCTGAACACACCCGATAAAACAGTTGTCCGTTATTTCCCTGCCGAACATCCGAATCAATGGAATCAATTACACCCTCAGCCCCACGGTATTCAAAAAAAGGAAAAGCCGACAACCGGTACTTAACTTCCATTCCAGCAGTAATTTCACCAATGTCTTTTGTAGGAACATCCAGTTCAACCTTAAAATTTTTTGTATCATCAGGAACAATTACCAGAACATTCTGGTTTTCCACTACATAATCTCCAACATTCAATGATGATACTTCCTGTACAAATCCAGAAATAGGAGCCTTAATCTCAATAAAAGAATACTGTTCTTTTGTCCTGATTAATTCCTGTTCCAGCTTTACAAGATTCAATTCCAAAGCTTTTTGCTTCTGTATGTTTTCCGCCAAAAAACTTGCCTTATACCTTTCAAGCTCCTGTTGACTCAGCTTCAATTCAAGAAGTGCTTCATCAAGTTCATATTGATTAAAAAGTATTTCAGGCTGGTCTCTTAACTTCTGATAATGAAAATCATAGATTGCAATCTGCTTCTGCATGTAATCAACAGTATTAAAGTATTCTTCAAGTTGTGAACGAACAAATGTATCTGTGTTGTCAGGAACAAGTGCCCTTGTCGAACGGTTCTTTAAACAATCTTCAGAACAATGTATCAAAGTCTCTGTACAATTCAATTCCTTTTTAGTATCAGCAATCTCATTTTCCAGATCATTCATTACAGTCTGATAAACATCTTTTTTCAAAGAAAAAAGCACGTCACCTTTTTCTACAAATTGACCAGGCTTATAAAAAATAGTTTCAATCTGCCCTGCAATAATATTGTTCACACTGGAGTTATTTGTTTCCGTTCTTACTATTCCGTTAACCTTTATTACATCGTTAATCTTTAATGTCAAAAGCAAGGCAATCAAACAAACCACAAGAGAAACTATCGTATAAAACATAAGGTTTATTTCTCTGGGAACATAAAGATGGACAAGCTCTCTTGAATGATACATCATGTCTTTATGCTCAAGCACAAGTTGTTTTCGCTTCATACTGCGCCCTCCATAATTCTTTGTACATACCATTCTTCGCAAGTAAATCATTATGATTTCCGCTTTCTACAATTCTTCCTTTGTCCATAACAAAAATCTTGTCGCAATTGCAAACGGTAGACAATCTGTGAGCAACCATAATAATCGTCCTGTCTGTAAAACAATTAACAGTGTCCATAATTGCTTTTTCCGAAATGCTGTCCAGACTGGCAGTAGCCTCATCCAGAATAATAATTCCAGGATTTCTCATTAAGATTCTGGCCAGAGCAATCCGTTGCCTTTCTCCTCCCGACAAAGTGGCACCATGTTCTCCAACAACAGTCCTGAAATTATCAGGCAAAGCCATAATAAAATCATAAGCCTGCGCAGCTTTTGCAGCCGCAATAATCATCTCATTTGTAACCGAATCCATACCCCACGCAATGTTTTCTGCAATAGTCCCACTAAACAATAAGCTTTCCTGCGGTACATAACCAATCAGGCTTCTGTATTCTTCAACTTTCAAATTACTTATATCTTTTCCATCAATAAGAATGTTTCCTTCTTCGCATTTGTAAAACTTCATAAGAAGCTTCAGCAAAGTTGATTTCCCGGAACCAGATTTCCCAACGAAAGCAATCTTTTCTCCTTTTTTAATTTTAAACCCGATGTTCTGAACAGCCCTCCCGCGTGTTCCATAAGCAAAAGCAACATTCTTAAACACAAGTTCATCTTTAAAAGAATCAATGCCTTCAAAATCCGCTTCATCTTTTGTTTCTTCGGCAATGTCCATTATGTCAGACAAACGTTCTGCTGCAACAAATGCTTCCTGCAGATTAGGCTGCATTGTAAGCAAACGGCTGAGAGGTCCAAGAAAAAATCCAGATAAAGTGATAAAAGAAATCAATTGGCCCAGAGAGATTTCTCCAGAAAAAATCTTATAGCTTCCAATCCAGTAAACAAGTAAAGTTCCGCAACTTGAAATAAAGCCTTGAACAGAACTATTAATGTTCGCAAAAGTTTCCAGGCGGACACACCTTCTTATCGCTTCTACAATTCTTGCTTCATTCCGTCTGAATGCGTTTTTCTCTGTAGATAAAGCTTTAATAGTAGCAATACCATTTATCGTTTCATACATAGAAGCATTTTTATCAGCTTCGGCAATCGCACGATTTTTAATCAATCTCTTAAAAGGCTTGGCTATAACCCAGACAATAATCGAAGAAATAAAAATCGGAATCATCGAAATAAACAGCAGAGACGAGCCCATCTTAAACAGGAAGATACTACCAAGAACAATCATAATTGAATCCATCATTACAGAAACTGTAGTAGAGGAAATTGTGTTTCTTATAGTCTCGGTATCTCTTATTCTCGAAAGGATTTCGCCGGTTTTTCTTGATGTAAAAAAAGACAGCGGCAGTCTCAAAAGGTGATAGAAAAAATCACTCACAAGAACGGCATCGATTTTTGTACCAAGATAAAGTGTTATCTGATTTCTGCAAAATGAAAGTATTCCCTGAAATATCAGTACAAGTAGATAACAGATTGAACAGATATCCAGAGTCGCTTTTACTTCAGAGTACAAAACTTCATCAATCAGAAATCTAAAGTAGAATGATATAAGCACTCCAAAAACAGTCAGAATAATACTTGATACGATTATTTTTGAAAGCAATAGTGTATGTGGTTTTAACAGAGAAAAAAATCTGACGATTGGAGTTTTATCTTCCTTTTCTTTTTCAAAATTATCACAAGGACAAAGCAGAAAAAAAACTCCAGACCACCAGTTTTCAAAATCCGACAGAGGCATTTTATCAATACCGTCTGCCGGATCAAAAATCCTGACTTTACCATTCTTTATGGAATCAACTACAACATAATGTTCTATAGATTCTTTGCGCATATGGAAGATTGCCGGAAAAGGAATGTTTTTTAAGGACTTTTTTTCAGGGTCTGTAAAACCTTTGCACGAAAGCCCATATTGTTCTGCACAAGCTTTTATTCCATAACCGGAAGTTCCCTGTGTATCAGTTCCTGCTGCAATACGAAGTTTTCGAATGCTTACAGCTTTTCCATAATATTTAAGAATCATCGAAAGACATGCAGCTGCACAGTCCGATTCATCATGTTGTAATTGAATTCTCAAATGCATAAACTCTCTCCGGAATTAGTCAGATTACATTACAGCTTTATTTTGTTGGTTCAAGAGTTGCCCAATAACCTCTTTTGTCTGCGCCATATCCATCACCAAGAGAAATTGGACTTGATACAACATTTGTTGGATACGCTGTGGTTGTTGGTTTCTGTGGATTATATGCTGTTGTTACAGGAATGCCTCCACTACCACTAGATGTCGGTCTGGTATATGGTGGTGGATTTGTGATACCTGTACATCGACCTGATATACCAGGATATCCAATGCCCTCGCGTCCAGTAATATTAACTCGATTACAACCGCCATTTACGGCAACTAAACCATCAAATCCTAATTCTTTACAATTAGACAATAAAAAACTCATACTTCCCTCCTTGTGTTTTTTTGTCTTTTTTTGAGTTGATAATAATTTGAATAAAAATACGTGACTAAAAAATTGAGTTTACTCGAATGAATTAACTATACTTTCCCACGTTTCCTGAAACTTAATGACATAAGCCGGTAAAGATTTTTTCTTTGTAACCATATCATCATAAAAGCGGTCGGTTTCTTCGTAGGATTTCCAGTAATAGGTTGTTATTTTTCCGCGTTCTTCATACACAAAATAGTCAGGCATCTGCTTACACAATTTATCATCATTGATGTATGAGCAAGGATCTGCCAGCCAGTAATGATAAACATTACCGTCTCTGGAAATAACATCCATTGAATATCCACCGATAAGGTTTGTTTCATAATGATAGTTTCTTGAAGAAAAGATTTGCTCAATCATACAAGACTTTTTTTCAATTATTTTTCTTTTTGTAAAGTCTACAGTCCCACCTAATTCATCTCGTTTATCCTGTCTGTAACATTCAAAGACTTTTTTTAAATCAGGTTTTTCAACTTTATAAAAAGGGCAATGATAACCAAGGCTTTTTTTCTCATCATAGAAAAATTCATCAAAAGATTTCATGCTGACAAAAAGTACAAGCTTTCCTTCATCGCAGGCTTTTTTCATGATTTCTTCATCTTCAGCAACATAAGCATTGTGATAAATGATGTACAAATCCTTGTTTGTTTCGAATTGTGTAAACATTTCAATTTTTGGTGTTTGTTTTAATTCAAAACAAAATACTTTTCCAGCAAGCAGAACAAAAGACAGCAAAAAAATAACAGACCTTTTTTTCATTTTATTACTCCTTATTTTGTAGTGCTGTATGTCAAATAACGATAAGCAGATTTTATTCCCTGTTTATCAGTCCATTTTGATGTAAGGGTTAAATCATTTATGTTTCCAATTTCGTTTGTGTATGGATCATAATATTTACCATTACCAATATCATTTACAAAATGATTATGATAGCCATCATAATTATCTTTTGCAGTATCGATAGAAATAATTGTTGAGGTAGCTTTTGACGCATCCGTTGTATAGCTCCAGGTTCCCTTCATTCCAAGTGCTTTTCCTATTGCATCAGCAGCTTCGCCCCAATCATTTACAAACGCATCTGTTCCATCAATTTTTCCGGCTTCAACAGCTTTTTTCACAGCAGTAATTACTTGTGCATCAGTTAATGTTTTTCCTGTTTCTTTTGTGTACTGCTCTGAAATCTCATTTACGATAGAGGTTGTTCCACACGCAGTTTTTGCAAATGTAGATCCATCTTTCATGTTTTTATCTGTGAACATAAGCTGAGAATGATAAGAAACATAAGATCCTGAACAACCGTTAGTAGTACTTGGCACAAATGTGTTAAGCTCTTTATCATTATTTGGATTCATATTTGAACCAGAAGATACACTTGTTTTTGAATCAGATGTTCCGCCACAAGTTCCGCTGCTGGTACTGTTTGTATAGACAGTTATACCTTCAGCTCCTTTTCCAGGATTAGGTACTCCCTTTGGACTACTATCATCTCCTTTGATAATTCTGTCGATAATAGTTTTGATACCAGTAGGGGTCACTTTGCTGACAGTACCAGCACATCCGCCATTAATCTCTACCAATTCATTATAATTCAGCTCTTTAAAATCTCCTAATAAAAAACTCATATTTCCCTCCACTTTGTTTTTATTAGATTTTTTGTTTTAGATAAACTCTCCCAGTGTTTTACTCTCAATAAACTGTCCCCAAACCACATAGGTTTTAATTGATAACCTGCTGCTATAGCGTCCAAGTTAGTTTTCGCTAATACACACCTTCAGCCCTTTGCATAAATACACTAATCTCTTCATTCCTGTATCCTAAAAAAGCCTGTAACGTACCCTTGTACCAATAATAACCCTGCACAGGAATCCTGAAACTTTCAATTACCTGATGAATATGCTCTTTTGTTTTATCAACATAATTGTCCTTAGATAAAGTTTTAGAAGAAATTACTCTTCCAAAACTGTTATTTTCAACTAACTTACAATTCTCACTGAAAAAGTCCGGCAGTTTTTTAATCTGAGCTTTATAATCAATAGGAATAATTGCAATTGCATCAAGAAGCTTGTTGCTTCTGGTTTCTTCAATATTCAATATCGAAATATAAAGCTGTTTATCAAAGCTAACATTCTTTTCCGTAAGCCATTCCATAATTCCATTCAACTCAAGTTCAATCTTTGTTAATGTTCCTTTAACACTGCATGCAATACCTTTTTTCACAAAATAACTTTCATTAAACAAAATGCTTTCATCAATTCCAAAACCAATCCTCTTTGCAAACTCAAACAAATCAAGGCCAGAATCAATCAACTTATGAACAAACTGAACACTCATCTCCTTCATAGCTTTATTCAATTTACACTCAACGGTATCAGGCACCGAAATGTCGTCCATGTTTTTCAATGAGTTAAAGAAACAAGTACCCCCGCACAAATATTTACACCAGCAATCTTTACAGTTTCCTCTTTCATCTACAAAAAGTTTTCCGTTGCAAACATCCTTCACTTCTGGAGAAGAAATGTTTCCACGCAAATACTTTCTGTTGCCAATAAAATAATCGCAGGGATAAATGTCTCCATCACTATCGAAAATCGTGTCCTCGTTCCATTTGCACCTTTTCACAATCCTGTTTTTTCCAATCAACAATTTGGTACCCGCAAAGACAGCATCATCCTTCAGCAAATCAATCAAAGAATAATCACTATTAAGCACATCGCAATAAATACGCTCAAACAGTTCTTTGTATCCCTGAATCAATTTGTCGATGGAGTTCTCATCAAAGCTGGCTCTTGATCCGGCTCGTACAGCATTGAAATCCATAGAATCGACCTTCAATTCCTTAAAGTATTCGGCCAGTTGCAGGGGAAAAGGATAATCTGATGTAAGAACAGCAGAAACCGAAACCTTCAACCCGGCAGCCTTAAACTTTCTTATATTCTCCAGGATAAGTTCATGCGATGCAGAATTATCGTTAAAGAATCTGTGACGGTTATGAACGCCAGATGGACCATCAAGACTGATACAAATCGTATCAAGCTTAATCTCTCGGAAAAAATCAACAACATCATCATTGTAGACTGTTCCATTTGTACATATATAAAACGCATAATGCGGTTTTCGCAAAAATGTTTCGGGGAAAAGACATTCCAGAAACCGGAGATTAAACTCCATCAAGGAATAGCCACTCAGATTCTTCAAGTTTCTGAAACGCTCAGCTTCCCAGGCCGGTAGACTCATACCATCAGGCAGAGGAAAAAAGCTGACCATATTTTTCATACTCAAAATTGAATTAAGCAACTCCACAACAGATTCAACATCCTTATAATCTTCAGGATTCTTCACAAGAGATTTTGGAAAACACGCCAGATGATTTCTTGCATCAGTCAGATCTTTAAAATCTTTAACCGTGTAAGTCGGAGAAGTCCGTTCATCAATGTAACGCTTAATTTCTCTAATCTTGTTAAGCTCCACCAAAGATTCCGACGTCAAATTAACCGAGAAGGAATACATCCAGACATGCGGTGAATACACATCCACAATGTAATCAATAATCTTCCTGGCCTTTGCGACATCCGTCTGGATATGACTTTTCTTATCCCTGAAACAATAGTCACAATTCAGATTACAGGTCGTAGACATATTCAGCTTGAAAACATTTTCATCAG
>JAEETM010000081.1 GCA_016290335.1 Treponema sp. | reverse complement strand
GGTGAAGCAGAATGCGGAAGAAAATCTCCAGCAGATTATAAGAGGGTACATGGAGGATAGATGTAAAGTGTACGGTGGGAAATAGTGTTGCTGAAATTAAAGTTTTTGCAAAAATAGTGCAATTTGATAAACGTTTATCAAGTTTTTTCTTTACAAAACAGGAATTATGTTATATATTATAAGTGTAAGAACTTGATAAACGTTATTCAAGTTATCTTTAAGAGGGTAAATGTCATACGCTAAACACTATTTTGTAGACAAAGCACTGGAACAGTTTAATTTCCACCCGGGAGATAAAGTTTCTGACCTGCTGTTAGTGTTCACTGCTCTTTGCGCCAGAAAAGCTTCCGTGAGCGTAAACCTTACTGTTCTGGAAATCCTTAAAAAAAGCAAAGCTCCGGCCTTTGTAAAAAAATATTTTGCACAGCACAATGAAGGCTTCTTAAACTGCACTCTGGAAACTTTTGAAAAAGTTACCCCGGAAGACATGGTTGAATATCTTAATCAGAAAATAGAAAACCGCACTTTGTTCAGCCATGATGGTACCGATGCAACATACTTTCCGCAGCAGATGAACGATTTGTGCGTAAAGTATCTAGAACTAAAAAATACGGACACGCTTCTTGATTTGGGCTCGGGGGTTTCATCATTCCTTATCAACGCAAAAAAGAATTATGATATAACTGCAGCTGGTGTTGAGATTGATGAATCAGTTTGTGTTTTTGCGAATATCCTTTCTTCCATCAGCGGACAGGAAATACAGGTTTGGAATGAAGATGTTTTTAACTTTTCAAAGCTTAAGCAGGTAGAAAAGCTTTTTTCTTTTCCTTCATTCAACCTGAAAATAGAAGCACAGCATATCCGTAATTATGTGCTGTCAAAAAATATTGGCGGTAAAGATTTTGCAATGCAGGGTGAAGTTGCATTTATTCTTAAAGCGCTTGATTTACTCAGCGAAAATGGAAAGGCAGTTATTGCAATTTTACCGGGGCTTCTTTTCAGGGAAAATCTTGCAGGCTTCCGCGAGTACCTTGTAAAAAACAAATATCTTGAAGCTGTAATTACGCTGCCGGATTCGGTTCTTATAAATACAAATATTCCGGTTGCACTTCTGGTTTTGAGTCACAACAACGAAAAGGTAAGATTTGTAAATGCAAGCTCGGTTCACGGAAAATCGCGCCATGGTGGAAGCTGCCTTATGGACGAGCATGTAGCTGCAATTTACGAAATGAGTAAAAAGAAAAATCATAATGCTGTAGACGTGAAGGTTGAAAAGATTGGAAAGGATGGTTACTGTCTTCTTCCGAACAGTTTTCTTCTGGAAGCAAAGCTGCCTTTTGCAGATGAAGCTGTTGAGTACAGAAAGCTTTCCGAACTGGTAACGCAGAAGATTTACCGCGGAGTGCAGTATAAGGCAAGTGTGCTTGATACTCTGCTCTCGGAAGAGGATTCAGATTTTTATTATTTTTCATCAAAGGATATTCAGGAAAACCGGATTGCAAAAAATCTGCAGCACATGAGTGAGATTTCCCAAAAGGATCTTTCGCTCATCCTTAAAAATGATGATATCCTTCTTGTGCTGGCCATTACAGACAATATAAAGGTTGCAGTTGTTTCGGGTATTGATAAGCAGAAGATTTTGCCCGCAAGTAATCTGTATGTAATCCGCCCGGATACAAGCCTGATATTGCCGATGTTTTTTAAGCTTTTACTGGAATCGGAAAGTGCAAAAACAATTTTTAAGGAGTTTAGTGCTGGTTCGGCCTTAAGAACAATCAGCGCAGAGTTCCTTAATAATCTTCTTATTCCAGTTCCACCTCTGGCTGTACAGCAGAAATTAATAAAAAAATATAACGAAATTGAGTGTGAGCAGGAAAAGCTCAAAACTCAGTTGGAAGCTCTTTCTCAAAAAAAGAAAGAACTTATTGAAGCAAGCATTAACGGCGATTAGCCTTAAGCCTGCAAATTGCCGGATTTATTCCAACTTGCCGGGGCCTTGTACTGGCTAAAGAGGAGAATCGTATGAAAGTGAGAAATGTAACTTATTCAGAATTCCTGGAATTCAGAGTACAGGATGTTGTTTCATCAAATGTAAAATATTATATTGCACGGTCAGGTTTTACCGCGGAACAGCTCAGTTACAAAACCAATCTGTCTATTGCAACAATCAACCGTCTGAAGGCAGGAGAGCATCTTTCGCTTAAAGGAATCTGTGCTCTTGCGGAAGCTCTGGATGTTGACCCACTTATGTTCTTTATGAAAAACGAAAGCGAAATTAGTGAACAGCCCTTGTCATTGCAATCTTACACGTAACTCTGTACAATCATCAGTATGAAAAAGATTGATAAGAAAGGCGTTTTGAAGTTCTGGTTACTTTTTTTGTTGTGTCTGGGAATTATTTATTCATTTATTGCGATTGGTCTGAATGTTTATACTAAGATTCCGGCTGCAGAGGCGTTGATTCACAGCAGAAAGGGATTCAAGATTCCGTATACGCATAAGGGATATGTGGCTCAGGGGCTTTCGTATGATAAGGCGAGCGGTAATTTTTACCTTACCGGTTATATGAAGGATGGAAGTGCTTCTCCGATTTTTATTGTGAACAAAAAGAGCAAGAAGCTTGTAAATGCTGTTTTTATGGCGAATCAGGATGGAAGTGAGTTTCACGGTCATGCGGGCGGACTTTCGGTGATGAACGGAAAAATCTATGTAGCGGGCTCTGAAGATGGATGCCTTTATGTGTTCAGCCAGGCAGAAGTTGATGCGGCTCCAAAGGGCTCCAGTGTTGAATATACAGAAATTGTTGATTTGGGGAAAAATCTTTCTCCGGTTCTGCCGGCGTATACAACAGTGAGCGACGGGATGATTTTTGCGGGTGAGTTTTACAGACCAGAGGTTTACGAAACTCCGGAAAAGCACCAGGTTCAGACAGAGGCGGGACTTCAGCACGCGATTGCAGTTGGTTATGAAGTAAACGGACGGCTTGCAACTCCTGCAGTTGTTTATTCTGTGCCGGACCAGATTCAGGGAATGTGTTTTGCAAGAAATGAAATCTATCTTACAACTTCCTGGGGACTGGGGCTTTCGGCTGTGTATGTATATAATAGAAAAGACATTGCTCAATCCGGGACAAAAGAAGTGAGTGGTCATGTTGTGCCGCTTTATAATCTTACACTGGATAATATGAAGGATTACTGGGTGCTTCCTCCAATGGCAGAAGAAATTGAGTTTGTGGACGGACGCTTTTACGTAAGCAATGAGTCTGCTTCAAATAAATACATATTCGGTAAGTTCTGCGGCGGAAAATGGTGCCGCGGATATACCTTTAATTAGCGGAAAACGCTCTTTCTTCGAACTCGGTAACAGGCAGTGGCTTTGAAAAGTAGAAGCCCTGAATCAAATCGCAATCCTGCTGGGCAAGAAAATCAACCTGTTCGCGGGTTTCTATTCCTTCGGCAACAATCTGCATTCCAAGCTTTTTAGCAAGGGAAATTGTTTCGCCAACTATTAGATTTGAGCGCGTAATATCATCAACACTGCGGAAAAACTCTGCGTCCAGCTTGATAATGTCCAGTGGTAATTCTTTAAGTGAGTTCAAAGAAGAATAACCGGCACCAAAATCATCCATAGAAACCTTAAAGCCAGAATCCTTAAGCTTGCGGACTGTATTTAAAAGTGTTGCCTTATCGTCAAAGAAGGCACTTTCGGTAAGCTCAAGCTCAATATATTCGTGCGGCACCTTAAAGCGGTCAACAATATAAGTGATGTGTTCGGCAAGGTTATCTTCTGCAAAATGAGCACGCGAAACATTTACCGAAATTGGCACAAGCTTTTTCCCCTGAGAAAGCCAGTTTGCCTGCAGTCTTGCAACTTCGGTTAGCATGTAATCATCGAGCTGGAGAATAAAGCCGTTTTTTTCAAAGAGGGGAATGAACTTGCCTGGAGAAATAAAGCCAATCACCGGGTGAACCCAGCGCACAAGAGCTTCGGCGGCAGAAAGAGTTTCCTTTTTTGTAGAATACTTTGGCTGGAGATAAACCTGAAACTCGTGCTTGTAGAGGGCTTCTTCCATATCATCTTCAATGCGGCGTTCCCAAACCTGGTCTTCCTTCATAGAATCACTGAACCATTCAATTTCGTCGTTTATGGTTGGAGTTTTGGGGATGGCGATTCCGGCGAAGGTTAGAAGCTGTGCCGCATCATCATTTTTAGAAGCAACCTGACAAACACCGGCGCTGAAGGTAAGATGACGGCCATTGCAGCGTTCACGGATTGTATTCATGATATTTTTAATGCGGATATTGAGCTCGTCGCTGGAGTGGTATTCAAGAAGAAGTGCAAAATCGGATTTTTCTACGTGCGCCAGGATTTCTTTTTTACCGAGGATGTGCGAAATGTTGCTGTAGATTTCTTCCAGAAGGTTTTCGCCCTGGTGGAGTCCGTAGGCTGTGCAGAAGTTGCGGTATTTTTCCAGACGGAGCTGAACAACTGCATATTTGCGGCGGTTTTTGTAGATTTCCCTGCCGGCTTTCTGCATAAAATATTCTTTATTGTTGCCGCCGGTGATTATATCGGTAGTTATCAGCTGGTTCAGGCGACGGCGCTCGTGTACAAGGGTGATGATTTTTTTAATTTCGTAAACGCCGTTCAAGAGAATTACAAGCAGGAAAAACTGTAAAACAAAGCAGACCAGCGAGAACTGGAAGGCATTGATTGAAAAAACGTTTCGGGTGCAGACATTTACGTTTGGAATATCTGTTTTATAGATGGAAATTGTGTGCATAAAGGTGACTTCGCGGCTTGCCCAGTTGATGTAGTTGCGGTTTTTGAGAAGCTTGTCTATGCGGATTGATTTTATAAAGTATTTCGGGCTGTAGAGAAAGTGAGTTGGATGCTTGATATCCTCGTCGAAGTCGAAATCAAGTGGGTCATCAAAATCTTCAAAATCGAAATCTACGTCGTCGGGGTCAAAATCATCATCATCAAAAACACTTTTTCGTGCGGAATCACTGCTTTGTGCGGAATCACTACTTTGTGTAGAATCACTACTTTGTGTAGAATCACTGTTACCTGGGACATCATTCATCTCGCTGACTATTTCGCGGTGGTGGCGGATGATTTTGTAATCTTTTTCTATGTTGTCAAAGAGAGTTTCGAAGGGCTTGGAATAATCAGGGTCGATAAAGTGAATCATTCCGGTTTCGTCAAGGAGGCGCTGGGCTTCTTCGTTGTAAAAGGGCTCAAGGGCAGGGAAGTGGGTGGTGATGGTGTCACTGCTTCCGTTGAAGGGGGCACTGTTTGTGTCGCGGGCACTTCTGTTACCGTCGCGGGCGCTTCTATCGTCCAGAATTATTTCGGTGATGTCGCTAAAGCTGCTGGTGTATTCCGAAAGGCGGTTCTGCAGATCAAGGGGCGATTCGGTATTCCAGGATTCGTTGACGGTTTGCACAAGGGTGGAGCTTTCTTTCATGTTCTGCATGACTACGGTGTTGATGATTCCGAAGAGGGCGAGCAGGCAGATTAGGCTTGTAAGCACAAATATGATGGTTTCTGTTATTATCATTTCGACTACTGCCGGCCAGATTGCGCGTTTTCGCAGTCGTTTAATTTTCCTTTCCTTCTTTTTGCTCATAATATTATTATACTTTCTGAATACATTTTTGCAAGGTTTTCAAAGGGGCTTTATTTTGTTCTGGCTTAATTTTGCTTAGGATGGTTTTATTTTGTTCTGGCCTTTTTTATGAGTCTTGCAATTTTAAGATAAAGAAAGCCGATTAAAATCAGAAACAAGAATAAGGAAAGAATCCACCAGACGGTTCCCATAAAAGGCAATTCTTTTGAAAACTCAAAGGCACCGGCTGGACTTCCCTAGTTGAGGAAAAAATAAGGATAATTAATGCCATCAGAGAACTCCCAGCCTTTTATATAAGCGATTCCGGCATAAACTGTATATAAAAGGGGTGGAATAATCACATAAAAAATATTCTTAGATTCAATTTGTGTGATAGGGGCAAGAATAAAAAAATCTATAACTGCAATTAAAGGGACTACGACATGGGTAAGTATATTCTGAGTATTCCAGGCGCTTGTTCCCATGGTAGGGGCGAGGACAAATACAAATACAATTCCAGTAAGGGTGATGGAAACGGTGCCAACAAACTTTATTACTGCCCAGACGGGATTTATAGGCTTTTTCTTCGCAAGAATTATTGATTCTACTGCACAGATTAAGGCAATTGCAAGGTTTGATTGAATTGTAAAATACATAAAGACTTTTGAACCGCCCATAAAATAGCGTCTGCCTGCATAAGCGCTCAGAATTGTACCGAGTACTGCCGCAGAAATCACAATGAACTTAAGGATGTAACTTATTAACCTGTCTTTTGGCGAAAGTGGGGAGATTTCATTTGTATTCAGTTTATCTGTCATAGGTAATTATTATTGTTATGGAATTGCTGCGAGAAGTCAAGGGATGTCTCTATGGATTATGTATGGTTATTGCTTCAACGTTCTGAAATGATCATAAATCAATTTTCCCGAATCAGTTAATTCTTCATAAGTCCAGTCACTTGCTTTAATACAAGCTGGAGATATAACGCTTGCGGTTTCAGATTTATTTGCCAGGGACCAGTTCATATGACTGATATTGTATTTCTTTATTAATTCAAACCAGGCTTCTGTCTGACCAACATTAAATCCGCCATTTCCACTGGAATTACAGGTACCAAACTCTGTAATAAATACAGGAAGTCCATTTGCAACACAGCCTTCCACTCTTTCCCGGAAGGATGCTCTGTGGGTATCTGCATAAAAATGGAAAGCATACAGTACATTTTTGTATTTAAGCGGTGTAAGTGCGGCATCGTGAATGTCTTGAGACCAGGTATTTGTTCCGACAATAATGATTGAATCTGGAGCATTTTTTCTGATCATTGGAATAAGATTTTCTGCGTACGGTACAAGAACAGTTGTCCATGGAGAACCGGTTGGTTCATTACACAATTCATAAATTACATTATCGTACATTGCATATTTTTGAGAAATCTCGCTGAAGAAAAGCATGGCATCATCCAGATGCTGATTCGGATTAAAGTTCAAAACGTGCCAGTCCACAATTACATACATTCCAAGCTCTGTAGCGGCATCAATTCCTTTGAAAATCAGTTTTTTAAGCTCATCCTTATTACCGCCGGAACAGTAACCTCCATTTTCCTGAACATAAAGTGCAAGACGTACACAGTTTGTATTCCAGTCATCACGGAGAGTTTTAAAACTTTCCTTATTTACGTATTGAGGATACCAGGCCAGTCCATGAGTAGACATTCCATAAAGCATGAACTTTTCATCATTTTTATCGTAGAGATATGCACCTTCAACTTTAAGCCTGCCATGCTTTGCTGCTGGAGATCCCTCTGGATATGCCGGGGCGGGATTTGCTTCAAACTTAAGCTCTGGAACTTCCGCTTTAATTGCCTTAATTTTCTTTTTAGAAACAAGAGCCGGCTCACACGTAATTTTAGAAATCTTAAGCCCCTGTCCCGTTACCGTCAGACCACTTCTTTTTAATGCCGCCATATCGCGGGCAATCAGAATATATGTAAAGCTTCCGGAGGATTTTTCAGGATAAATTATATTTTTTTCAAACTCTGCACCACGAAGAATGCCATAAGAGAATTGATTTTTTTCTCCTGCCATCAGTTTTACAAAATGCTCATCGGCTTTTACATTTTTATACCGAACAGTCAGATAAAAGCCAGCATTAACGTCTTTAAATGCATCTGCCTCCACAGTGATTTTGTTTTCCGAATCCAAAATTACAGGAGTTTTCAGAAGATTTTCCTCTGCAAAAACCATCCCAAAAAGAGCCATTGTACAAGCTAAAAATATTTTCTTTACTTCCATTATTGTTGATTTCATTTTTACTCCTGTTATTTCTTCAACTATATAATGATTGTAAATCGCTTTTTGATTATTTTATTTTACAAATCTCTATGATTAAAAGATGAAAATAGTTTTAACGTGTGTATGGAGAGTGGGGCAGAACGGTGTTTTTTTGCCGCTCACTTTAGGGTTAAAATACTTTATTTATTACATGTCATCCATGGATAAACTATCAACGTTACAGGTGTAATTGTTTAGATTCTGCATGAATACTGCTGCTTTTGCCTGAACTTTAGAGAGGTTTATGTTTTTTGCCTGGCGCTTTACTTCGTAGATGTTACAGGATTTATCAAGGTCGTTTATTGCAATGATGTCTATTTCGTTCATTGCTTTTCTGTCCCACCAGCCGCCGATTTTTGTGATCTTGCCTTCTTCCTGCAGCTTTGCTGTGAAATATCGTTCAAGTGTTTTCCCTGTGAAAGTTTCGTAGTCGCGGAGAATAAATTCTTTGAGCATATCGTAATTTCCAAGTTCAATTAAATCCTGATGTGAATAAATGAATCTGAAATAAAAGAGCATGTATTCATCTACAATCTGCCAGCGTGTATTACGGCTTTCGGGCTTTGAAAGCAAAGGTCGGATTTGTTCTGTGATTCCAAATACCTTCTGCAAGTTCTGTAAATATGCTCCTGTATTTTTCTGGATTACAGAATCTATTTCACTTTGGGTTGTGAGACCTCTTGAGATTGCCTGGAGAATTGAAAAATAAATTCCGTAGTCTTTACCTATCTCACTTATGAGTATATCGCGTCCATCTGCTAAAAATGGAGAAGCCATATTGCAGACTGAATCTATCATTTTTGCTTTTGTGCTTGCTCCGGCGTTCATTAACAAAAAGATATATTTTGCTACTCCACCGCTGAGCATATAAAGACAGAGTAGATCTTCCGGATTGTATTTTGGATTGAAGTCCTGCAAGATTGTTTTTACAACTGATGGTGTAAAGGGTTTGAGATGGATGTTGTGTGTTGAACGACCGAAGAGAGGCTCTTTTTCGTCTTTGAAGATTTTAGTCATTAATGAGTAGATTGAACCACAGACTATGAGATTAATTTTTGAAAGAGACTTCTGACTGTCCCAGATATTCTGCATTTGACTGAAAAAAGCTTTATTTACATACTCGATGTCCTGGAACTCGTCGATTACTAGTATGAAATGATTTGTTTGCGAATAGGACATTATCTGTTCAAACAAGTCTGAGAGATTTTCAACTTTACCGAAGATTTTTAAGCCAATGCTTTCTTCTAGATTTTTCTGCCATTGCTCGCACAGTGATTTTTCTGCGCTGCGTGATGTAAAGAGGTAGGCGCTTTTTTTGTCGCTGATGAACTGTTTGAGAAGTTGAGTTTTTCCGATACGTCTGCGACCGGTGAGAACTGTAAAACAGGCTGTTTTTGTTGACTGCTTTTCGATTTGTGAAAGAGCTTCAAGTTCGTTTATTCTGTCATAAAACTTTTCCATTCTGCAATATCCTTTGTAATGGTTGTTAATTTAATGGCTATTAAGTTAACAACCATTATATAAATATTTTCGACAAAAAGCAAATAAAAATCAATCTTTCCAAAAGGTTCGGTAGCGAATAAGAGAGTCGAAGAAAGGTTTTACAGCTAATTCTAAAACGATTACTAAAATCGTTACTAAAATCGTTACTAAAATCGTTACTAAAATCGTTACTAAAATCTTTACTAAAATCTTTACTAAAATCTTTACTAAAATCTTTACTAAAATCTTTACTAAAATCTTTACTAAAACCAGCACCTCGCTACGGTGTTTTTAGCGCCCGTTCCAGCAGGAGGGGAAGCTAAACAATATAGAAATAAAGCTAAATCCATACAATATATAGATTTAGACATAAAAAAAGCTCGTCAAAACGACGAGCTGTTCTTTGAGACTGACACGATTCGAACGTGCGACCCCCACCTCCGCAGGGTGTATCAAATTTGAATCTGCCAGGAGCCCCAAAATATATCGATTACAACCAAACTTATTCAGTTATATTTGCGTTAATTTGATTATATTATAACATTATTTAGTGATTTTGCAACTGATTTGCTCTGATGTGCTTTTGAGTGAGAAAAAATCTTTCTGAAATCGTTTCTGAAATCTATTTTGAAGGTAATTCTGAAAAAAAAAGAGCCTCCGACCCCCACCCCGCGAGGGTGCAAGTTCCACCCATTCGAGGTGGGGGTCTGTTTTATTAATTTATCGTGTCTTTCCAAAAGGTTAAGAAATATTAACCAACGGGAAAGCGGATGCGGGATTATTATTAAGCCATAACGGACAGACCGTTGTGGCTTTTTTATTTCTAAATGTTCAGGAGGATTTTTATGACTGAGAAAAAATCAGAAGAACTGGAATTGCTCAGTGTGAAAGAGGCTGCGGCTTATTTGAAGTTCAGCACCACTTATGTTTATAAGCTGGCGCGTGAGAACAGGATTCCGCATATCAATTTTGGAAGGCATATCATTTTTAGAAAACATGATTTGTTTGGATGGCTTGGAACTATGGTTAAAGGAGCTTAAAAAATGTTTGGAGAAAAACGTTCACTGACTGTAAAAGAAGCTGTTAATGAGGCTGCTGAGTATCTTGAGAAAATGGCTTATGAAAAAAACTACGGTGATATTTGTATCACTCTGACTATGTATGAGGGAGAGCCTGTGAAATTGAACACGGCTTTTTGTGAACATTTAATCAAACGCAAAAAGATAAGTTTTGTCGTTGAAAAATAAACATGCTGACTTTTGTTAGTAGCAACTACCATTAGGCAGAAAGGAGGTATTACAGGTGGGAGAAAAGGACACTGTTAAGACCGCAAACAGTGAACTTGTTTTAGCAGAACAGCCTTTGAACTCTTGGGAAAAAAGATTAGATGATGAACCACCCAAGGCGTTCAAGGCCTTCTGTCTTTTTCGCAGTATGGGTTACAAGCGGAGCATTAAGGCGTGTATGGAGATGCACGGTATTGACCCGAAGAAGTACGGAAGCTGGGCGCGTTATGCCAGGCTTTACCGCTGGAATGAAAGAGCTCTGGAATATGACACTTACATTGCAAAAGAGACTGAGCGGGAAATTCTTGCGGAGCGTGTTGAGCGCAGAAAGAAGCAGATGGAAATGCTGAACGGTTTTGATGAGCTTGTTGAAAAAAGGCTTAAAACTTTGAAGCCGGAAGATTTGAATGCTGACGGTGCTATGGATTTGCTTGAGCGTTCTGCAAAGCTTGATTCGTTCATAACAGGAGCGGACAAGGAAAATGCAAAGCCGGTCCAGGGGGAACTGGCAATAAGCTTTGTTGATTCGTTTAAGGATTTGTAATGACTACGGAAATCTTTAAGCCGACGAAGGTACAGAAAAAAGCTCTTGAACTTTTGGGCAGCGCAGCAAAACACATTCTGCTGTTCGGTGGTTCGAGGTCCGGGAAGACAACGGTGTTAGTTATGGCTATCATCTTCCGGGCCTGCAGGTATCCGGGAAGCAGACATTTGATCTGCCGCTTTCGGGCGAAGGATGCTAGAAGCTCTGTTCTTCATGAGACTTTGATTCCGTGGCTGAATAAAACTGTTGGAGCAAAAAATTATAAGGCTAACGTCCACGACGGTTTGATTACTTTGTGGAACGGAAGCGAGATTTGGATTGGTGGTCTTGGTGACAAGGAACAGGTAGACCGCATTTTGGGACATGAGTATGTGACGATTTACTTTAACGAAGTGAGTCAAATTTCCTACTCTGCCATTACTACAGCTTACAGCCGACTTGCTATGAAAGTTGAAGGCTGCAAGAATAAGTTTTTTTATGACTGTAATCCGTGTTCGCCTATGCACTGGGCGTACAAGGTTTTCATCAGGAAGATTGAACCTCGTACTGATGAGAAGCTTAATAAGCCTGAGCTTTATGCGAGTGCGGTTTTGAATCCAGCGGACAACGCTGAAAATCTTGATGAAGATTACATCAGCGACATTCTGGATAACATGCCGGAAAAACAGAGAGCCCGATTCCGTGATGGTCTTTGGGTAAAGCCTGATGGAAGTGTTTACGAGAAGTTTGAGGAATCTATGATTATTCCTCGTGACAAGCTGCCAGAAAGCTTTGACAAGTTTACCGGTGGTCAGGACTTTGGACTTCATATTGCGGCTGTGAAGGTTGGCTGGGTTGGAGATACTGTTTATGTTCTTGCAGATTTTGGCGGCTTTAACATCACTACTAAAACGAGCGTTGAGCAGCAGCAGTCTAAACACTGGTATGATGACAGCTTTGTGACTTACTGCGACCCTGCTGGCGGCGAAAGAATTCAGGAGGTTCCTGGCGGCGTGAAAGCGAACAACTCTGTGGATGCAGGAATTGATTACATAATTGCGAAGATTGAACGCGGAAAGTTTTTTGTTTGTAAAGACTGTACCGGAGTTCTTGGAGAGATTTGGGATTATTCGCGTGACGAGAATAATCAAATTGTAAAAGTAAATGACCATTACATGGATGCCATGAGGTATGCGATTTTTAGTCCGGTAACGAGTGGCGTGGTTATGGCATAGGCTTTTATGTCTATGGCAAGAATAAGGTGTGGGAGCCGATAAATAAAATGAAATTCTTTGGCAAAAAGAAACCATTAAAAAAAGAGCTGCAAAGTTTTGAGCAGTTGAATAATGAAAGTGTGGCTGAGGATTTTGCTGTGCAGGAAAAGAAATCCTGTACTGATCCCTACCTGCAGCATGCCTGGGTTTCTGTATGCATTGATATATTAACGCGCAACGTTGCCCGTGCGGAATTTGAAGTTAAAAAAAATGGAAAGCCTGAAAAGGATTCAAGGCTTGTGAAATTGTTCCGCTACCCTAACAGGGCTACGAGCCGTTTTGATTTGTGGAAGCAGACCTGCGCCTGGTGGAGTTTAGATGGCGAAGCGTTCTGGTGGTTCGGTGAAAACTACTGCTGCGGGATTCCTGATGAAATCTTTATTTTAAATCCTCGTAACATGCAGCATGTAGTTGAAGATGGGAAAGTTATTAAATGGGTTTACACCGAAGGCGGCAATGGTAAACCGTATATCATTCTGCCTGACGAGCTCATTCATTTTAAGGACTGGAATCCGTGGAATGAATATCGGGGTGTAAGTCCATTAGTGAGTTTGGGTCTTGAGGTTGAACAGGATTTGCTGGCGGCAAAACAAAATTCGGGACTGTTGAAAGAAGGTGGAGTTCCTAAAGGGCTTCTTAAAACAGACCAGGTATTGACCGAAGCGGAGGCAGAGATTCTTGCACGAACCTGGGACAGGAAGTACGGACGCGGTATGAAAAACCGTGTAGCTGTGTTGGGTAAAGGTACAGAGTATCAACCGCTGACATTCAGCCCTGATGTTCTGAAGCTTTACGACATGAAATCGTGGAACCTGTATACTCTCCTGGCCAAATACGGTATTCCCCCAAGAGTAGCAAATATACAGGATTCTAAAAGTTCCTTAAGCGGCACGGATACAGAGAGCCAGCACCGTGCATTCTGGAACTTCACACTCATTCCACTTCTGAGAAACTTTGAACAAATCTTGGAAGTGCAGTTTTTCCGTAGGTTTAACTTGCAGGAGACCGGCGAGTTTAATCTAAATTCCATACCCGAGCTGCAGGAATCGGAGGATGCACAAAGCAATCGGGACATCGCTGAAATTAATGCCGGGCTCAAGACAATCAATGATGTTCTTAGGGCACGGGGAGAACAAGAGAAACCGTGGGGCGATATCTGGTACAAGCCTTCTTCCCTGACGGCCATTAATTCTGATTCTATCATTGGAGATTAAAAGCTAATGAAAAAAGTAATGATCGCAACAATTGACGCTTACACTAAAGAAATTATTCGAAACTGTGTTACACAGGCATTGCCTAGAGTAGAGATTATTGATGTCACAACTGATGAAGATATTTTGTATCACATTAAGAGTGCTGAAGATGACATTATCTTTTTTGACAAGTATTTTTTGAGCTATGTTTTAAGATTCAAAATTATGACTTTACGGGCAATAAGTAAAAATCTGCGTATCTATTTTTGTGAAACTGGCGAGTGCTCAAGATATTTTGGGCTGCGTCTATTTAAACTTGGTGTTGATGGATTTGTTGCAAACATTGATAACCGTCAAAAATTTATCCAGAAAATTCGGATTATAACTGGTGCTCACAGATTATTTCCAGATGAAGTAATTAAAAGCATAGAAGCAAATGAACATCTGCTTGAAAACAAATGCTGTGGCGAAGTAACTGAGCTTGAATTTGCGATTGGCATTAAGCTTGGTCAGGGTAAAAGCATGAAGGAAATCAGTGATGAATTAAACACATCTGTGAATGCTGTAGGCAATCATATTCACTGGCTGAAAAAGAAAATCGGCTACAAGAGTATGAATGACTTTACACTTCTTAATCAACAGGTGGAAAGAATGCACATAAGGAGCTGGGCATGTTAGTAAAAATCGATGGTATTACAAACAAAGAGTTTTCAAAGGACAACAACCTTTTCTTAAAATTTCTGCGTGAGAACACCTGCTCCGGGAAAGTTACTCCCGAAGTAGAAGTTTTCAAAGGCGCAGAGCTTTCAAGGGAAACCTTTCACTGGGTTATGTCTACTTTTGATACTGACCGCGATTTTGAAAAAGTGGACCAGGCCGGATGGGATTTGAAAAACTATCTTGCAAATCCTGTTGTGTTATGGAGCCATGATTACAGTATTCCTGCAATTGGCGTTGCAAAGAATGTAAAAGCTGACATGAGCCTTGAAGGTGACATTGTGTTCAACGACAAGGATTTTGATGAGTTTGGCTGGAGCATCGGGCAGCGCGTAAAAGCCGGAGTGCTTAGCTGTGGTTCTGTAGGCTTTCGGGTTGATGAAGTTGAATTCCTGGATGCGGTTGACCGCGACTGTGATTTGATTTTCAGGAAGCAGGAGCTTTTAGAGTTTTCTATCTGCTGTGTACCGTCAAATCCATTTGCGAATGTGAAGCTTACAAAAAGTCAGAAAAAAGGAAGTCCTCTTTCTTTTTATGACAGGATTTGCGCTGGCTTACAGGTCAGAGCATAGATAAGGGATTGCCGGATCAAGTCCGGCAAT
>JAEETM010000018.1 GCA_016290335.1 Treponema sp. | reverse complement strand
GTTCCTCCTGGTAGTTTCGACCAACTCAACCACCAATCTACATACCGTTGCGCATTCAGCTCAGGCCTTTCACCTGATTCCATTGAAATACATCATCGATATTTTAATAATTATTTCTATAAAAAGCAATTTACAATTTTCTATATATATGCTCAAAAGTTTCTGCTATACAGAAAATCATAATTTTATGATATAATATCCCCGAGGTATTTATATGAAAAAAATCTCTTCTGCAAAAAATAATCTATTATTCACAATAACTGCTTGTATTCTTTTTTTAGTCTCTTGTGGACCAACTTATCTTCCTCCACCAAATTACAATCCTAATCCAGACTCATGGCCAGATGACACACCCCCCATCGACGGTGAGTATTCCATCACGCTAACCGTAAATGAAAATGACCTTCAGCAATATGGAAGGGTTACTCTTAATTGGACAAGCCCGGATATGGAAAGCACCTATTACGTTTATAGAGGAAACACAAAAATTGCAACCTGCGATAAAACTTATTGCTGGATGTGGGATCCTCCATACCAGTATCATTTTACAGATTCAAATGTAAAAGCCAAAAGCACTTACATCTATACAATTAAAAATGCAGAAGGAGAAACTCTTTCAAACCCTCTTTCAATTTACGTTCCACAAATAGATCTTTCTGAACCAGATGACAGCATAAAGCTTGTAGAAAATCTTGTGTGCGAACAAAAGTTCTGGGGAACCTGGATTAAAATGTCTACAGGTGTTGAGTACACAGTTTTCGAAAATTATGTTACCTCTTCCGAAAACGACACTTTTGCTATTTCTCAATCTTCTTCAAGTTCAAAGCTTGTTGTAGATGGTTTAGGAACTCTTACTGTAGAAGCCGATAGTGATGGCGCTGTTTTAGTAGATAGACAAGGTGTTCCTTATTTTAGAAAAGGCGGTGTAAATGTTCAGTACCAGATGAAAATTGTAGGCCTTAAATCTTCCAGGGCTGCTGCTACTTCAGATCTTATAATCAAAGGAAAGTCAAAAAAATATTCTTCGTACAAAAGTGAAAAAGATACCTCAACAGGAGAAACAGTTTCTCTTACTGCACCTACTATCGGAGATACTCAGACAATTACAGTATTAACTGCAGATGAAAAAACTCTTGCCGAAATTTCTGATATTGTAATTTCTAATCCTGGTGAAAATATGGGAACCATTGCAATTAGCGATGGCAAACAATATACACTTAAAGTAACAGGAACAATAAAGGAAGAAGATAAAACTCAAGGCTATCTTTATTCCAATATTGAATATCCTCTCACTCTTACCTTAAGAAATAACAGTGATTTTACAATTGCTTCTTCAAGCTTAAAAGTCACTCCAGATTCTCCATATATAACTGTAAAACACAAAAGTGGAAAATCTCTTGAAGGAATTGCTGTAGGAAAAATGATACCAGAAAGTGTAGATAATGAAGAATTAATTGTCTGCTACACTGGTACTGCAAAAGGTTATGTTGATACAGGCCTTACTGTTGAAATTACAAATGGTGTTACCGGCGATGTATGGGAAGATTATATTCCTTTAAGATTCTTTTCTTCTGCTCTTCCAATTACTTTCAGCGGCGAAAGCATAAAGAATAATGAAAATGGCGCATTGAATGGTTTTATCATTTATCCTGATGGTAATTCAAAGTTCTTTGCAGTTCGCAGCGGCGGAAAGAAAACTGTTTATGTACCTCTGTTCAATTCACAGGATGAATATATAATTGCGTTCAGTGGAGCCACAATTACAAAAAATCTTGATTCTAATGCAGAAGTCTTTTATGGTGTGAACATTGGCTCTACTTATGCAACATCACTCGTAACCTCAGGTTCAAATGTAACAAGCTACCAGAGATATGGCGGAGAAAATCATTCCATCGTTTCTGCTTATAAAATTAATAGTTATAACGGAAGCTTCGAAGCATACCTTTCTTCCGGCGAGGCAGACTATTATAAGTTTACGGCGGGTGATTTTGAAAACAAGAGCAATAGTTCAGTTCAGTACATTAACTTTGATACAAACTATCATTTGACTTATGAAAATCCTAAAGCAGATACAATAAAGATTTCATGGGAACTTGAAAGTGGAAATCCTATGAATTATGCTAAGCTTTATATCAACGGATCTGCACACTGGCAAACAATTAATCTTTCAGATAAATCTTACACAATAACAGGCTGTCTACCTGGAACAAAATACGTAATTTATTTTACAGATCCTAATGATTCTCTGGTTACTGTATCTAATACACTTGGCGTTACCACAAACCGCATAAAATATACAAAGGGTGCAGATTTATGGGGTGAATACAACACAGGTGAGGAAGGTGTAATCATATACTTTAAGGTTTTTGACAATAAATATGAATATACCGATATCAGTATTTACAGAAACAATGAACTCTATTTTGATTTGTCAAACTTCTCTGATTTATATACTGACAGAGTATCACTGGCTTGTTTGCAGGAATACGGCTTCTATATGGTCTTCAGTCCTACAGGCACACAGTCAATGAATTATACACCATCAGACAGTCTTTTTGGATTTATAGATATGGCAGCTGAGCCAGGATTAAAATATACTTATTATTTCCGAGACAAGCAGGGCTACCGTATTTCTGAGGACATTACTATAAACTGTAATTAGTAATTTTATCCCAGTAAATACTCCCCGCAATTAATTTTTTTCTGCAATTCTTCTCTAGGCATTGGCTTTCCAAACAGATAACCCTGTAAACGTTTGCAACCAATTTCCTGCAGGAAGGCTCTTGCTTCTTCCGTTTCAACACCTTCTGTAAGAGTGTCCATTCCAAGCTCTGTTGCAAGATTCACAACATTCTTCAAAATCTGGCGGGCCTTCACATTACCGGAAAAGTTTGAAAGGAACTTCATATCAATCTTCATCACATCAAAATCATATTCTTTAAGAACATTCAAGCCTGAATAGCCGGCACCAAAATCATCAAGCCAGAGCGCATAACCCGAAGACCTCAGCTTTTGCATTGCAGCAGAAAGTCTTTCATCATTTTCAGAAATTGCACTTTCGGTAATTTCAATATGGATAAGATTTTTTTCAATCTTGTACTCTTCCATTCTGCTTTCAATTTCTTCAACAAGATTTACCGAATCAAAATCGAGCCGCGAAAAATTAAGCGAAACAGGAATCGTTCTGTGGCCCTGTTCCTTAGTGTGGTAAATATCCTGGCATACCTGTTCAAGAATATGCATATCAAGCTTGTGAATCTGATGATACTCCTCCAGCGTTTCTATAAAATCATTTGGAGAAAGGAATCCGTACTGAGGGTCATCCCAGCGGGCAAGAGCTTCTATTCCGCACATTGTGTTGTTTGTGGAATTAATTACCGGCTGATAGTAAACTCTTATGTAATTGTTTTTAAGCGCACTGTCTATATTGTTGATTATGTACTGCTTTTTGTGGAAGTCCTGCGACATCTTATCGTTGTATTCGCAGAAGTTTTTGTTGTAATTTTTCTTGATTGAATAACAGGCATAGCGTGCATAGTCACAGGCAATAATCGGCATTATATCGCGGTCTTTCGGTCTGTATGCACCAACCTTCAATCCCATGCGAATATCCGTTTCAGAGTTGATTACAAAATCCCGAAGCTTAGCAATTTTTTCCTGCGTATCTTTATCCTCTGTAAAAATTACAAAGTTGTCATTGGAAAAATGAGCCGAAATCGCGCCTTCAAAAACCTCTTCAATTTTTTCTGCAAACTCTTTTAAAAAACAGTTGCCTTCCCAGTAATTATATTTTTCGTTGTAATTCTTAAAGTTTTCTATATCAAGAAAAAGAAAAATCATCTTAGATAAATCTGTATTCTTGTTGTGCATAATCTCCAGCGACTGACTTCTAAAATAATGCATGTTCGCAATTCCAGTCACCTCATCGCTAACAGAAAGCTTAAGCAGAATGTTGTGCGCATGCTCCAGTTTTTCATCCTTTCGCGCCCCAATTATTGTCTGGTGGTAAGAGTTTATTGCACTCATAAAAATTGAAATAAGAACAATGGAAAGATTAACCTTTGTTGCATACGTTGCCGGCAGAATCGCATTGCAGAGACAATAAAACAAAGTATAGGAAAATCCAAGAAACAGAATTGTGTAAATCGGCCGCCAAACAATAAAACAGAAAACAAAAAGGGTCATCGTCATCAAAGTAATAAACTGCTCTCCCTTTTTGTAATCCATAAACGAAATGTAAATACCAAAAGAAATTGCAATAATAGAAAAAATAACCCGCAGAACCTGACCCCATTTAGGATGTTTGCTCTTATGTTTTACATACCTAACAGAATGAATAAAAAGTCCCAGTGCCGAAAGGAATAAAACCGAATAGCTTATAATGTGCGTTACAAACCAGTAAGTTGTCCGTCTTGTTTCATCCGAAAACTGTCTGATTACCACACTAAAAATCATAAACAGTTCAATTGCCATCACAACAGAAGAAACATAAAGACCCGACCGAATATTTGTTTTTTCAAAATAATTCGAAATATAAGATGAGTGCTTCTCTAATCCAAAAAACCTTTTTATCCTTTGCCGCGTCTTCCTTTTCATTACCTTCCATTATACATCTGTTTTTTAGATTTTGGAAAAAAAATTGTTTTTAATTACTTTTGAAGGGGAAAGCCTTCCCCTGTCTCCAAACGCCTTTCGGCGTTTTCCGCCACCCCTTCCAGCGGGGAAACTCTGTTTTCTAGGGTGTCCCCGCAACGCCCCTGACTTTTTAATGTGCAATAATAATTTTATTATTTAGATCATCATAAAAAAACGAAGATGGATCTAACCATTCTAAGTAATCATTATAGTGCATAAGTTCATGTACATCTCCAACCAATGAAAAACTCTCTTTCTTAAAAATGAACTTTATTGTTAATTGTTCTTTTGTAAGATCTGTATTTATATCATCTATAAATCCATACCATTCATCTGGAAGCTTTACATAAAACCCTACGCCTGGCTCAACTAAAATATCATCAAATGTAATTTCTTTTATATTGTATTTATGAAAATGACGTTTATTTTCACACTGTACATATACTACTTTACCATCTATAACACCAATTTTTTCATTCTTTGAAATTACTTTCAAATATAATATATCAGCTGCATTATATAAAACATAATACCTTGATAAATCCTTCTTATCTACTTTATATGTACTCCCTATATTTATATGTTGCGTTGAAGAACATGACATAAATATAAAAAGCAAAAAAAATCCTAATATTTTATTATCAATACCTTTTTCCCCTTTCAGATTTATGGCCGACATTTTCCTTATCATCCTTTTTATTGTTTTTCAAAATTACATATCGTCCCATTTGAAAAAACAATTACCATTTCTTTTGAAGTAATAAAAGTAATTTCTGCGAAAACATCATTAGAAAAATTATTATACCATATTCTGTTTTCTTTTTTATCAAATAAACATTCTTTTATAGATGAATCAAAAGCATCTTGTGGATTTGAAGATATATCAATATAACCATTTTGTGGGAGATTTGACATAATAACTCTATTATTATCAAAGAATTCAACTTTTGTATTTTTATATAAATATGAATCTGTTGAAACCCAGACTCCTGTATAATTATCTGTAACTTTACATGATAAGAATACTAAAAAAAATAAGATACTAATCTTCCTTATTTTTAAATATTTTAGGCTCATTTTTCAAAAACCTCTTTGTATAAATCATTAATTACACCTATATTTTCCCCAACTCATCTTCCAGCTTTTTTAACTCCGTTTTTACCCGCCTTAAGTCCTTTTTCAACTTTGCTTCTTCTTCGGCATCATTTGTGAACTTAATTTTATGCTGTAAGTCTGGAATAACAACTTCGGTGAGTTCTGCTATCCTACGCTTTCGCTGGGTTATTTCTTTGGGTGGGCGGCCACCTTTTTTGCCGTTTTCGCGGCTGGCAGATTTTTTAGCATAACTGGTGGATTTTCCATTGTAGGAATAAAGAGAGCTGAACCAGAACGTAAGATTTTTTATTTCCTGATTCAGCCCAAAATAAATATCTTCAAGCTCCCTGCTCGCATTTCCCTGTACAGAAAGCTGCTGGTTATACTCTTCCAGTTTTTTTGTAAGCTGCGAAATATTTTCGATAGCTCCGTAAACGTTATCGGTTTTCTTACTCATAGGAAAAGTATAACCCAAACCTTTAGGTTTTGCAAACCTTATGTGACTTTACAAAATTCTTACTGTCCCGTCTTCGGTAACTTCGATTGTGTCGCCGGTTTTTACGGTATCAAGGAACTCCTGTCCCAGCTGGTCCACAGCAATAAGCTTACTGTTTTCCCAGACTGCAGAAAGAATTACTCCCGCACCCGCAAGAGAATCAATGTGCTCTGAAAAAAGCAGACACGCAGGATTTATTCCCATAGAACAGATAACCTGAATAACCATACCGCCCGTTGTAGAACCGATTGTCTGCGGAAGACACAAAGCCTTGCCGGTAATATTCTTTTCAAAAATATCCTTGTTGTTCTGGTCTGCAACAATTACCTGCTTTGATTTAGCAATTGCCGACTTCTGGAACGTTGCCAGCGTATTCACACCCTGATGAGAAACAACCGCTTCTCCTTTGTAATAACCTTTATTTATAACTCGTCCTTTGAACTCTTTCATAAAATGCTCCTGTGTTTAATTCTACCTTCTACTTCCTGCCAACAATGATGTCTAACAGCTCATCATCTTTGTAATAACGCGCCGTAGAATAAGTTCTGAGCTTGTTTGAACAAGTCATAATTCTGCGTGATTTTGTAAGCGGATTAGACATATACATAAGCGGACAGATTGCCGTAACTCTTGCACCCGTTGCATACAAAGCTTTATATTTTTCAGTCTTTTTGAACGCTTCAAGGACAGGAGGCGCAGTGCAGATAACTGTTGTAACAGCAACCTTTTTCTTACCGTCAGCTTTAAGCCCTTCAACAATCTTATCAGACCATTCGTTAAGCTGGCTCATAGAAAGATGCGGACATCCTACAAAAGCGTAAGTTCCTTCTTTTTCAGGCTCCTTCCACATTACAGGATAAGATTTATAAACGCGCTCAAGTTCTGCATCATCAATTACATATTCTTTGTAATTTTCACACAAAAGACTGTCCCCAAGTTCAACAGCTTCCGGCGTAAGATTTTCTACGTGATAAAGACCAACCGCTCCGTTAGAAGCAGTTGCCGCACCAAAATCTTTAAGATATGCTTTTGCATCATCGTTCAACTCAGTTCCAATCCATTTATCCAGGCCAACAATGTAAGGCACGTCTTCCATAACCTTAATTCCGATTGCAGAACCAAGAATCTGGGCAACCGGTTTTTTAGTTGTGTTCACCGTAATCTTCCATTTTGCTTTTCGTCCTTCATCAGTAAGCAAACCAAACTTCGGCACATAACCAATAATTGAACCGAAAATATCAATCATTCCGGAGTTACGGTTACAGCGGGCACCAAGAACAGAGTTTGCATAATTTACAGCACTTGATTCTGCCCAGGAAAGGATGTCCCCTTTTTTAGGAATGTTTCCCATCTCATCAAAATAACATGCACAGCTGAATGCATCAGGATTTACAAGTCCAAGCTTTCTAAGCTGCTCTTCATAGTCCTTCTGCTTGTTGTAAAGAATTGCCTTGAACAGAATCTTATCCAGAAGCGTACACTTTGCGTTTGCAAAATCCATTGGTCGCGGATCCATTGTAAAACCTTCTTCAACCTTCAGGCCCGCATCAATCAGCTTATCCATTGTTTTGTAAACCGGCTCCAGAACACCAAATCCAAACGACGTAACAAGATGTCCCTGACCATGTGTTACCTTTACAAGCTCTGTTGCCTCAAACAAATCGCCATAGCGGACAATTGTTTCCATTACCTTTGCTTTTGTTTCGCCTTCACTTCCTTCCAGAATTGCTTTCTGCTCCGGCGTAAGTTTCATTTTATATTCGTACATTTATTTCTCCTCTTAAATCTTCATCGCTACATCCCACGCTTTCCATATTGCAGTGCGCAGGTTACCAACTTTATCACAATCACCTATCAGCTTTACTTTGCCCGACTTAGCAAATACTGGTGCCGGATGATATCCCATTGAAGCAATAACAGTATCACCTTCAATTTCAAACTCTTTACCAGATTTATCTTTTACAACAACACCTTTATCGGTAACCTTCAAAAGCGTAGTTTCAAGATGAACCTCAACCTTATTCAGCTCAAAGAAATCGCGCAGGTAAGAACTGTTTGCAAGACAAACACCCTTAACCGCAATCAAGTCATTTTTCATTTCGATGATGACAGGAGTTTTTCCTTTGTTATACAGGTCGTAGGCAATTTCGCAGCCGGTAAGTCCACCGCCGATAATGATAACCTTATTGCCAACCGCTGCCCCATTCAAGTAATCGCACGCTTCAACAGTTTTATCCAGTCCTTCGATTCTAGGTTTGTTAGCCACAGCTCCGGTAGCAACTATGATGTTGTCAAAATCCTTGAGCTCGTCTAAAGAAGTTACAGTTGTGTTAAGGCGCACCTCAACATTGTTGTCCTTCATTTCTTTGTTATACCAGACTAACAACTCCTTATCTTTTTCCTTAAATGATGGAGCCGCAGCTGCATTGAATACGCCGCCAAGCTTGTCACCTTTTTCAAAAATCACCGGCTTGTGTCCGCGCAATGCAAGAACTCTGGCTGCTTCCATACCGGCAATTCCTCCACCAATTACGGCAACCTTTTTAGCTGTCGCAGCTTTTACAATCTTATATTTATTGTGCTGCATTGTCGGCGGATTTATAGCACAACGGGCCATTCCCATATTGTCTGTAAGTGACTGGTCATTCGCAACACCCTTGTAATGCGCCATATTAAAGCATCCATTATGACAGCAGATACATGGTCTGATTGCAGCTTCGTTGTCTGCCATCATTTTTGTAATCCATTCAGAATCGGCAAGGAACTGACGTGCAACACCCATTGCATCAAGCTCGCCCGCAGCAATTGCACCAGCGGCAACTTCAGGAGTCATACGGCCTGCACAAACAACAGGAATATCAACAAACTTCTTAATGTGCTTTACATCCTCCAGATTACAGTTCTGGCTCATGTACATAGGCGGATGTGCCCAATACCACGCATCGTAAGTTCCGTTGTCGCAGTTAAGCATATCGTAACCTGCATCCTGAAGATACTTTGCTGCCTTTTCGCTTTCTTCCATGTCGCGACCAACTTCAACATAATCTTCGCCAGGAAGCGCGCCCTTTCCAAAACCCTTTGTTTTAGAAACAACCGAATAGCGCAGAGAAACCGGGAAGTCTTCGCCGCAAACAGCTTTAATTGCCTTTACAATTTCTACCGGGAAGCGGTAACGGTTTTCAAAGCTTCCGCCATATTCATCATCACGCAGATTTGTATACTTCATTGTAAACTGATCCAGCAGATAGCCTTCGTGTACAGCGTGAATCTCAACACCATCAACTCCGGCATCTTTACAAAGCTTTGCAGTTTTTGCAAAAGCATCTATCATCTGTTTAATTTCTTTTTTTGTAAGAGGACGTGATGTGCAGGAATCATCCCAACGGTTAGGAGTTGCACTTGCACTTGCAGTAAGATAATCAACATCAAGGATAGGCTTCATTAAAAGGCCGAGAGCCTTGTTCTTTGCAGATTTTACCATTATATCGTTGATTGCAAGACTTCGACCAAAACCCGCTGTAAGCTGAACAAACATTTTGGCACCTGTCTTGTGGAACTCTGTCATAAACTCTTCAAGCTTTTTGAACTTTCCTTTTCCCTGATAAAGCCACTTGCCGCCCAGAGTGTCACGTATTGGCGCTATGCCGGGCAAAATCAAACCAACATTGTTCTTAGCTCGTTCCAGCAAAAAGTTGGCAGCTTCCTTATCAAAATGATTCGGCTCAAGCCACCCAAAGATAGACGTACCACCCATTGATGTCATAACAATGCGGTTTTTAATTTCCACATTTCCAATTTTCCACGGAGTAAAAAGTGGATTATAACTTTCTTTCATACGGAGAACCTCCTGCTCTTATAAAATCCTTTTTTAGATAACTTGAATTATAATCTGAATTATAATAAATTAGTTTCTATAAATTATTTAATTATAACCCACAAAAACAGGATTGCAAAATGGAAATTAAACGCGCAGACACAAGACACCTTTCTGGCTTAAACAGCTTATTGTTACAGGTTCTTACAGTTCACCACAACGGACGTCCGGATCTTTTTAAAGGCAACACACGCAAGTACACAGACGAGCAGCTTGTTGAAATGCTCAAGGATGATTCAAATCCGATTTTCGTTGCCGTTGATGAAAATGAAAAAGTGCTCGGTTATGCATTCTGTCGTTTTATTCAGCATTTGAACGACAATATTCTTACCGATATAAAAACCTTGTATATAGATGATTTGTGCGTTGATGAAAATTGCCGCGGCCAGCATGTAGGTAAACAGGTTTATGATTTTGTTGTTGACTTTGCAAAAAAGAGCGGCTGTTACAATGTTACGCTGAACGTCTGGTCTTTGAATGAAGGTGCTAAAAAGTTCTATGAAAAGTGCGGATTAGTACCACAGAAAATCGGAATGGAAAAGATTTTGTAAGCGTCGGCTAACAAGCATTATCGCTTATCATTCAAAACTCTTCTTAACAATATTCATTATTTCGTCAAGGGTAAGTCCCATCTCCCTGCAGGCCTTTACATCCTTTGCAAGTAAATCTTCGGCGGTGGAACTTCTCTTCTGCTCTATTTCGTGAGATTCAAGATCATTTACAAAAGTACCGCGCCCGGCTGCAGTAACAATAAAGCCTTCACGTTCAAGCATGTCCCACGCCTGTTTAATAGGGATAATGCTGACCCTCAGCTCTACTGCAACAGTTCTGATTGGGGGCAGCCTTGTTCCCGGCTTAAGCTCCCCTTTCAGAATCTGGTTCGAAATCTGTTCGAAAATCTGAGTATAAATTGGCTTGTCACTTTTTTGTGATAAAACTAAGTCCATTTACATTCGAACGTTCAATTAAATATCATACTTCTGGAACTGCTTACAACCGCGCTTATAAGTAATCACCCAGCTTAAAACATAGAATATAATTCCAACAATCAGCAGAGGAATCTGCTTAATCATTCCTGCACCATCGTTTGCTTTAAGATAAGCACCAATGTCTGCAAGGACGAATCCAGTCTGTTCATCCATTGCCTTATAAACCCAAATTGGGATTTCACAAAGTGCATACAAAACAAAATACAAAATAGAAGAAATAAAAAACAGCTTTCCAACCTTTGCCGGATTTTTATAAACATTTCCCAAATATACCAGATTGATTATAGATATAATAATCAACTGCAATCCATAGAAAGCAACATTCATGTCTATACCAGATGCATTCGGCGGGAATCCTGCAAATCTGCGGACAAAGCATGCAATCAGACTCAATGCAATAATTACAATTTCCAGGAGCCCGCAATAGAGAAATCTTGCCGAAACTGTGTCTACCTTACGAACCGGCAGAAGTGCAGAATAAGTAAGATCGTTTGCAGCCTGTCCAAGCTGGAAAATCATCATAACTGCAAGAAGTAAATAGAACATTCCAATGTAAGCCGGATAATTCGGTATATAATACATTCCGGCTGCACAAATACACCAGATGACTGTTGAAACATTATAATTAAGGGTTGCTTCCTTTTTCAAAAGCTTAAATACCATACTCATTTTGCGCCTCCTTTTTACGAACGTCTTTCAAGATGAATCATAATATCTTCGAGTGATGGAACCGAGATTTCCATTCCTTCTACAAGAGCTTTATCATCAGCTTTTATCATTCCTTCAAAACCAAGGTTGTGCTTGTGAATACCAATCACCTTGCCTTCGAGCTCTGGTGTCAAATCATCCTTTTTACCGGCAACAAGCAGGTAGCTCTTTTCAAAGGTTTCAACATCGGTAGACGCAAGGATTTCTCCGCCTTTGATATAGGTGATAAAGTCAGCGCATTTTTCCAAATCCGAAGTGATGTGAGTTGAAAACAGGATTGAATGTTTACCGTCTTCTACAAACTCCTGGAAAATAAGGATTAAATCATCACGGGCAGCAGGATCAAGACCGCTTGTAGGCTCATCCAAAATAAGTAATTTTGCGTTATGACTCAAAGCAACTGCAATTGAATATTTTACCTTCATTCCGGCAGAAAGCTGCTTGAACTTTTTGTTTTCATCAATTTCGAATCTTTTGCAAAGCTCCTTGTAGCGTTCATCATCCCATTCTTTATAGAAGATTTTAGTAATATTTGTAATTTTTTTGATTTTCTGTTCAGGATAAAAATCCACGCCACCTGCTACATAACCAATAAGATTTTTGATTTCTGTTTCATTCTTTGGCATATTAAGGCCGCAAAGATTTATTGTACCGGAGTCTGGATTAAGAAGATTTAAGATAGATTTGAGCGTTGTGGTTTTTCCTGCACCATTTCGCCCGATAAAGCCCATTATGTAGCCTTCTTCTAAAACAATATTAACATTTTTTAACTGAAAAGAAGGAAATGATTTACATAAATCTTTTACTTCGATTACGTTCATAAGTTGCCTCCATAGTGCATTAGCTTACAAAAAAAATTGGTGTTATATTGTGTATATCCAATATACACAATATAACACCAAAGTATTGCGGTGTCAACTTATTTTAAAGATCCTTAAAAAATTATTTTGCATACCCCATAGCAAGAATTGTGAAAGCTTTGTTCTCTTCGCCTTCTGCCATCTTAACTTCTACAGTGTGCTTTGCACTTTCCTTTTCGTCAATTATCATTGTTACTACGCAGTTGTTCCAGCCGGTGCCATCGCAGCCATTGAACTTTTTGTAAAGCTTTCCATCTACGTAAACTTCGGCATTTCCAAATACCTTTGAATTACTGTTTTTATAGATGAAAATAAGACTCTTGCAATTCAAAGTCATTTTAAAACTACCGCCACCGATTGCTGCCTCTGAACCATCATAGTACCAGTTTTCCGGGAATGATTTTCCGCCCTTCATATAATTCTGAACAAAGGTGTCTTTTTTAGCAAAACCTCCGGCTGTAATCTTAACGTTTGAATCTTCCGTATTTCCAAAGATTGACTTGAACTCTTTGAACGGATTTTCATTCTTATAGCCTTCCGGGATTGCAAAAGGTTCGTCTGCTTCGGCTGCATCAATCACTTCAATAAGATTCAAAATACAGTCAGCCATAAACTTATGACCATTTGCTGTAGGATGAACCATATCGGTGTAATAAATATTTGTGTCTTTGTTTTTGTTGATTCCAGAATAATCCAGAGCCTTGCTTACGCTTACTTCCGGCACCTTGTAGAACTGTGCTACAGGAGACATTACCTGCTGCTGATTTCCATAAGTTGCGGCGGCATACACAACAATTACTGCTGTTCCGTTTTTAAGTGCATCGCGGATTAAATATTCAAAGGCCCGTGTGTTGGAACATTCCTGCCAGTCGTTTACCGCAAACTCAATTAACAGTAAATCAGGCTTCTGTCCAAGAACATCTACAACATCCTTCTGGTAGCGAACCAAACCCATTGGCGAAGGAGTTCCACCTATTCCGGCTCCGTCAAAGAAAACCTTTTTGGCATCTGCCGCATATTTTTCTGTTAAAAAGTTTTTGAACTGATAAGCATAACCCTGCTTAAAGCTTGAAGGACCAGCACCTTCTGTTACAGAACCACCAAGTGCTGCAATGTACACATTTTCTTCACCGGCACGCATTTTTGCAAGAACCTGTTTTACCAGATAATTGTTGCCTGTGCTGAGAAGACCATACTTTATGCTGTCGGCATATTTTGCATCTGTAATTCCAAGCCCGTTTGTAGAAAGCTCCTGCTCTACAACTGGTGTAACCGGAGTGGTTGTTTCTTCTTTCTTTTCTGATTTTTCATTACTGCTGTCTGTTGCGCAACTTCCAATCATAATAATACCTGCCAATAACAAAATTATTTTGAATAGATTTTTCATTTATTTCCCCTGTAATAAATCTTTAATTTTTGAAACAATTGTTCTAAATCGTCCCAGAATCTGACTTTTATTATATACAACTTCATTAAGTTTAACTAGTTAAACGTTTAACATTTATGATGATTTTTTACTTTTTTGGAGATTTTTTCACGATTACCGAACAGGCGGAAAATCTTCAAGTCGTGTTGTCCAGCAGGGACTAAGATATTCACGCTTCATTTTCCAGGGATTTTCACCAAGTCCCTTTGCAAGCGTTACAACCTGACGTCCGTATTTTTGAGACAGAGAATCCAGGGCGGCCATAAAATCACGTTTCTTTTCATCTTCCTTTGGGTCTATCCACAGGTAACCCTGACACGCCGCCGGTTTAAGCTCAAACAAAGTGACCATAACAGTTTTGTAGCCGTACCCTTTCCTGAAAATATGATCAAGGCCCATTTTGGCGGCAAACACAATATCTGGAGTATACGAGGTCATGCGTGGAAGCTGAATGCAGACCCCATCTGAAAACTGCGACTCCCTGTCTTCCGAATAATAATTGCACGTAGAAATATGCACATGGACCGCACCGCATTCACTGTTCTGCTTTCTCAATCTTTCCACAGCCAGCTCGGAATACTGCACAAGCGCACATTCAATTGTTTCCTTATCATAAACCTTTACGGAAAACTGGCGGCTCGAAGTAATCACATCCTTTTTTTCTCTGGTAACCCGGTCTATCATAGGCACACCATTCAGCTCGCGGACAGTTGCAAACCCCTGAATTGTAAGCAGCTTTTTTGCCTGATTCAGCGGCATATTTTTTAACATAAGGGCATCCATTATTCCATGATGAGAAAGAATTGCAGCCTTTGCAGGACCAATGCCCCAAATCTCTCTGCACTTTGTGTTTTTTAAAAGCTCATCAATTTCTGCTTCATCATAAACAAAAACACCATTGTGCTTTTTAGCATTTTTATTGTAAAGCTTGGCAAGAGTTTTTGTTGGCGCCGCCCCCACACAGATTGGAATGCCCACTTCCCTTGCAACCCGCTGCTTGAGTTCAAAACCAATTTCTTCGTAATCCTTTTTGGTCCAGTTAACATCATTAAAAAACAGAAACGACTCGTCTATGGAATACTCTTCTATTTCCGGTGCATACTCCATATAGATAGAAGTTATACGTCTGTTTATGTCTGCGTACAAAGTGTAATTGCTGGAAAAAACGGTTACCTCTTTCTGGATACATGTATCCTTTACCTTAAAGTAAACTTCTCCACGACGGAAACCTAAAGCTTTGGCTTCCTTGTTCAGGGCGATAATAATTCCATCATTATTCGAAAGAACGATTACCGGTTTCCCTCGCAAGTCTGGACGATAAATCTGTTCGCATGAGGCATAAAAACTGTTTCCATCTGCATGTAAAATCATACTTCTTTAACCGTGTGGATTACATAAGTTATGGCTCCAGTAATCATAGCCTCGCTTTTGATGTTGAAAACTCTGCCAATATTAAAACAACCGTCTGCTTCGTAAACGACCAGGCTGTTTTTGTTTATTGCCTTTGCCCTGTCAATTATAAGCAGGTCGCCATCGTAAATACCCATAGAAACATAGCGCGATGAATCTATACGCATAAATACCGTGGCCGCCGGATGCTTAATAAAAAATGAGTTTAAATCAACTGTTTTGTCTTCGTACCCTTGCGCGGGACTTGGGAAACCTGTAATCATCTTTACAAATAATAATTATACTATGTATAGTATAAAATGTAAAGTACTATACAGAAAAGATTCACTTTAATAATTCAAATGCAGCTTTGCAAAAAAGTCTTCAAGGATAAATCGTGAATCTACGCTTTTGTATACGCGGATGATTGGACTTCCCGGTTTTGCAGAAGAGCTTGTGTCTTCATTTACAAAAGGTGCCGGTTCCATGTCGTATTTTCCGCAGCCGGGGTTTATGGCAATTGCAATTGCAGGGGAATCACCCAGCGACCAGCTTTCCCCCTGAGTCCAGGCAGCACGGTCAGAAAGATTGTAGTCTATCATGTTTTGATAGAGATGGTGCCCGATTTTTCCATAAGGCTCAACTTTTTCTTTCAGTTCGGCAAGACTAACATTAATAGTAGTATACACATCCGATGGAACAAGCCACACCTCAGCTCCACTCTGAAGAACTTCGTTGGCAGCTGTAATATCGTTACCTGCATTAAACTCGCGGAAAGGAGCCGGTTTTCCAATATTGTTTGTTCCGTGTGTTCCAATCCATATAATAATGATTTTGTCTTTGATTTGAGGTGCAGCTCTTAACGCCGCGGCTACATTTGTAATTGCCCCCTGGCACAAAATATAAAGAGGCTTTGAATCTGCCGGAACAAAAGGATTTGCTGGACGGGTCGCTTCATCAATTATAAACTCTGCAGCAGGAGATACTACATCATAAGAAAGCTCACGGGAGGTATAGATTTCATCAAGCGGACCCATTTCTCCTGTAATAACCGGAACCTGCCCTTCCAGCTCCATTGCCTGTAAAACAGTCTTCACTTCATGATAACTACGCCTTTCCGATCCCTTCTCCCTGAAATGCTCAGCGAGTATCCCCTTCACTATCAGCTTAGGACTCATAAGCGCCTGTGCAATTGCAAATGGATCATCAGCCTCGCAAGCCGCATCTGTGTCTATTATCACACGGATTTTCTTTTCCTTTGGAATCTTAATTAACTCATCTTTATTTTTCATTTTCTACCTCTTTAAATGCCTTGTAATTTGAATCATCATACGGTGGACAATAAACTGCAAACTCTATTGTCTTAAAAGCATGTCCGTATTCTTTTGCAAGATTAAGCATAACCCTTGCAACAACTTCTGGATTATTGGAAAAAGCTCCGCATCCAAATGCTCCCAAAATCAATACATCAACATTGTTCTGTACGGCAACATCAAAAATACGACGGTCTCTTTTTTTGTGAAGCTCTTCAAGCTGGGAGTCTGTTAGAAGCAGTTTTTGTTTTCCCCCATTGTAATTGCTGCATGGATATACACTCAGGTTTGGAGCTGCACAGGTCAGGACATCAACGTTATACAATTCGTCCTGCGGCAACAATTTGGGGTAAGCTGTATCACTTTTAAAAACTGCAATTTCAGGTGTGTAGATAATATCATCATTATGAAGTGGATTATGCATTGCCCGATGAGGCTTGTAGAACTTTTCCCACATTTCGTCCACGTCCAGACAAAAATAGAGTGTGGAAACACGGCAAAGACATTCTTCCTGTGCACGCGCTCCATTCAAAACTCCTCCCCCCGGATTCGAAGCAGAAGCAAAATTAAGTGCACAAACTTTATCTCCATTTTTTCCGGCATAAGCTTGAGCGGCTTCAAAGGTTCGCTTTTTAGAAATGATGATTTTTGCCGGCTGTTCAAACCGTACAATTTTACTACCGTCCGGTAAATCATCCTTTTCAGAAATAAATGACTGTTTAGCACGGCTGTTCTTTATACTTGCCTTAAGTGTTTCACTGCCCTTACAAACATCTACAGTGTTTTCAAATATTTCAACATTTTCATCACGTGTCATAAGCCCCCCTGTGCGTAATTCCAGAACCTTTTAATTCACTCACGCCACCACTCTTTTTTACTGCTTCAATTTTCTGGTCAAACTCGCGGATAACCCCTTCTACGTGGGTAATTATTCCAAGCATTTTTCCACTGCTCTGCAGCGTTTTCAAAGCATTTACTGCTTCAATCAAAGGTTCGCCGCTTAAAGTTCCAAAGCCTTCATCAAGGAAGAGTGAGTCTACACTAACATTCATGCTTGCAAGCTCCGCAATGCCAAGTGCCAGCGACAGGCTGATTATAAACTTTTCGCCGCCACTCATATTTGTTATAGGCCTGTCTTCTTTTGAATCAGGATAATTTACATCATGTACAAGAAAATCAACTGCGCCTTCTTTTTGAACAAGTGTATACCTTCCGGAAATTGCACTTACATATTTATTAGCTTTTTTGAGCAGATACTTAAATGCAAGTGCTTGAACAAAGACTTCAAAATCCTCTCCAGTCTTAACTCCAATAAAGCTGCGCATTTCCTGCCAGAGAGCATCCTGTTCGTAAAGCTGTTTATATTTTTCTTCAAGTCCTTCCAATGCCTTTCTGTTCTTTTCATCAGCTTCAAACTGATTATTGATTGCACCTACCCTTTCGCTGTTTTCATTTTTTTTGAATTCATAGTTTTTGTTTTCTTCTTTAATTTCTTCTTTTGTTTTATCTGTCAGCTTCTGTTTTTCAAGCTCAGAAAAATCATCTTTTGTTTTTTTAAGATTCAGTCTTGTTTCATTATCTGTTTCTTCAAGACTCTTCTTTTCATTTCTCAAGATCTCAAGTTCTTCACTTTCAAGCCTGGAATTATTAAAATCATCCTCATCGGCTAATCCATTTTTAGCAAGAACATCTGCAAACTTTTTCTTTGCATTTTCAAGCTCACTGCTCCTATTTTTAATCTGTTCTTTCAGCTGATTTATACTGCTTTCATAACCACTCTTTTCTTTTTCATACTTATTTTTTTCTTCTGAACTTTTCTTGTATGACTGCTCAAACAATGAAAGCTGTTTGGTAAAAAGCTGTTCTTCATCCCCAACAACCTTTTCGCCAAAAAGTTCTGTTCGTTGTTTTTTTAAGGAATCATATTTTTCTTTTTCGGCTTTATATTCTTTTTCTGCTTTTTCAAAATCTGATTTTAATTTATCCAGATTTATAGCTGTCTTATTAGTTTCTGCAATCTTCAGATTTGACTGGCTTTCAGTAAGACTCTCTTTCTTATTTTCATAAGATGAATATAAATCTGACAGGACTTTTATAATACTTTGAAGGTTTTCGCAGGATTCGCATGAAGCTTGCCATTTTTCAGTAAGCTTTTTAATCTGCTCTGATTCTGTTCCCAAATCTTTTTCAAAACCAGCCTTTTCATTTTCTTTTCCAGAAACCTTTTCTTTTATGCCAGCTATTTCGGAATTAAGCTTTTCAAGCTCCTGCTTTTTCTTTTCTATCTGTTTACTTAATTCTGCAACATTTTCTGTAACAGCAGCTGTATTATCTTCATCTTTCTGATTTTCTGCAGAACTATTATAAATGTCCATTTCATTACAGGCCGGATGCTCCAGAGAACCACAAACCGGACACGCTTTTCCCTTTTCCAGGTTTGCCCGCAATATAGAAGAAACTGCCATAAACTCAGTGCTTACATAATTTTTAAGCTTTTCTTCAAGCTGTTTTATGATTTCATCAATTTCTGTTTTCTTTCCTTCTAAATCTTTCAGTGTATTCTGATTCTGGAATAAATCATCTTTGGACTTTTGTAATTTTTCCTCATAAGCTTCAATAGTTTCTTTCTTCTGATTAAGCACCGGAATTATTTTCATTAAATCTTTATCTGCATCATGCTCACTTAAATATTTTGAAAGCTCTTCTATCGTCTTCTGGATTTCTTTTATCTCATTTTCTATATCAGTAAAATCTTTTTCTCCATCATTATAAGACTTTTCTGCATCATTTCTGGCTTTCAGGCTTTTGTCATAGCTTTCTTTTACCGGTTCAAGCCTACTGTCAATATCCGAAACCTCTTTCCAAAGTTTTCTCAGAGTTTCTTCCTGATTTTTCAATTCATAATAAGACTGTTTTGCTTTTTCTTCTTCCTCTTGGACTTTTATAATATTTCCATTACATTCTTCACGCTGCTTTTGAATCTCATTAAGCGACTTTTCCGTCTTTTCATTTTCCTGCTGCAATCCGGATAATACCGAATAATCTTTTACACAGTTCAGGGCCTTTTCGGCTTTTGAAATAATTGTTTCTTTTTCTTTAAACTGATTTATCTTTTTTTCTGCTTCTGCCCTTTGCGTCTTTGCAGTTTCAACTTCCTTAGATTTTTCTTCGAGATTTTCAAGCCAGTTCAATGCTTCATTATTTTTGTCTTCCTTCTGCTTGATTGATTTATTCTCATCTTCTTTCTGCTTTCTTTCTTCTATAAGACTTTCAATTTCTTCTCCAGACAGGACCTGTACATTATCCATTTCCTTTTTCAAGTTTTCCAAATCCCTTCTGACTTTTGCCGCCTTTGTACAAACGCGTACACCAATTTCCTTATAATGTTCGGTGCCATTAAGCTTTGCAAGAATTGCTGCACGGGCTCTTTCATCACCCATAATAAAAGTATCAAACTCCCCCTGAGCGAGCATAATTGAACGGCAGAACTGTGTATAATCCAGATGAATTATTTCTGCTGTATTTTTTGCAAGAGAAGCAATTGCAAGATGAGGCATTTCTTCTCCTGTATCAAGATTTTTAATCCTGCAGGAAGCCGAAACAAGATTTCCATCGAGTTTTTCGCGGGCTTTGTTTTGAGTAAACTCAGATTCAAAAGTTCCTCTTTTACAGGTATAAGTTACCCTTGCCATACATTTTGCAGTATGACGGGTCATTACCTCATTTGTGCTGCCAAAGCTGTCCTGGCGTGGAGTTCGGCCGTATAAAGCAAGTGTTATTGCATCAAGGATTGTTGTTTTACCGGCTCCAGTTTCTCCGCAGATTACAAACAAATCGTGATTTTTCTGATAATCCGGGTGTGTTAAATCTATGCACCAGTAGCCTTTTAAAGAATTAAGATTTTCTATTTCGATTTTATTTATTCTCATCTGGAACTCCGTTTTCTATATCAGTCAGGATTTGCTTAAAATATGGGAGATATTTTTCTACTGCAGCTTCTTCGTCACCTTCAAACTGTTTTTTAGACAGAATTAAACTTTTGAAGATTTCTTCGGCACTAAGATTCTTTAATTCATCCGATCCCAAATTATCGACTTTTCCAGCCAAGATACTTTTTGTATCCTGCATTTTTCGGTTTGCAACACAGATGTTTTCTGGTAAATCTGCTGATATTTCTTCCAGCTCTTCGTAAATGTTCACTCCCTGTTCCCATTTATAATAAAGCTCCAGGTAAGTTTTTGGATCTTTACTTTTAGAAGCAGATTTAAGCTTTTCCAATTCTGCCTTTATATCCTTGCAGGAACCGGAAAGTCTTTTGAACTTTACAAAAGATGGAACCTGAACTTTCTTTATTTCCAAATCATTTATATCAAACAATTCGCCGGAAGCCTGTTCTTTATTTATTTCGCCAACAAGAACATGTCGGGGCAGGTGAGCTTCATCAAAACCAAGTACAAAAGGGGAGCCTGAATATCTTATTCGAGGCTGCTTATCTACCATTGTGCTGTAATGGATATGTCCTAAAGCAACATAATCAAAGCCTTCCGGGAAAACATTTGCGTGAACAGAACCAAGATTTCCTACAACATCAATTTTTCGTTTTCCATCATCAGACTTAGTTTCCGATGTTTCTTCTGAAAATCTGCCTTCAAGATTAGCGGCATATAAGTGACCTGTAGCAATAATTGGTATATTTCTTCCATTTCGAACCTTATCTGCGGCTTCAAAAACCTTTTTATACAGGCTTCCATAAGATAAATCTGAGAAAGATTTGGATTCTTCATCCTTTTCTATATAATTTCTAAGCTCATTTTCCCTTGCAAAAGGAACTGCCGCACAAATACCGATTATATTTTTAGATTTATCGTACAATTCAAAAATCATATCTTCCGGCTGAAGATTATTTATTGAACCGACAACGTGAACATTCAGGTATTTAAGCAGTTTTTTTTCTGAATCCAGTAAAGTTCCTGAATCGTGATTACCACCAATAATTATTACATTTTTACAATCCGTATCGAGTAGGGCAGCAAGAAAATCATTATACTGGCATTTTGAAACAACAGGCGGATTTATAGTATCAAAAATGTCGCCTGCTACAATAAGAACTTCTACTTTTTCTTTTGTGATTGTTTCTTTTAACCAGTGTAAAAAAGAATTGAACTCTTCGGTTCGGTCAATGTCAAACATCGAGTTTCCAAGATGCCAGTCTGCCGTATGTAAAAACTTCACTTTATTTCTCCAGATAAAACCTTTATTGAATATAAAAATATTATAACACAGACAATGTAAAAACTGAATTGAAAATCACAATAAACGGCCCAAATCATTAAGATTGACATATTACTCGAAAAAACGTTATCAGGCCTGCCAGACGAATCCTACACGCGGTTTTGTTAATATCTAGTTATTTTCTAGTTTTTATCTAGTTATCTTGTTATATTCTATATTTCTATATATTATCTTGTATTTTTCTTTAATTATTCTATTTATTTTCTATTATTTTTCTTGACATTTTCTTGTTTTCTACCGATAATCTAGTTATATAGAATAATTCTATATAATTTCTAGTTTTTCTTTTTTAAGGATTTTGTTTATGAAAGTTATTGGATTAGGATTACAAAAAGGTGGTGTTGGAAAAACATCCATTGCAATTGCTCTTGCAGCTGAACTGGCAAAAAATTCTAAGGTTCTTCTGATTGATGCAGATCCTCAGGGAAATGCTTCCGGTGCTTTACTTAAAGAAATAGGATTTGAACTTGCCGATGCATTATTAAATAAATGTACCTGCGATAAGCCTGTAACAAAAACAGAAATTAATAATCTCTGGATTATGCCGACAAAACCACTCGAAAATGAAGGAAAAGAAAAAAGCAATCTCCGTATATATAAAAAGAATGTTGCTACCGAAGAACCATTCGTTATGGATGATCTGACAAAAGAGTTCGAAAAGGATTTTGATTACTGCATTTTCGATACAAGCCCTGACTTCAGCACCTTTGAAGAAAATGTGTTTTATGCATGTGATGAAATAATCCCTGTTATGAAATGTGATACTTTTTCTGCAGATGGACTCACAATCTTTATAGAAAACCTTAACGATTTTAAAAAACGCCGCCGCTGCCCGAAAGCAGAGATAAAAACTGTTGTAATTAACGATCATAATGCATCTTTTGCGCTCGATACAAACATAAAAAACGCAATTATGCAGCAATCTGGCTACAAAAAAATTATTGTACCGCAGGATCAGGCATTTAAAAAGTCACAGGCCTACCAGAAAAGCATTATAGAAATTGGAGCCAAGAAAAAAACTCTGGCAGCTATTGAAGAATTGGCTGCATCTGTGAGAGGTGAATAATGATACCAGCAAGCAAGAAAGTAAGCTTTACCGATGTTCCAGAATCTTTAACAAATCAGTTAGCACAAACACTTACTAAACCGGAAGGGCCTGAAGTAATTGAAACTCCGGAAGTTAAGGAAGTTGTAGAAATAAAAGAAAAGCCAAAACCAGCGCCTGCACCAGAAAAAGCTGTAAAAAAACAGGATAGGGAAGGGCAGATTAACATTTGTGTTCCACCGGAAGTAAAAAAGGAATGGAAAATCCTTTTTACAAAAAATAACCTTAATATTACAAAAGGTATTATTTTTGCAATTGAGCACTTACGCCAGGAAATTGAAAATGATGAGGTTGTCCTTACTGTAGGCGGTGTTATAAAGAAAAGAAAGAACGTGCTTTCTGTATAATGTTAGTTTGAGCTTTCGGCCTTTGATTTGGCATCTTCTTCGGCAGCCTTAAGCTCTTCGCCTAAACGGATAAGGGCACTGACTTCCGGAGAAAATCCAAAAATATTAGGATTTTTTCGTTCTTCATCGAGTAATTCTGCATAACGGATAGGATTTTTGGCAATTGTCATAATACCTTCCATTTTTACATCTTCAACATCAACATTATTTGAATCTTCTTTTACAGATTTATCTTCAATGTATGCATATTTTGATTGATCAACTTTTGCAATTTTAATTGAATCAATGCAGTCAAAACGGAAACCAACAATTTTGCGACTTTTTTTAAGAGGTGTATAAACAATCTGTATTCCAAGATTTTTTTCGTTTAATTCTTTTAATGGTAAATCTATAACAATGTTTTTGAACGGACCAATCTGAGTGTATTCATTATCCTGAATATCAAACAAGCGGCGTAATTCTTCTACAGAATATTCGAAATACCAGGAGTTTTTAAGATTACCACGTTTACCTTCAAATCCTTTAAAAGAAAGTGCAACAAGATAATATCTTAAAGCATAGAAAGATTTTAATTTTCCAAGATCATTTATATCAAAGAGTGTAAAACCGATTTCTTTTAATTCATCCAGAAAGGTTTTCATTGCATCTGTGAACTTGAAAGAAAAGGTTGTTTCGGTGAAAACACATTTTGCCGTCTGGAAAACGTTTGTTACTTCGTATTGTTTTTCGTTATCTTCCAAAACAATTTTCATATCAAGGATTTCGTTAGCAGATTCTTTTATGAGAGTTCTGGTTTTTTGTCCATCTTTTAAATTTAAATCTGTGAAGAAGTCAGAAAAACTGAAGGAAACAACACCCTGGTTGTTCTCTGATGTTAAAAATTTAAATATAGAATAGAAGTACATTCGCTGAGTTGTTGCAGAACATTTGTAACTTGCTCTTAGAAAATTGTTAGGAATTTTTAAGATACTTTGCTGAGAAATGTTCTTAATGATTAATGACTTCGATTTTTTTCTCAAATGTACTAACCTTTATTTATATATTTAAATTTTAAATATTGAGGCAGGATAAATACTTATATTATAAAGATTTATGAGATTTTAGATTATAAAGGTCCACTTTATTATTATAAGAGTCCAAAACTCGATTATAAAGGTCCAGTAAACGATTATAAAAGTCCAAAAGCTCCCACCCAAAAATCATTATAACCCAAAAAATTATAAAAGTCCAATCGAAAAATTATAAATGTCCATATTTTTTTATGAAAAATGTGCTTTTTTGGGGTAAATATTATAAATGTCCATAGGAGGGAGCTCGGGGAAAGGGGATTTTGGAGGAGCAGGAAAGCTTTTTGTGGGAGGCTGATGAAACGATCGATAACAAAGGGGACAAGCCTGTTATGTCTCTAGAGATAGATGAGGTGTGTGTTATTGTGAAAAGAGGGACAATCCTTTTATGTATTTTGAATAACAATGGGGACATACCTGTGGTGTTTTTGTTACACAAGTGTATGGGGGGCTGCAGATTTCAAATATTATAAGAGTCCAACAGGTTTAATTGCAAAATATTATAAAAGTCCAGTAAAAAAGTGCTGTTTTTTGGGCGAAGTATTATGAAAGTCCATTAAATATTATAGGAGTCCAGCATAAAAAGGTGGAAGTTTTTATAAGATAACAGGCAATTGAGTGCTGTGGGTATTTCTAGTTAGGGAAGTATTATAAGAGTCCAAATATATCGCGGTAAATATTATAAAGGTCCAAGAGAATTATAATTTGCTGGGGAAGAGAGAATCAGATTTCTTATGAATTAAGCCTGTCAGGGAGGAGAGAACTCTTCTGTAGTTATGAAGTATTATAAAAGTCCAGAGAAAAAGCGTGGATTTTTGTCGAAGTATTATGAAAGTCCATGAAATATTATAGGAGTCCAGCATAAAAAAGTGGAACGAGTTCTTGATAAAGCACAGGAATAGGTTTTTAGCGTGAACTGGTTCAAAAAAGGGTTCAACTTTTTAGGATCAGAAAGATTTCTTGAGTGCGGAAGTATTATAAGAGTCCAGTTTAAATCATTTAACTATTATAAAAGTCCATTAAAAAACCAGCTGTTATTTCCACTTGCTACAATCCCGGAAAAGTAGTATATTTGTTACTATATATAAGAACAAAACAATAAAAAATGTACTGTTTGTAATCTGGCGGTGCAGAACAAAGTAGGGTAAGAAATGGCAAAACAGATGATAATGGGAAATCAGGCGATTGCTCTTGGTGCTTTGAAGGCTGGGGTCAACCTTGTTGCGGGGTATCCGGGAACTCCATCCAGCGAAATTATTGAGTTTATTGCAAAGTATAAAGATAAAACTGGAACTTACGTTGAGTGGTCGGTAAACGAAAAGGCCGCTGCAGAAGTTGCCGGTGGAGCAAGCTTTGCCGGAAGCCGCACTCTTATTACAATGAAGCAGGTTGGTTTAAATGTTGCCAGCGATCCTGTTATGTGTCTTTCTTACGTTGGAGTGAAGGGCGGTATGGTAATTGTTGTTGCCGATGATCCGGGTCCTATATCAAGCCAGACAGAACAGGATACCCGTACTTATGCTGCTTTTTCCAAGCTTCCCTGTCTTGATCCTTCTACTCCGCAGGAAGCCTACGAGATGGTTCAGTATGCCTTTGAGCTTTCTGAAAAATATAACACACCAGTTCTTCTTCGTCCGACAACGAGAGTTGACCATGCTTACCAGAGTCTTGAGTTCCCAGAGTTGCAGCCTTGCCGTACACCGGGTACTTTTGAGAAAGATTCTTCACGTTGGGTAATTTTCCCACGAGCATCATATTTGAATCACAAGCGTATTTTTGAGCGCAACGAAAAAACGCTGCCACAGGAGTTTTCTGAGAGCAAGTGGAATAGTGTGAAGGGTAGCGGAAAGATTGCTTTTGCAGCCGGTGGCATAAGCTGGTGCTATCTGAAAGAAGCTTTGGAAATCATCACTTCTGAAAACCCAAAGCTTCAGGTTTTGAAGGATGCAGCAATTTTGAAAATTGGTACACCGTATCCTTTCCCAAAGCAGCTGGCAAAAAAGTTTTTGCAGGAGAATGCGGAAGTTATAGTTTTTGAAGAGCTTGATCCTGTTATAGAAGAAAACCTTATTTCTGTTTGTGGAGAAATGGATGGTCCAGACAAAATAAAAATCCACGGTAAAAAAGATGGTCTTGTTCCAGAAGCAGGCGAGCTTTCTACAGATATTGTAAAATCGGTTTTACAGAAGTTTATAGAGCAGGGTGGTGAAAAACTGGAAGATTATAATAGTCCAAAAACTAATAATTCTTCAAAACCAGAGCTTCCTGTTCGTCCACCGGTGTTGTGTGCGGGCTGTCCTCATCGTGGGGCATTCTATGCGGTAAAGCAGGCAATGAAAGGCAAGAAAACAGCTTTCTGTGGTGATATCGGCTGCTACACACTTGGTAATGCAAAACCGCTTGATATGTGCGATACCTGTCTTTGTATGGGTGCCGATATTACAATGGCTCAGGGCTTTTATCATAACGAGCCGGACAGACTCTGCTTCAGCTTTATTGGCGATTCAACCTTCTTTGCAAGCGGAATTACCGGTGTGGTAAACGCGGTGTACAATCAGTCGCACCAGACAATCTGTATTCTTGATAACTCAACTACAGCTATGACAGGTCATCAGCCGCATCCGGGAACAGGAATGACGATGATGGGCCAGGTTGTTGATAAAATCAGCATTCCAAAAATCCTGGAAGCAATTGGTGTGAATCCAGTGATTGAAGTTGATCCGTTTAATCAGGAAGCTTCGGTTGAAGCGGTAAAAACTGTGGTGGCGGCTCCTGGTGTAAGTGCGGTGATTTTTAAGTCGCCATGTATAAGCATTGCGTCTAAGCTTGGTTACAAAATGCCTGGTGCAAAAAAAGTTGATACAGCAAAATGTATTGGCTGCAGAAAATGCATAAACGAGTTGGGGTGCCCGGCGTTGAGTGTAAGCGCTGCAAAAAATGCAAAAGGAAAACAAATAGTTGAGATAGATAGTTCGCTTTGCACTGGCTGTGGGTTGTGCGCAAGTGTGTGTAATTTAGATGCAATAAACTAGTCTGAGATTAATAAGAGGAAATTATGGCAAAAAATATTTTGATTTGTGGAGTTGGCGGACAGGGAACAGTTCTGGCTGCGAAGGTTTTATCTCAGGCGGCAATTGCTGGCGGACAGAATGTTCTTTCGGCAGAAACAATTGGAATGGCACAGAGAGGCGGTTCGGTTGTGAGTCATGTTAGAATTGGAGATGATGTTTATTCGCCGCTGATTCCGAGTGGACAGGCAGATATTATTATTGCGTTTGAAGCAGCGGAAGCGGTGAGGAATATTGAATACCTTAAAAAGGGTGGCACAGTAATCATAAATAAAAAAGTTGTTCAGCCGGCAGAAGCGAGCCTTGCGGGAAAAGTTTTTGAAGCAGATATAATGATTGATTTTCTTAAAAAGGATTATGATGTTGTTGCTGTTGATGCTGATAAAATCTGTGAGGAGCTTGGTTCTTCAAAGGTTGTGAATATGATTCTGCTTGGTGCGGCAAGTGCTTCTGCGAGCGGTAAAGAAACAATCAGTAAGGATGAACTAACAGAAGCGCTTAAGACTACAGTAAAGCCGGCTTTTTATGAATTGAATGTAAAGGCAATTGAAGCCGGAGCACAGGTCAGATAATCTAAGATAATTACAGAATAATTCCTGCTGCAAGAAGTGCAATTCCTACAATCAGAAAAACAATATCGCTGAAATGGAGCTTGTAAACCTTACTGCAAGTTTTGCTGTTTCGAAGGTAAAAGCCTCTGAGCTCGGCAGCGGTTGCAGTTGATTCGATTTTTCTTACAGAAGAAATTAACAGCGGAAGACAAAGTGGTAAAATCATCGTAAACTTTTTGAATGGATTTTTTACTTCAAAATCAATTCCTCTTGCATTCTGCGATTCAATAATGCCACTCATCTCTCTGGAGAAAACCGGAATAAAATGAATTGCAGAAGTAAATGTAAAAGCGTATTTGTAAGGTATGTGAAGATTTTTTACCATCGTGTTTGAAAGGTCGTTTAAGTTTGTTACTGAAATCAATGTGGAAAGCGGAAGTGTTGCAGCTGTAAGTCTGAGTACGAGCAGCAGACCGTTCCTGATTGCAACATCAGTAATGCCAAACTTTGGTCCCAAATGAATTACGATTGTACCAGTGCGGATTACAAGAATCTGAAGAATAAAAAGGAAAATCGACATTTTGATAAGGCCTTTAAGTATACCGCACACCCTTCTGAACAACCCGTTAGACTGTCCCCTTTTTCCGTTGCCAATTAATCCCAAAAGAATATTGAACAGAATTATTCCCAGAAGAAAAAAGATGTTGGAAGAACAAAAAGCTGCTGCACAGATAAGTACAGAAGCTGTAATTTTTGTAAGCGGATGAAGCTTGTGAAGAATGGAGTTTCCTTCAAGATAATCTAAAAATCCTTTCATATTTATTTCCTTTCTACTTTCTTATTCGTTTAATTCTTTCAATCATTTCTTCGGTTGTGAACACGCCCGAAAAATCGTTTCCCAAAAGCATTGCAGTTTCTGCAATTTGTGGCGGTAGAATGTGTGCCTTATTCATAAGCTCTTTATTTGCAAAAATCTTACGGGTTTCATCAACAGCAAGAATCTGGCCGCGGTCCATAACGGCAACCTTTTTGGCAAAATCAAGAACAACTTCCATATCGTGGCAAACCATAATTACTGTTGTGCCTTGTTCGTTAAGCTCCTTAATCCGCTGCATAACATACATACACTCGCGGTAATCAAGGCCGGTAGTCGGTTCATCAAGAACAAGTATTTCCGGATTCAAGGCAATTAGTCCTGCCAGACACAAATGCTGTCTCTGACCGCGGCTCATATTAAACGGTTCTGTATCCGGAGAAAATCCAAAGTCGTTTATGATTTTGTTTACTCTTGTTTCAATTTCCTGTGCAGGAACGCCGTTGTTCTTAAGGCTGAACATCAATTCCTTTTTTACTGTATCGCAGCAAATCTGTCTGTCCGGGTTCTGGAAAAGGAATCCAATGTGTTTTGCAAGATTGCTGACTTTTTCTTTTTTTGTGTTTTTTCCTAAAACTAAAACATCGCCACTTTCTGGTTTTAAAAGTCCGTTGCACAATTTTGAAAAGGTTGATTTTCCGGCTCCGTTTGAACCGATTAAAGAAATAAAGTCGCCTTTTTCAATTGTGATATTTATATCTTTTACATAGGCTGCAATGCTGTAGGCAAAGTTAACATTCTTAAACTCAATTACCGGTTCGCCCATTTTAGTTTCCTCCCAGAATGCATTTTTTTACAAGTCTGTAAGCTTCTTTAGCGTTAAGGCAGATTGTATCTTTATCGGACATTCCTGATGGTATAAGTCCCTGTTCTTTCATTTCACTTGCAAGTGTAACAACACGCGGACAGTTTATTCCGGCTTCTTCCATTTCTTTTTGATGAGTAAGAGTGTCCCTGATTTCGCCTAAATGAATCATCTTACCTTTTTCCAGAACAAGAAGCTTTTTAGCAAACTCGCACAGAAGCATAATCTTCTGTTCTGCTATGATGATGGTTATTCCTTTTTCTTCGTTCAGCTTTTTTAAAAGCGAAAAAATCTGGAAGCTTGATGCAGGATCAAGCTCACCAGTTGGTTCGTCTAAAACAAGAATGTCTGGTTCAAGAGCAAGAATGGCGGCAATCACAACCTTCTGTTTCTGGCCGCCACTTAAATAAGCAATTTCCCTGTGCCGGAGCTCAAGTATTCCCAGAGTATCAAGAGCGGAAACAATCCGCTGTTCAATCTGGTCGGCAGGAACGCCAAAGTTTTCAAGTCCGAAAAGGATTTCTTCTTCTACAAACTGGCTGATTATCTGGCTTTCAATATCCTGAAATACGGAACCAACTTTTAAGGCAAGCTTATCGGGCTTTGTATCAAAGGTATCTGTGCCATTAACTTTTACACTTCCATAAAAATCTCCGTCGTAATGATGAGGAATAAGTCCGTTCAGAACCGAGCAGAATGTTGTTTTTCCGGCTCCCGATTCTCCAATTATTCCAATAAAATCTCCATCTTCAATTTTCAATGAAATGTCTTGAAGTGCATTGCTTTTGGCATTTTTGTACTTAAAAGTTAATTCCTGTATTTCAATCATTTAATTCTCCAAGTTCACCTATTCAGCTTTTTCTGCAGGAGCTTCTTCTGCTTTTGTTTCGGCCTTAGCTTCTTCCTTTATAGGAAGCTCTTTTTTAAGAACCTTCATAAGTGGCAGGTAAAGAAGTCCTACGATGATTGCATTCAAGGTTGCTGTTCCCAAAACGATTGGTACATAAGCTACCATTGCAGAAGGATCAGACTTGATGAATACAAAAAGAAGAACTGTGAACAAGCCACCAGAAATAACTGTACTTACAAAGGTTTTTAATGCAGCTGAAATTGTTGCACTTGTCTTATTTTTTGAAGGAATCAAAATCAAAAGACCCATACACAAGGCACCGGCAGCTTCAGAAGCAAAGTTCAGGTAAGGTGTTCCCGGGAAGAACTGACAGATACCACCAGCGAGTATACCAATAATCAGACTGTAAATTACCTTTGGTCTGATAAGAACAATTGCCATACAGTACATCGCGATGATGAAGTTAGGCTTCATTCCAAAAAAGTTGATGAAGGATCCAACGAAGAACTTTAATACTGCGCCGGCTGCAAGCAATACGGCAGTGAGTAATAAATCCATTAAAGAAAGATTCTGTTTTTTCTCTTTTACAATTTCTCTTTTTTCCATAACTAAACTCCTTGCCGAAATCCTGTGATTTATTTTGTGTTTCTATACATAGATACGGCGTTGTGAGTTTAGTTATACAGGTTTTAGATGTTACTGTCAATAGTAACATCTAAAAAAGTTTTAAATATTTTGTTATAAGTTTAAATCACTATTTTCCATTTGCAATTTGTGCAGTAACTACAATATTGATTACTTTTGTGTGCTGCCTGTTGTAAAGTCGTTTAAACTCAAAGTTCAGTGTTCTGTGAACAATATCTGTTTTGTCTGAATCTTTCATAGAAGGAACCCGTAAGCTTACATCCAGGGATCTGATAGGATTCATGTTTGCAATTACGCTTTCCTTAAACTCCGGGTTGTATAATCGTTCAAGAAAATCTTTTAACAGCATTGTATTTTCTCTGGAAAGTGTACGTGCCATAAGCAGTAGGAAATTGTAGTGTTCCGGATTAGGACAACCAAGAAGCTTAGGCGTGATTGCTGAGTATTGCGGTAAAATATTCCATTCGCCATCCAGAAGAAACATTCCATGCTTTATGTTTTTCATAAAGGCATCAAGACTTTCCATTTCAAAAGAGCTGTCTTCAAGCTTTTCCATAACCTTATTATACAGTGCAGAAATCTGTCCGATTTCTGTAAAAGGTTCTTCCTTTAATCTGATTGATAAGTCTCCGGTTCGTGCCTGTTCACTCATTTTGTCGTACAAATCAAAAATCATTGTTGAAGAACCGTGCTCGACAATATTTAATCCCTTATCTTCATCCTCAGCAGAAACCCGGAGTGGCTTAATCTTATTCAAAATAAATAAAGCAATAAATGCAATTCCAAAGGACCAGACACCACAGACTAAAACACCAATAAGTTGAGCTAAGAACTGGCTTCCTAAAATAGGATTTGTACCAAGCTGTTCTGGTTGTCCAAAGATTCCAACAGCAAGTGTTCCCCAGATTCCTGCAGCAAGATGAACAGGAATTGCACCAACTGCATCATCCAGCTTTAGTTTTTCAAGAAGCTTAGAAGTGAGCAGCATAACAATTCCGCCAATTGCTCCGATGATTGCGGCGGCTCCCGGAGTTACACAGTGACAGTTTGCGGTGATGGCAACAAGGCCTGCAAGAGTTCCGTTTATTACAAAGTTTACGTTAGGGAGTCCTGACATAGCCCATCCGATGAATAGGGAAGAAAGCATTCCTGTTGCTGCTCCAATACAGGTGTTTATCAATATTTGAGGAACTCGTTCCGTAACGGCAAGATCAGAACCACCGTTAAAGCCAAGCCAGCCAAACCAGAGAATAAAAACTCCTGCTACAGTCATTGGAATATTACAGCCCTGAATCTCGCGAGCCTTGATTTTTCCGGTATCATAATCCTTTACAAAACGGCCTTTGCGGGCACCAAGAATAATAATGCCTGCAAGCCCAACATAACCACCTACAGAGTGAACAACTGTTGAACCGGCAAAATCAACAAAACCAATCTTGTAAAGCCAGCCTGCAGAATCTGCAATAAAGGATGGCTGAATACCGTTCCAGGCCCAGTGTCCGAAAACAGGATAAATTATTGCCGAGATGATAAAAGTAGAAATTATGTAAGAAGAATATTTCATTCGTTCTGCAACAGCACCAGAAACTATTGTTGCGCTTGTTGAACAGAACATGGCTTCAAAAAACAGGAAGTTGCATAATTCAAAGGAAATGTTTTTTGTACCGCCAGCCAGAAAATGTGAAGTACCAATCCATCCGCCTTTTGAAAGTCCGAACATTAATCCAAAACCAAAAAGCCAGTAAATGAATAAAGAGATTCCAATATCAGTAAGATTTTTTATTGCAACGTTTATACTATTTTTTTCACGGGTAAGTCCTGATTCTACCATTTGAAAACCAGGCTGCATAAAGAAAACAAGTGAACCACAGACAGCGACCCAAACTGCATTAATCAAATCATTCATAATTATACCTCCAGAGTTATGATTTTTTGGGCATAAAAAAAGGCGCGGAATTTTAAAATTCCGCGCCTTTGCTTGCGTTGATACGGTTTTATAGCATTTTTTATTTTGAAAGTCAAGGTGTGCAATTTTATTTCTGCTATTGACATTCTTTGTATAAAGCGTTACTATAAACAGTAACAACGTTACTAATAATAGAAACATGCACGAGGTTGTCGTTCAGGCAACCGGCAGGAGGTTATAAAATGAAAATGACAGAAAAACAATTAGAGTTAATAAGAGAACAGATTCGCAGGGTTAAGAAGTGTGGAAATCCTTTTTATACAGAACGTTTTAAGAACGTAAATCCAGAAGACATTAAAACCCAGAAAGATTTTGAAAAGCTTGTACCTTTCTGTTCAAAGCAGGATCTTCGCGATGCTTATCCGCTTGGACTTGCTGCTGTACCGGAAGAAGAGATTGTTCGTATTCATTCTTCCTCAGGAACAACTGGTTCGCCGGTTATCATCCCTTATACAAAGAAGGATGTTGATGATTGGACTACAATGTTTGCACGTTGCTACGAAATGGCTGGAATTACAAATAAGGACCGCTTACAGATTACTCCGGGTTATGGTTTGTGGACTGCAGGAATTGGATTCCAGGCTGGATGTGAAAAGCTTGGTGCTATGGCAATTCCTATGGGACCTGGTAACACAGAAAAGCAGCTTCAGATGATGCAGGATTTGCAGGCAACAGTTATTTGTGCAACTTCATCTTATGCTTTACTGCTTGCCGAACAGGTTGAAAAACGAAATCTTATGAATAACATCAAGCTCAAGAAAGGGATTATTGGTTCTGAACGCTGGGGAGAAAAAATGCGCGAAAGAATCAGCAGCATTCTTGGAATTGAACTTTACGATATTTATGGACTTACAGAATGTTATGGTCCTGGAATTGGTATTAACTGTACAAAGCAGACAGAAGGAATCCATGTTTTTGATGATTACCTTTATATAGAAATCCTTGACCCTCTTACCGGAGAGCCTGTAAAGGATGGAGAAATGGGAGAAATCACTTTGACAACTCTTGTAAAAGAGGGTGCTCCATTGTTCCGATTCAGAACTCACGACCTGGCTTCTTTTGTTACAGGCGAATGTCCATGTGGTTCAAAGTTCCCAAGAATCAGCCACATTATGGGCCGCAGTGACGATATGGTTAAAGTAAAGGGCAACATCATTTTCCCAAGCACAATTGAAGATGTAATCAATTCTGTACCGGGCACTTCAAGTGAGTATCGTGCAATTATTGAACACGTTGACGGCAAAGACCAGATGACTGTTATGGTTGAGGTTGAAGGTGGCACCGACCGAACAGAAGTTTCAATTGCAATTCAGTATATCTTTAAGCAGAAGTACAATATGACTCCGCTTGTAAAGGTTGTTGGAATTGGTGAGCTTCCTCGCAGCGAAAAGAAGACAAAGCGAATTGACGACAGACGTTTTGAATAGAAAGTAAATGTCATTCTCGGGTTTAGGAGTATGAGTTTTATGGATGCTTTGGAAGTAATTCGGGCAGAAGCTGAATGGCAGAGGGCGGGAGCTTATTCTGTCAGAATCCAGGGGATGAACAGGCAGCATCACATTTCCTTGCGGGAAGAGTTTGATGAGCATGACTGCGATGGAACTCGCTATATTGTTCTGCTGGATGATGGCTACCCGATTGCGACCTGCCGTTTTTATGCAGCCGGGACTAACAAGAGTGGGGAAAAAGCTTGTGGCTGTGTTAGTTCTAACTACCAATGCTCTGATGAGGTTGCGGTAATTCTTGGCCGCGTAGTTGTGCTTCCTGAATACCGTGGCAAAAAGCTTGGAGCTAAGGTTGTACTCGAAGCCGAGAAGTGGATTAAAGAGCTTGGCTACAAACAGATTATTATAGACAGCCGCAAAGAAGTTATCGGGTTTTACGAAAAGCTTGGTTACAAAATTGTTGACGGCAATATAAAACAAAACAGCGTTTTTGAATGTATCTGTATGAAAAAAACGCTGTAATTGTTTTATTCTTTATTCAGTCTGGATTTGAGAAAACGGACCTCTTTGCAATTCAAACTTTTCTGCCATTTCTATTTCGTAGTTAATGTCGTCTAACAGGCGTTGAACTTTTCTGGTGCCATATTTTTCGGCAAGCTCTTCTGCAAGTGTTTTTGCTTCTTCGAATCTTTGCATGGCTTCCAGAAGGGCGGCAGCATTATAGCCTGATTCAAAAATACCATCTTCTCTGTAAACAACAAGGAATATTTCATATGCAGTTTTCAGTTCACCGTCTTTTGCAAACAAATCTGCGTTTTTCATGTCCGGGGAATTTTTATCCGGCTTTTTAAGGAAGATTGTTTTGTTTACATCATACGGCTGGATTTTGTGAACAATATCTTTTAAATCATTTCCAATTGATTTTATGATTAAATCATAAGCCGAAGGAAGGGAGTAATCTTCCTTTTGTTCAGAGCTTTCCCGGGAAATATTAAGCTGCTCCTGATGAAGAACTTTGCTTGTTCTTCCATCAATAATCTGATAGTTGAACTTCATGTGGACAATACGTTTGTGATAGTTATTAATAACAGTTTTTTGCCCTCGTTTTTCTTTTCGCTCGATATTTTTATCTCTTGAAGTTAAAGAAATAATATCGCCTGTTAAATAGATGTCGGCTGGAGAATCGTTTCCATTTTTTAAAGATTCAAGAACCCTTGAAGAATCAATCAAAGTCAGATAAGGAGATTTTGCGAAATCTGCTTCAAGCTCTGTTTTCATATAATTTGCAATATCCTTTTGTTCACCTTCGTTAGTTGCCAGATCCACAAAAAAATCAATTACAGGGATTTTTTTACCGTTTCGCTTACTGAGTCTTCGTGAACCTTCTGTTCCAAATGGAAGAATGGCAATTGATTCTGCACCAAATGAATTAACTTGTGCAGGGCGGGTAACCCTAAGGTTGATTGTTGTGGCACAGCTTGTGGTAAAGATTGCTGACAGGATAAGAGCTGCGACAATCATTATATGTGATTTTTTGCAGTTTTTTTTGTTGGATTTTGTATTCATAGTAACCTCATTTTTTATATAAAAAATAACAAAGTATTTATGTCAAAATTACAAAGTGACAATTGAAAAAAAGAATTATATACTGAATAAAGTAAAATAAAAATCATTATCTGCAAGGAGAAAGCTGGCGTAAAATGTCAGCGTATCATAAAATTATGGTGAAAATTGAGTTAAATAAAAAATCTTTTATTGTTTTAATGGTTGCAGCATTTAGTTTTATTTTTGGTATTTCATCTTGTCAGACTGCAAGAACAATGTCAGATGAAAATGATGATGACAATTTACAGCCGAATGGATTAGCAATCCTGAATATTAAGGAGCCACTTATTTTGGAACCGTTTGAAACATCAGCTGAAAATATGGGGGATGGAACTTTCCATGATGCTGCTTTTATTGCAAAAGATATGCAGCTTGGTCTTAATCTTGGAAATACAATGGAAGCTTATAATGCCAGCGGTTGTGAAAAATATTCATATACCTGGATTCCTGTAATCGGCAATAATACCCCAGCAAATTACGAGACCTGCTGGGGTGCGCCTGTTACAACGCAGGAGATGATTGACGGGATTAAGGCTGCCGGTTTTAACACAGTAAGAATCCCTGTTTTCTGGGGAAATATGATGGAGAATGACGGAACCTGGACAATCAACAAAAAGTATCTTGAAAGGGTAAGAGAAATTGTAGACTACTGCTTTAATGATGATTTGTATGTTGTTGTGAATATTCATCACTTTGATGAGTTTGTTATCCGCCGCAACAGTATTGATGACTGTAGAATTATTTTTACAAATCTCTGGTCGCAGATTGCTTCATATTTTAATAATTATTCTGAGAAGCTTGTTTTTGAAGGCTACAATGAATACTTGGGAGGTAAACAGTTTTCTTCATCAGGGTATCTTGCAGAGTTGCCTAAGAGCAAGGCTTATGAATTGACAAATGAAATGAATAAAGCTTTTGTTGATGCAGTAAGGGCAACTGGTGGAAATAATGAAAACAGAGTTCTTATAATCTCCGGATATTGGACAAATATTGATTTAACTACGAGCAAAGAGTTTATTGTTCCTGAAGATTCTGTGCCAGACAGATTGATGGTTTCTGTTCATTATGTTGATAATTCCATGTACTGGTCCAGACAAATTGGCGGTGCTGCGTGGGAAAAATATATTGACGGTCAGATTGCATTGTTGAATAAAGCGTTTACCAGCAGAGGGATTCCGGTTTTCCTTGGAGAAACAACTGCCCACTATCCTAAGGAAAATATTATAGTTGCTGCTAAGTATGCTGCTTCATCAGAGTGTCTGGAATATGTACTTACAAAGCTTACAGATAACGGTTTTGTTCCTGTGATTTGGGATACTCCTGAAAACTTTTATCTGCGTAAGGAAGGGCGTATAAATGATGATGCCGACAAAATTGTTATTAGCAAAATTGCCGGCATATTAAAAGAAAGAAAATAAGGGTTAAGATTTTTTCCGATTATTCAAAGTCCCCTTCTATAGCTTCGGCTTTGGTGAACTTGTCAGTTTCTGTTTCATAGATTTTCTTGCATTTTGTGAAACTGAAGGTACCGCCATCCAGCTGTATGAAGTGAGGTTTTTCAGGATCATCTTTATCTTTGTCGGTCTTTAAAGCTACCTTTGTGATGTTTTCAAAATTGAATGTGCCGGAAGCAATGGTGATTGTTTCATCAGCTTTGATTCCGTTTTTTGAATCTTTGAAAGTAGCTGTAAAGGTTTTATCTGTATCTACAACAAACTCGTTACAGTTTACGGCTGAACTGTCGGCTCCGCCATCAAAAGTGAAAGTACCGCTTCCTTTAAGTTCAACCTTGCTTGCTTTTACACCGTGTGCATTTTCGCAGGTAACTGTCAAAGTTCCGGCACCACCAATCTCCAGAGCTTTATCACATTGTAAAGCACCAGATTTGGAATCTAAAACTTCGCCTGGAACAGAGATTGTATTTTCTGTTTCTTTTTCAGCTTTAATTTCTGTTTTAAGTTCACCATAAACAGCAGGAAGACCATCTGTGTTAGAAAGACTTACACCGCTTAAGATAAATACTGTGTTTTTTGTTTTGTTGATAATCTGACCTTCAAAGCTGCCGGAAAGGGTGTATTCAACCTTTTCTTCTGCAGGTTCGAAAGTAATTGTTTTTGTAGCTTCATCGCTGGTAACTGTTTTTTCGTAAGCTTTGAGAGTAGTGATTGTGAGATTTCCAACTGTGATAGTTACAGATTCGTTAGTATCGTCTTCATTAGTATTGTCTGTTGAATCTTTGTTGGTATCATCCTTCTTTGTATCTGTGTTTGTAGTATCTGAACCATTTTTTTTGCTATCATCAGGAGTTCGTGCGCAGGAAAAAAATAGTAAAGATGTTGCAACAAGGGCAAACAAAATAGAAGATTTCTTAAAGATTTTTTTCATTTGTTCCTCCAGAAAAAGTTTCTTTTATAAGTATATAACATATATGCTGATTTTGCTATATTCATATATAAAAGAGATTCCCGTGGCGAGCACGAGAATGACAATTATTTATACGGAAATGACAGGTGCTGGCACGGGAATAACATTAAGTGTTCGGTTCGTTCTAGTTTACTGCTTTACTTCTTCGGCGGCTTCGAGAACTCCGTAGAAGGCTGGTTTACAGGTGTAGGCACCGCTGAACAAAAGTGGATGCTGTTTTGTTCCGTTGTTGTTGTAAATCCAGGAGCGCTCATCAATAATACCCCAGAGAGTTACACCGCGGATTCCGTTTTTGCCGTCTACCTTTCGGTTGTTCAGGAACATTGTAAAGAACTCTTTGTATTTTGCCTTGAGGCGTTCAGAGTTGTAGCGCTGTCCGTCCTGGCCAATATCCATTTCTGTAATCTGAACATCTACACCTTTTGCAATAAACTTCTGAACTGAAGTTTCAAAGCTGTTAGGACCTGTTACAGGAGTGTTCATTCCAACGTGAGTCTGCATACCAACAACATCAATTCTTGCATCTGGAGCAGCACGGATTGCATCAACTATATTACAGATTGCGCCACACTTAGCAACAGAAGCACAGCCATAATCATTGTAAGCAAGAAGAACATCCTTTGGAGCGTATTTGTTTGCATAGCGGAATGCATTTACGATATATGTGTCGTTGTGGTAAACATTGTACCAGTTGCCGTTTGTTCTGATCCAGGCCTTCTGTGTAGCAGAGTCTGAAGCGGCTTCGTTTACAACATCCCATGCAATGATGATGTGTTCACCGTTATTGTTTTTTGCTTCCCAATCCTTAATAAACTCAAGAACAGTTTTAATGTACCATTCAAGGCGGGCATTCATTGTTGCAGGGTCAACGTAAGCTTCTTTGCTGCTGCCAAAGTTTTCGCGGAAGAACCAGTCTGGAGTCTGATTGTGCCAAACCAGAGTGTGACCGCGCATTTTTATTCCAAGATACTGTGCAATTCTAAGAATGCTTGCAACGCCTTCCATGGTTGGAGTGTTGCCCGGAACCTTATAAGTTTTTCCATCTTCAGCAACGAAATCTTTTAAGTTACCAGGCTTCTGCCAGGCGAATACAAAATCAGGCTTGAACTCGTTTTCCATTGTAATGCAGCTTGCCTGATATTTTAGTCCTTCCTGAACCATTGAATTATTAAGAACACCGCTGAGTGGAGTTGCAAATCCAATGTAATCAAAATATGGCTTGTAAGCTTCTGCAAGACTTGGAGCTTCTTCCCAGCTGATCTGTACAACTTTTTCTTTGCCAATATCATCACTGTAAAGAGTGAGGTTAAAGTTTCTTATAAAGATTTTGAGGTCTTCTTTGTTTAGTCCGGCAGCTGAAAAATAGAACTGACGTTTGCCTGCAAGAGAAACTGTTTTCTTTCCTGAGAAATGAGTCCATTCACCAGACTTTACTTTCTGTCTGTCAATCTGAGGGAAGTTAGCCTCAACTTCGTTTATCATCCAGATTACATCAACATCCTCACCTGCAGCATTTACTACCTTCATGTCGCAGGAGAAAACAACATCAACTTCCATATCCTCGTATGCAGATAAATCTACAGTTACAAGATTTCTGGCTTGTGATTTTGCACAAGTAATTACAGTGACATTATCATAACCGTCAATGCCTTTTCCAAATACGGCAGCATTACCATCATAATCAACATTTTTAAAAACTGCTTTTCCACCTTCGGTTGTAAGGTAGCCGTTTTTTGCAGCTTTATTTGTGCTTGTCCCTGCTGATTTTCCTGTTGACGCGCACCCGATAAATGCGGTACAAATAAATGTGACCAGCATTAATAAAATAGAAAGTTTATTTCTTTTCATAAAAAAGTTCCTCCAAATATATTTATAGTAAAACGTTTTACTAATTTTTTCAACTGCCTGTGTCTTGCAATAAGTGTAAACATATATATAATTATAGAAAGAAATCATTTTTGCTGACCCAAAAGATTGAGAGATTATCGGAACAAGTCCGATAATGACAAATTGTATCAAATCTGATGGGAAAGGAGAATCGTATGGAAACAAAGGTTGCTTTAATCGGCATTGTAGTTTCGGACTTAAATGCTGTGGAAAAGCTGAATCATCTTCTTCATGAATACGGCGAATATATAATTGGTCGTATGGGAATCCCTTACAGAAAGGATAATATCTCATTAATAAGTGTTGCGATTGATGCACCGCAGGACAAGATAAATGCGTTGAGCGGGAAGTTAGGTGCAATTAACGGAATAAGCGCAAAGACAATTTTTCCAAACAAATAAAAACACAAATAAGATTTTTTCTCATCATCAATTATAGGAGCGTTATATGAGTTATGATGTTATGTCATCTAAAGCTGAGGATTTTATCAACGATGAAGAAATCCTTGAAAGTCTGGATTATGCAGAAAAGCATAAAACCGATGAAAAGTTAATCACAGAGATACTGGAAGAAGCGGCAAAATGCAATGGACTTAATCACAGAAAGGCGGCCGTGTTGCTTGCCTGCGAAGTACCGGAACTGAACAAAAAAATAGAAGAGCTTGCAAAGGAAATAAAGCTTAAGTTCTACGGAAACAGAATCGTAATGTTTGCGCCTCTTTATCTTTCTAATTACTGCATAAACGGTTGTACCTATTGTCCTTACCATGGAACGAACAGGCATATTCCGCGCAAAAAGCTAACTCAGGAAGAAATCCGTGCAGAGGTAATTGCGCTTCAGAATATGGGACACAAGCGGCTTGCAATTGAGTCGGGCGAAGATCCTGTTCATAATCCTATTGAATATATTATTGAATCTATAAAAACAATTTATTCAATAAAACACAAGAATGGTGCAATCCGCAGGGTGAACGTAAATATTGCGGCAACAACAGTTGAAAATTACAAGCGGCTTAAGGATGCAGAAATTGGAACGTACATTCTTTTCCAGGAAACGTATAACAAAAAGCGTTATGAACAGCTTCATCCTACGGGACCAAAGTCGGATTATGCGTACCATACAGAAGCAATGGACCGCGCAATGGATGGTGGAATTGATGATGTTGGCTGCGGTGTTTTGTACGGGCTTGGAACTTATAAATATGAGTTTGTTGGTCAGCTGATGCATGCTGAACATTTGGAAGCGGCAAAGGGTTGTGGGCCTCATACAATTTCGGTGCCTCGTTTGCGTGCGGCTGATGGAGTAGATCCAAGCTTGTATCCTGATGCAATTGATGATGAAACTTTTGCCAAGATTGTAGCCTGCATTCGAATTGCAGTGCCATACACTGGTATGATTGTTTCTACAAGAGAGTCACAGAAATCTCGCGAGAGGGTTTTGGCGCTTGGAGTGAGTCAGATAAGTGGCGGCAGTAGAACGAGTGTCGGTGGCTATTGCGAAGAAGAAAGGCCGGAGGATACGACTCAGTTTGATGTAAGTGACCGTCGCACCTTGGATGAGGTTTTGAATTGGCTGATGAAAATGGATTATGTGCCATCGTTTTGTACTGCATGCTATAGGGCAGGGCGAACTGGTGACAGATTTATGTCGCTTGTAAAATCGGGACAGATTGCAAACTGCTGCCATCCGAATGCGCTGATGACGCTCAAGGAATATCTGGAAGATTATGCTTCGCCGGAAACCAAAGAGGTTGGGGACAGGCTTATAGAAAAAGAGCTTTTGACTATTCCGAACCAGCTTGTGCGCGAACGATGTGTGCAGTATTTGAAAGAAGAAGTAAACGGTAAGCGAGACTTTAGATTTTAACAAGATCTTCGGGAGAAACCTGAAGATGACATGTGGGGTTTTATGGAAGTAACAAAAGGGGAACGGCTTTACATTGGGATTTTCGGGAATACGAACAGTGGGAAATCATCCTTGATGAATATGCTTATTGGGCAGAGCTTTTCTATTGTTTCTGATGTTTCCGGGACAACGACGGATTGCGTGCAGAAAAACATGGAGCTGCCTGGAGTTGGTCCCTGTGTGTTTATTGATACTGCCGGTTTTGATGATGAGTCGGAGCTGGGAAAACAAAGGGTTGCAAAAACTTACGATGCGCTGGCAAAGTGTGATTTGATTCTGGCAGTGATTTCGGGCGAAGAAGATGTGGAAGCTGCGATTCAGTCTGAAGGATTTCAGAAGCTGATTCAGAGCGGAAAACCGTTAGTTTGGGTTATCACGAAAGCAGAAGCGGAAACAGATGCGTTGTGTAAGGAGAGGCTAACAAAGCCGGAACTGTTTCAGAATAATCCTGTAGTTTTTGTGGATTCCATCACTGGGAAAAATAAAGACAAGCTTATTCAAGCGATTAAAGAAAAGGTTCCTGCAGATTTTTTGGAAATGTTTCAGTCTTCTCTTACCGGAAAATACTGCAATCCGGGGGATAGCGTTCTTCTTGTAATGCCGCAAGATATTCAGGCTCCTAAGGGCAGATTGATTTTACCGCAGGTTCAGACAATCCGTGATTTACTGGACAGAAAGGTTCTTGTTCACTGCTGCACTCAGGACACTTTCTTGCAGACGATTGAAAGCCTGAAAAATCCACCGGACCTCATCATCACTGATTCCCAGATTTTTTCTTTTGTTAGTCAGAACAAACCCGCCGCTTCAAAGCTTACTTCTTTTTCTATTATGATGGCGGCACACAAGGGTAATATTGAACTTTTTATGAAAGGCGCACAGGCAATCAAGAAGCTTACGGATTCTTCCAGAGTTTTGATTGCGGAAGCGTGTACTCATGTTCCGGCAACAGAAGATATTGGTACTGTGAAGATTCCTAAAATGCTCAGAAAAATTGCTCCTAATGTACAGATTGATTTTGTGCGTGGAACAGATTTCCCGTCAACTGCAGACCAAATAAAAAAATATGATTTGATTATTCACTGCGGTGCGTGCATGTTCAACAGGGCTTACATGCTTGGGCGCCAGGCAATTGCAGAAGAAGCTGATGTTCCAATGACGAATTATGGCCTTGCAATTGGAGTTATTACCCAGGCGGTAAGCTTGTTTTAAACTTGTTTTAAAAATGAAAATTCAAGTACAACTTTAATGACAAAACATTTTATTGATGATATAGTATGATTATCACTTCTATAAGAGCGTTTCTTTACGGAAAACTCAGAAGTAGTGCTCGTTGAGCATCTTGTATCTTTATAAGGAGGAACTGATATGAACGCAGTTTCTGGAATTCTCAATTTGCAAGAAACATTTTATAAACTGCCACAGATTCCTCTTGGACTCTTGCAGGATTTTACCGCTAAAGGGCAGGTACAGGAAATGTTTTACGAGTTTGGAACAGGAATCCAGACTACTTTTGGAGAATTTGAAGGAAAGACCAGCGCTTGATTCTTTTATTGCACATGCGCTGGCTACCAGGAAAAAGGAGAAACGTATGTGTAAAATCAATAAACCAATTATCAATCTGACAGCTACTGCTGCCAGAATCAAAGGTTACCGACTAAGGTGCGGTTATTCAGTTCGCGAAATACAGGCTATATTTAACTTTAATTCTGCTGAGGCAATTTACTCCTGGGAAAAGGGTAAGTATCTGCCGACAATCGACAATCTGATTGTACTTGCAGCAGTTTATGGTGTTACAATTGATGACATCATTGTACGCGATGAGATTGAGATTGAATGTGAGCTTGATATTCGTGATGAAAAATCGGCGTAAAAATGAAACTAAAAGTTTCCGCCGTTCCAGCCCCAGTTAGAGGTTCCAAAATAGCTGACGTAGATTGCGTTGCCTGGAATGTCTAATTGGGCTTTTAAGATTTCGCAGATTTTTGCGGTCATTTTATCGCTTGCAGAACCATCAACATTTCCAAGAACCTTTACTTCAACGTAAGCACCCTTATCAAGTTTTTTACCACCAAAGTATAAATCCTGATTGTCTTCAAGGCTTATCATTAAATAGCTTTCCGGTTTTCCCATAATGCTGATAGCTTTTCCAAACTCAGCTTTTAAGATATCTCGTTTTTCGGAAGGCAACTGCATTGTTACCTTTGCTTGAATCATTGGCATAATAACCTCCATGTATTAGTATTTTCATTGTACACTAATTGTTTGTTCCTTGCTACAAACCAGCTCCATAATTTAATTGCATGACGGATAAAAAAATTGCCTGCATCGCAGAAAACTGGTGTGCAGGCAAAAATTATGGAGTGAAAAAAGTATTAAACTGCTGCAAATCCGTTTTCCAAATCTGCAATAATATCGTCAACGTGTTCTGTACCGATTGAAAGTCGGATTGTGTTCTGAGCAATTCCCTGGTCGGCAAGTTCGGCATCATTAAGCTGAGAGTGAGTTGTGCTTGCAGGATGAATTACAAGTGATTTTACATCTGCAACGTTTGCGAGCAGGCTGAAAATCTTAAGGTTGTCTATGAACTTCCAGGCTTCTTCGCGGCCACCCTTGATGTTGAAGGTAAAGATTGAAGCGCCGCCATTAGGGAAGTATTTCTGATAAAGTGCATGATCTGGATGATCTGGAAGAGAAGGGTGATTTACCTTTTCGACCTTTGGATGATTCTTCAAGAACTCAACAACCTTCTTTGTGTTTTCTGCATGACGTTCCAGGCGGAGTGATAAAGTTTCTACACCCTGCAACAAAAGGAATGCATTGAATGGAGAAATTGTAGCACCTGTATCGCGGAGAAGAATTGCTCGTATGTAAGTTACAAATGCAGCTGGTCCAACAACATCATAGAAAGAAACTCCGTGGTAGCTTGGGTTAGGAGCAGCTATCTGAGGGTAGTTGCCGCTAACTTTCCAGTTGAACTTTCCACTTTCTACAATGATACCGCCGAGTGTTGTTCCGTGACCGCCGATAAACTTTGTAGCTGAATGAACAACAATGTCTGCTCCGTGCTCGATTGGGCGGATAAGATAAGGTGTACCAAAAGTGTTATCTACAACAACAGGAAGTCCGTGTTTGTGGGCAATTTCTGAAATTGCATCAATGTCTGGAATATCACTGTTAGGGTTGCCTAATGTTTCAAGATAAATTGCGCGTGTGTTAGGTTTGATAGCTGCCTCAACTTCTTTAAGGTTGTGGGCATCTACGAAGGTTGTTGTAATACCGTACTGTGGCAATGTGTGAGAAAGAAGGTTGTAGCTTCCACCGTAGATTGTTTTCTGGGCAACAATGTGTCCACCGTTAGCAGCAAGAGCCTCGATTGTATAAGTGATTGCTGCTGCACCAGATGCAAGTGCAAGTGCTGCCGAACCGCCTTCAAGAGCTGCGATTCTCTTTTCAAGAACATCCTGAGTTGAGTTTGTCAAACGTCCGTAAATGTTTCCTGCATCAGCAAGGCCGAATCGGTCTGCGGCATGCTTTGAATTGTGGAATACATAAGAAGTTGTCTGATAAATTGGTACTGCGCGTGCATCTGTTGCAGGGTCTGCACTCTCCTGTCCAACGTGTAATTGTAATGTTTCGAATTTATAGTTTGCCATTTTTGTTTCTCCTAAAAAATTATTATTATGAGGGGGAAGTCTCCCCCTACGCGCCCACTTCGTTGGTCGCTACCCTCTCTCCTAGGTGGCTACGCCCCCTAAAACCCCCAGATGGTTGTTAATTAAAAGATTTGAATTCTAAAGACAACAGAGGCACATGACTCCGTTGCGGAAATTTTCACGGACTAGTTTTTCGAAATAAGTTTTCATTATGTGCCTCCTTATCGTTCTATAACCTATTAAATAACTAGGTTATAATCAGACTGTAAATCAAATTACCTACTATGTCAATAGGTAGCGAAGGTTTTTGTTAAATTTTTTACAAACATTTTTTTTACCTTCGCTCGCAGTTTTGTGAACAAAACTGCGCATTTAATTTATTTTTTTTATATCCTTTTTTATTTTTATTTGTTAGAATATGTGCAATATTTTCTATAATAATAGGATGGAGTTAAAGTAGAATGAAAAAGTCCTTTTCAAAAATCCTTTCAACAACAATATTAACATTTGCAGTATTTGCTGCACCTCTTTCTGCCCAGGTAAAAACAACATTTACCAAAGAAACACGCCCGGAAGGTTTTGTAGCCGCAAGTATGGTAGCAAGCGAAGGTTCTGGAACTCAAAACAAGGTAAATGTAAAAATGCCTGCTAAAACAAGAGGTATTGAACGCTTCCAGAAAAAGAATGTTTTTGGTCAGAATATACCTGATTCATTTCTCTTCTATAGAAATATTCTTAACGACCGTCAGCAGGTTGCTTACGACACACTTTATAAAGCTGTTATGAATGGACAGCACGAAGTTGAACTTACAGTAAAAACTTCAGTTGCAGAGTTTGAACAGGTTGTTGATGCAGTCCGCTATGATAACCCGGAAGCCTTCTGGTGGAGCGGTACTTATAATTACTGGAAAAACTCAGATGGAACTGTAACAAAGTTTGAGGCTGAATATTGGCTTAAAGATTCTGAAATGCAGACAGCTTATAACGACTTTTGGGATATGACAGTTCCAATTATTTTTTATGCTTCTCGACTTCCAGATGAGATGAGCAAAATCAAGTATATCCACGATTACATCTGCCTTTCTACAGAGTACGATACCAAAGCTGCAAAATTGAATAAATGCGGCGGAAAGTATCAGACAGCCTACAGCTGTGCTGTTGATTATCTTACTGTTTGTGCCGGTTATGCTTCCTGCTTCCAGTATTATATGCAGCAGCTCGGAATCCCTTGTGTAAGTGTTTGGGGCAGCGGGCATCAGTGGAACTTTATTCAGGTAAACGGCCAGTACTATCAGATGGATGTAACCTGGGACGACACTCAGCTTGTACCTTGCTACTATAATCTTATGCATGCCGATATGCAAAAGGTTGATTCACACGCTTTGGAATCAATTGCTGCAGATTTGGTAAAAAAACATCCAAGTACAAATAATAAGATGTCTTACCTTAGTTATTATGGCCCTCTTATTGAAGGCAGCCCTTATACTTACAAGGAGCTTGGCAATTTCCAGGCAGAAGTTAATAATCCTTCTAAAGCAAAGGTATATGAAGAAGAACCTCAGATTTTACCATCAATTGGAAGTACAGCAGATTTGGAAAAGCTTGTAAAATATGGCTTTAATTCAATCAACGAAAAAACAATTAATTTTTCTTTCCTCATTCCTAATTCAAAAGATATGGAGTCAATCCTAACTCCAGTAACAGATGGAACTGTAGGAGACTGGCTCTATTCTTTGGGAAAAAGTGGGGCTTATAAATACAGTTATGGTTCAGATATAATTGATAACAGCGCTATTATAAATCTGTCACTCACATCAAAATAGTAAATCAAACTGCTATTTTGGGCTTGACTCTAAAATTATTTTCAGTTGAGGTTTCGATTAAAATGTTAAAAAAAATATTTTTGTTCAGTTTACTCTTTATTGCAGTCAGCTCTTTTGTGTTTTCCGCTAAAAAAAAGAAGGCAAAAGAAGCAGATCCAGAAGAAGCTCTTGAAGCTCTAGAGAAGTATAATGAAGAGCTTTCACAAACTGCTTTGGAACTTGCAGAAGAGCTTTATGAAATGGCAATGTCTGAGTTTGCAGAAAAGGATTTCAAAAATGCCCTTAGTGATTTTAAGTCGGCTTTTGAACTGTATGAAGTTAGCGAAAAATATGAAATCACTGTAAGTAAGGCTCTTGAGATTTATTTTGAGCTGAACGATTATCCCGAAAAATATGAGCAGAAGTTTTTTGATTTGAAACTGAAAGCTTTGAGTGCGGGCATTCTGGCTTCTGAAGATGCCCGGCTTTATCTTGCTTCTAAAAAAGATGAGGTTATGCAAAAGGCTCTTCCCCTGTATTATGCACTTGTTTCCTTGTGCGCTGATTATGGTGACCCTAAATCAGCTTTTTATTTTTCTGAGCTTTCTCGAAGCCGAGGTTTTTTGGACGAGATTGGAATTGAAACAGGTTTGAATCTTGATGGAATTACCGATGAGCAGCGCAACAAGTACCGTGAGCTTACAAAACAGATTACGTCTATTAAGCAGAAAATTAATGCAGAAAATGAAAAAGCAAAAGATAAGGTTGATGAAGCAGCCGTTACAAAATATAAGAATGAGTTAGAAGCGACTAACACAAAACTCCAGGAGCTTGAAAATCAGATTCTGGAAGATGAACCACGCTTTGAATATTTTAAAAATACAGACCCGGTAGATTTTCAGGAAGCAAGAAGCTGGTGTGGAAATGATAAGGCTGTGTTAGAGTATGTAATTTGGGATGATGATGCTACAAAAAAAATCAACCCATACTGTATTATGATTTCCAAAAGAAAAGTTGTTTGTGTTCCTCTGGACAGTGAGTTTGATTTTTCTTCGGCAGCCAAACAGTTCCGCGAATTGCTTACCAGTAGAAAATCTCTGGCAGATAAAGAGCTTAGTGCATTGAGTTCTACACTTTACGAAAAACTTATTGCTCCGGTTTTGTTAGAAATACCTAACTCAATTTATGATATTGTAATTGTTCCTGATGGTGCAATTTCCTTTATACCGTTTGATGTTTTGTCGGAGGATGGAAAGAACTTGTTTGGAGCTTTATTTAATCTCAGCCTGTCTCCTTCTGTTTCTGTAAGTATGATGACAGGTGAAAGGGATTATAATTTCTCTGATAAAATGCTTGGAATTGGAAATCCTGTTTATTCAAAGGAAGATAACGGAACAGACCGCGCATTTACAATGAAGTTCCTGGCCGCTCCAGCATCATCCTCTAATGCAAACTCTACGGAAAAGCTTTTAAAAAAATATGTGGAAGAAGAAGATGCAGGACATTATTTTGCAACAAAGCAAATAAGCTGGTGTAATATTCCTGGCACGGGTGAAGAAATCCATAACATTCAGTCAAACGTATTTGGAAAAGATTTATTCAAGATTGTAGAAACAAAAGCTGCAACTGAACAGAATCTTAAGGAATTGTCTGAATCTAAAAAGCTTGCTGATTATTCTGTAATTCATTTTGCATGCCACGGATATTTTGACAGCGACTATCCGCAGATGTCCAGCATTGTATTCAGCGAAGTTTCTACAGATGTTGATTCACGAAAAGGGCAGGATGGATATCTCACTTTGTCAGAAGCCGCAATACTTAATTTAAATGCAGAGCTGGTAAATCTTTCTGCCTGTCAGACTGGGCTTGCAAAAATTAAAAAGGGCGAAGGAATGTCTGGACTTGTGCGCTCCTTCCTGGTTGCAGGGGCTAGAAAGGTTGGCGTTACCCTCTGGTGCGTTGATGATGAAGCTACCTGTGAGTTTATGACAAGAATGTATTCAAAGGTAGATAGTGGCTTGTCTTTTGCAGAGGCTTATTCGGCTGTAAAGGATGAGTTCCGCCAGATTGAAAAATGGTCATCACCATATTACTGGGCTGCTTTTGTTTTGTATGAATAGCCGTAATGACATTAATTTTTTTATCTGATATTATCTGAAAGATTGCCGCATCAAGTGCGGCAATAACATTATGTGTTTATTAATCATTCCTGTGACAAAATGCGGAGTTTATTATGAGTGAAAATAATGTAACTGATGTTACTGAAAATAAAATGGGTACAATGCCGCTTGGCAAGCTGCTGATTCAAATGTCCCTGCCGATGATGATTTCTATGTTTGTGCAGGCACTTTATAATATTGTTGATAGTATCTTTGTAGCACAGATTTCAGAAAATGCAATTACAGCTGTTTCACTTGCTTTTCCAATTCAGAACCTGCTTATTTCTGTAGCAGTTGGAACAGGGGTTGGTATCAATTCTCTTTTGTCACGCAGGCTTGGAGAAAAAAGGCAGGACCAGGTAGATAAGGCTGCAATGAACGGAATCTTCCTTACTATTTGCAGCTTTATAGTTTTTTTATTCATTGGTATTTTTGTCCCGGAGCCATATTTCCGCAGTCAGACAGATAATGCAGAAATTATTGAATACGGCGTAACTTACATGCGAATCTGTTTGATTTTTTCTATTGGTCTTTGCGGTTCAATTACTTTTGAACGCCTATTGCAGTCAACAGGTCTTACAATGCTTTCTATGGTTTCGCAGCTTGTTGGAACCCTGTTTAATATTGTTTTTGACCCAATCCTTATTTTTGGTTTGTTAGGCTTCCCTAAGCTTGGAATTGCTGGTGCTGCCATTGCAACCGTTATGGGCCAGATTGCCGCAATGATTGTTTCCTTTATCCTTAATCTTAAAAAGAACAAAGAGATTCATTTTAGCATTAAGGGCCTGCTCCCAGATTGGGAAATTATAAAGGGTATTTATGCGGTTGGTGTTCCTTCAATTTTGCTTTCGTCAATTGGTTCAATTATGGTTTACTTTTTGAACCTTATAATTGGCGCTTTTACTACAACTGCAATTGCAGTATTCGGTGTTTACTTTAAGTTGCAGAGCTTTATATTTATGCCTGTGTTTGGTTTAAATAACGGAGCTGTTCCAATCATTGCCTATAACTATGGTGCAAAAAAGAAAAGCCGAATTATTAAGGCTGTAAAGCTGAGTGCATTAACCGCCGGCAGCATCATGCTTTTTGGAACGTTGATTTTTGAGATTTTCCCGGCCCAGCTGCTTATGCTTTTTAATGCTTCTCCAGAAATGCTTACAATTGGTGTAAAGGCTATGAGAATTATCGGAATCCATTTCCCGATTGCCGCTTTCTGTATAATTTTTGGCTGCGTTTTCCAGGCTTTAGGTCAGGGCATTCAAAGTATGATTATAAGCTTTGTCCGCCAGCTTATAGTGCTTCTTCCTGCAGCCTGGCTTCTGTCTCTTACCGGCAACATTGATAACGTTTGGTGGGCCTTCCCAATTGCAGAGCTTTCCTCACTGGCATTGAGTACTATTTTCCTGCGACACGTTTATAAAAAGTATATT
>JAEETM010000080.1 GCA_016290335.1 Treponema sp. | reverse complement strand
CTGGTGCAGAAGCTTCCTCCGATGAAATGATTATCCACTTTAACCCGGTGAACATTGTTTCCCTCACGCAGAAGGACTCAATCACAACACTCCGCGATTCTGCTTCACCACTTCTATTGCCTGGAACAATCTACAAGCTTTACGGCAGTTTAATCGCTGCAATCCTCGTTCTTATAGTTGGAATCAGGCTAATTGTTAAACACAAGGATGTTGCCTTTTTTATAACAAGGATTGTAAGTTCTGCAAAAAATAACAGCAACAGAAGACGCACAATTAAGCAGCTTGGAAAAATTGCTAAAAATACTCAGCTATCAGACAATGAGAGTGCAGCCGAAATCCAGAAGACTCTGCGAACTTATCTTGAAAAGCGTTTTGATTATCCTTTTTCTAAAACCGTCAGCTCCGAGCTTTCTGCTGCTTTTACAAAGCTTACCGGCGGTTTACTTAGTGAAGAAAAACAGGATGCGTATGATGATGTTGTAATTGCGTTTGTGCGCACAGATTATATCCGCTACAGCTCTGCTTCTAAGTTTGGTGATGATGAAAAGCCAGCGCTTGTAAAAAAATTAATTAACGATATTGAAACCATTGAAAATACTAAATCCGAAAAATCAATTTCGGCAGAGAAAGATACAGTAACTGAAAAATCAAACGCTAAGGAGGATTCTGAAAATGCCTAGCTTCCAAAATCCTGCTGCGTTTTTATTGCTTCTTTTGATTCCGCTTCTCTATCTTTTACGAAAGCTCAAGATTTTTACAAAGATTACTTTTCCTGCTGTTCTTGCAGACTGGAACGGAAAGGCCTTTAAGTGGAGCGGAAAGACAAGACGTGTAGTTTCTATTTTTGCCAGAATCATAATGGGTGCCGGTTTTCTGGCAGTTATTGCTGCCTTTGCTGACCCTGTAATTTCATGGCAGGAAAAGGTTTATACTTCACTCGGTACAGATGTAATTTTTGTTGTAGATACAAGTCCTTCCATGGCGGCTAAGGATATTGATGGCGGAACCCGTCTGGAAGCAGCTAAAAATACAATCAAGCTTGTTTCGCAGGATTACGAAGGCTTCAGGTTTGGAATTGTAGTTCTTGGAAGTGATGCTTCTGTTTTTGTTCCGCCAACGAGCGACCATAACGCATTTAAAAAGAGGATTGATGATATACACGTTGGAATCCTGGGGAACGGTTCGGCTATTGGTGATGGGCTCAGTACAGCGGTGTGCCATCTTGCTTCATCAAAGGCTCCAAAAAAATGTATTGTTCTGATGACTGATGGTGAAAACAATGCAGGTGCAATTCATCCTGAAACTGCGGCTGATTTAGCGGCAGATAACAATATAACAATTTACGTTGTGGGAATTGGTTCTAAAGGTTCTGTTCCGATTGAGTACACGGATCCTTCTACCGGTAAGCTTTATTCGGGTTATCTTGATTCAAACTTCAATTCGGCTTCTTTGCGGAAAATCTCTTCACTTGCAAATGGCCGGTATTTTGAAGTTAAGACAAGTGATGAGCTTATGATAACTTTGAGCAATGTTGCAAAGACAGAAAATGTAACGCAGAGCTTTACGTATAAAACAATGAATGAACTTTTGTACGATAAGTTTCTGCTTTTTGGAAGCATAATGCTTGCTTTGGCCTGGATAATTAAGCGCTTGCTGCTAAATGAGATGATATAGAATGAAAGCTACTGCTCAATTTATAAGATACACTTTATCTGCTTTCATTTCCAGTTTTACAAGTAAAACTGGTACATTTAGAGGTATTGTATGAATGTTACTTGCGAACGACCATATGTATTCTTTGCTCTTCTTGTTATCATTCCTGTGTTTATTATTTTAAGGATAAAAAACAGCAAGTTAAAGAGACTGTTAAATTTCAGGAAAATGGTTTTTGTACGAAGCTTTTTTATTCTGCTTTCTGCCTGTATGCTTATGCTTGCCTATGCCAAAATCTCCTGGGGAACCAGACTTATGCCTGTGCAGAAAAATGGGACGTCGGTGAGCTTTGTGTTTGATATATCTAACAGTATGCTTGCAAAGGATGGTCCGGAAGGCAGTACAAGACTAAAAGCTGCCACCGTTTACGCAGAAAAGCTACTTTCAAAAATGGATGGGAATCCTGTATCGGTTGTTCTTGCAAAGGGTGATGGAATGATGGCAATCCCTCTTACCGAAGATTACACAATGATAGAATCCCTGCTGGAAGTTATTTCTCCAGCCCTTATGACAGTTCCTGGAAGCAGTATAGGAAAAGGAATCTTAAAAGCAAAAGAAAGCTTTCCTTCTAATTATTCAACAGCTGGTCGAATCTGGGTTTTTACAGATGGAGAAGAAACTGACAGTCAGCTTAAAAATGCTTTAACAGAATGTATTACTTCCGGTATTCCTGTAACAATAATTGGTTTTGGTGCAGAAGCAGAAACTCAGGTTTTAGCTGGTGACGGTAAAACTTATGTTAGTTCAGCCTTACGCAGTGAAAAATTACAGAAGACAATAGAAGATGTTAAGAAAAACCTGAGCTATTACAAAAATCAAACTCCTGTCACTTTTATTAACTCAACAGAAAAAGGTTCGGGTATGAAGCTTCTGAATCAGTTAGGAGAGAATAACAGTCAGATAATAACTTACGAAGCAAAGCCTGTTCCACGCTATAAGTTTTTTCTTTTGCTTGCAGTTTTGTTTTTTGCATTCAGTTATATTTTTACGGAGTTTGATTTTTCAAAGATTTTTTCGGATTCAAAAAAGATTGCAAATCTTGCGGTTATATTTCTGGTTTTTGGTACAACACTTTTATCCGGCTGTTCATCACAGACAACTTCAATCTTAAAGGGTACTTACGCGTTCAGACAAAAACAGTACAAGCATGCAGTTTCGTGTTATCTTTCTGCCGTTCAGAACAGCGATGAAAAAAATCCAGATGCGTATTATTATTCACTTTTCGATTTAGGCACAGCTTATTCAATGCTGGAAGAGAATGAAGCCGCCATGGAAAAGTTTTCCAAAGTTTCTGATGATGCACCAGAAGCAGTTTTGTATGCTGTGTATTATAACTCCGGTGTAATAGCTCATAAAAACGGTGAATATGATAAAGCCCTTGATTATTTCCGGCAGGCACTCGAAGTTGACAGCACACGGATTGAAGCAAAAATAAACATGGAGCTTTCCATCCAGCTGGCCGAAGAAAATGTTCAGCACAACGAAACAAAATCAATCCCAGCTTCTGAACAGAAATCTCCGGTGCCCGAAATGGAAAAATCTGTTTTTGACCGCGTAAAGGAAAATGACAAGAAACAGTGGAAAAACAGCGAGTCAAATGAAACGCAAAACTTAGCGGATGACTATTAATGGGTCAGGTGATTTTATATGAAAAAATTATTTTTTTTATCAATTATTTTTTTTATTACATTTAATCTCTTTTCGCAGAGCAAAACTTCACGGAATGCCACAGCTAAAAAAAATCCCTATATCATAAAAAATCCAGATGATACCGAAGTTATTTTTACCCCTGATGAAGGCCAATCCCTCATCACTAATACAACGATAAAGTTTCAGGCTTTAATCCAGGGAATCCGCCCCGGTCAGATAATGATTGAAAATCCTGCTGAAATTGAAGATGTAGTTTTTAAATCACTGCGTCGAACGGAAGAGTATTCGGAGGAAGGCGGAACGCGAATTGAAGTATCGCTTGTTTTCAAGAAGAGCGGTAACTATGAGCTCACTCCACTTACAGTTCAGGTAAAAGGAAAAATGAGAAAGATTCCTTTTGAAAGTTTGACAATAAAGCCTAATCCTATGGAGCTTTCACCGATTCTTTCTGTGAACTTTAAAAGCGGAGAAGCTGTTACTTCTGCAGCAGGTCTTTCATCACAAGGAAAAATAATAAAGAATGCACGGGCCGGTGAAAAAATCTATTTTACACTTAAGCTTCAATATGCTGTTCAGCTTGTTCAATACGACTGGGAGCTTCCAAAGGATTCCATTTTTACAGAATTAAAACGATATGAAATCACAGAAATAAAAACGCGCGATAAGGTTTATTCAGAGGAGCTTGTTCCTGTTGCTGATTTTGAATGGATTCCGCTTACAGAAGGAAGGCTGGAGTTTCCTCAGTTTAAGATTACGGCGACAAGCTACAATGGTATAAAGCAGAATCTTACGCTGCCACAATTTTATATAAATGTTACAAAAGGAAAATCTGAGGCGGGCATCAGGAATAACGAGCCTGCTTATTTTGATGATGCATTTACGTATGATGTGGTTGAAGAAAATGCTTCGGCCAAAATTGAAATTACAGATTCGATTTGTGAACAGATTGCAGCTTTGCGGTCTAAAGAGCGTAATTCGCTTTCATTCAGTGTGGCAAGGGAACGCGCTGAATATGAAAAAAGCCTGAATCTTCCGTCTGAGCAAAAAGAGTTCCGTGTAATTTTATTTATTCTTGCCGTGGTGATGGTGATTGCCGCAGGAGTTTTTCTTGTTCTGTTTATTTACAGGAAAATGCCGCTTGCATATATTTTTATGGGCGTGCTTGAAGTGTGTTCCATCGTCTTTATGATTTATACAATTGTGCAGAGTTCTGCAAGACACGGAATCAGCAGGGGATGTAAAATCTATTCGATCCCGGAAGAAAAGGCCGAAGCAAAATCGGAAATCCCGGCTGGAAACAGAATCAATATAACAGAAGAATCTGGAAACTGGATTTATGTTGAGCTTGGCGAAAATGGCGGCTGGTGCGTAAAAGACGAAGTTATTGAGATAAAATAAGAATGTCATTATCGTACTTGATACGATAATCTTAGGGGGTGCATTATGGATATGAATGATATTTTGAATCAGTGGGATAAGATTCAGGCTGATAAAGTGAAAAAGCAGAAGGAGAGCGGTAAAAATACTGTTTCCCATAAAAAAGCAAATGCTCCTACTCCCGAAGAAAAAGCCGCAGCTGCAGAAAAGGATTTTGAATCGAAAATCAGGGAAGAAAACTCAAAGCAGATAAATCCTATGGAAATATGGCTCAGACGTTATGGTACAATTGATAAGGATAAGATTGCCGAAGAAACCGAAGAACGTGACCGTGAGCAGGACAGAAGCTTTTTAATCAGCATGAAGCCTGAAGCCCGCATAGATTTGCATGGACTCCACCTGGATGAAGCCGAAGCCCGCCTTAATGATTTTATAACAATGTGTGTGCGCCGCGGTCTGCGAAAAGTCCTCATAATCCACGGAAAAGGCAACCACACCACCGGTACCGACCCCGTCTTAGGTCCAATGGTCCGCCGCTTCATTGAACACGACAAACGCTGCGGCATGTCCGGCCACCCCAAAACCAAATCCGAAGGCGGCACCGGCGCCACCTGGGTCATCTTACGGTAAAAAGCAGCAGCTTTCGCTGTTTTTACTTGTAATTATTTCCATTTACTATTATTTTTTAACAAGTATGAACGACTACTACAAAGACCTTGGCGTTGAAAAAACTGCAACCGAAGAAGAAATTAAAAAAGCTTACCGAAGTCTTGCTTTTAAGTATCATCCGGACAGAAATCCCGGCGATAAGCTTGCAGAAGAGCAGTTTAAGAAAATAAATGCAGCTTACGAAGTTCTTGGTGACGAAACTAAACGCCGCAATTACGATTTAACAGGTCAGGCAGATTATAATACATATTCTCAAAATACAAATTATGGTCAGGGTTATGGTCCATTTGGTTCATACGGAAGCTATAACGGAAATCCTTTTGAAAATGAAGAAACCTTCTGGCAGTGGTTTACAGGACAGAGCGCTGGTGGAAATGCAGGCTATGATTCAGGTTCAGATTCCAGCTCAGAAAACGGTCAGCATAGAAGATATTACCGCTACTGGCGTTATAATAATGATGATGAAGAAACAGAAAGCACAGGCAGTTATTTTACAACCTTTATTCTAAAGCTGCTTCAGACAATTGTGGGTATTTTCTTTTTCAGATATTCGTTCTTTATCATACCGTTTGGATTTATTATCTGCATAGCGGTAATAGCAAACGGTATAAAAGGAATGGTAAAATCCTTAAGCGGAATAAAAAGGCTGATTAAAATAAATAAAAAATAACAACAGAAAAGGAGAGCATCTATGAAGAAGTTTGTTGATGATTCAGAAAAAGAGTATGAAAAATCTTTGAAACAGCGAAAGGAAGTTGAAAAAACTGGCGCAAGAGAAACAGTTGCAGCAGCAGATTCTGAGTCTGACGTTCAGCCTATTATGGATTTTTCAAAAACAGAAGAAGGCCCTGATAATTATTCTGAGAAAGGAAAGCAGGTAAAAGACTTTCTGAAAAATCAGATGCAGACACGCTTACTTGAGTTTTTTATTGGAATACTGTTTATTGTGCTGACTACAAAAACCGGTGTACTTGGTTCAATCCTTTTTATGGTTGCAATCTTCTATCTTATTCCGGATGGATTGATTAAGAGCATTGTTTATATCTACCGCTACAAACATTACGAAGATTATATTGAAAGCAATGATTACAGAGTAACAGGCGGTTACATCTCTATTGTAATGACTGCAATTCGTAAAAAAGGCGTATTCAATGCCGGTCGCAGCGAAAATAATGATTAAAAAAAATCGGGCAGCAAGCCCGATTTTTTTTATTAGATAGTTGCCAGATAATACTTTTTCTTACCGCGGCGAACGATAATTACTTTTCCTTCCAAAGCCATATCTTTTGTAATCATAGCTTCGAGGTTATTTGTAACTTCGCCATTTATAGAAATTGCATTTCCTGTAACAAACTCACGAGCTTCGCGTTTACTTGAAGCAATTTTGTTATCAACAAGGAAGTCAACAATATTTGAATCTTTTGTAAACTGGAAGGTTGGAACACCCTTCATTCCGGTAAGAATATCTTTTACAGCCAGCCCTTTGAAGTCCCCTGCAAAAAGCTTTTCGCTTACCTGAACAGCATTGTCAGCTTCTTCTTTACCGTGCAAATCTTTTACAATTTCCCAGGCTAAAGTTTTCTGAGCAAGTCGTTTTTCAGGAGCAGCTGTGTGCTGAGCATAGATGTCTTCAATTTCTTCGCGGCTAAGGAATGTGAATACTTTAAGGTATTCAAGAACCTTGGAATCATCAGAGTTGATAAGATACTGGTAGATTGCGTAAGGAGCAGTCTTATCTTTATCGAGCCAGAGAGCGTTTCCTTCTGATTTTCCGAACTTCTTTCCTGTAGCATCAAGAATAAGCGGCATTGTGAATGCGTAAGCCTGTCCGTCCAGCATTTTCTTAATAAGATCAACACCTGTTGTAATGTTTCCCCACTGGTCGCTTCCTGCTACCTGCATAAGACAGTTGTGCTTCTGGAAAAGGTGAACAAAGTCAAAGCCCTGGAGCAGCATGTAAGAGAACTCTGCATAAGTAATACCGGTTTCAAGTCGGCGGCGGATAATATCCTTGTCCAGCATGTAGTTCAAACTCACATATTTACCAATATCTCGCAGGGTATCCAAAAAGCTCTTGCCCTTCCACCAGTCATAGTTATCTACAAGCTCTGCAGAAGGAACAAGACGCTGTACTTGTGCCCGGATTCCACAAATATTGTGATTTACAGCTTCTTCAGAAATAATTTCGCGTTCTGCTGTAGGGCGAGGGTCACCAATACGACCTGTTGCTCCACCACACAAAAGAATAGGATGATGACCTGCATTAGCAAGTCGTTTAGCCATACAAAGAGAAGAATAGTGTCCAATATGAAGAGAGTCAGCTGTAGGGTCTGTTCCCCAATAGAAGGCGAATGGTTTGCCGTCAAGAACTTTCTGCAGGTCTGCTTCTTCGCCTGCAACATCTTTAATAAGTCCACGCCATTTAAGGTCTTCAAACAAAGTCATTTTTCAATATCTCCTTAATTGAATAAATAAATGAATATAAAAAAAGCCTCCCGTAAATGCGGAAGGCTGTAATTACCATTATCAAAAAACACAAATGCTATTGTGCACCGTTTCCGCAGACAGAGAGAAAATTATAACCACAATAAAGGTAAGCCAACGTTGAGGAATTAATTTTTTGTGCCCAGCGGATAATATCTTTCATACTCGCAAACTCTAACAGAATATGTTTTTTGTGTCAATGCAGCTGGATAATTATAAAAAGTGAATGATTATAAGCTGCGATTTTATTTTTGACGGAAGATAATTCTACCCTTATTTAAATCATAGGGAGAAAGGGCAACCTTAACATTGTCACCCGGAACAATTCTAATATAATGCTTGCGCATTTTTCCAGAAAGATGAGCCATAATGATATGACCATTTGGTAACTCTACACGGAACGTTGTGTTTGGTAGAGCCTCTTTTACAACTCCTTCAACTTCAATAGCTTCTTCTTTTGCCATAAGTACCCTTTAATAAAATAAATTAAAAAAATGCAAAAAAGAATTTGTTTTTTTCTTATTTTGCATTTATAGTAGTATATATTAAAGATTTGACCTTGACAACAGAGGAAAAAAAACGTAAAAAGAAAAACGTTTAGTTTAAAAGGCGGGGGAACTGATAAAATGAAGCAATCATTTATTGACGAGATGAAAAAAGAACTTATTGCACAGAGAAAGACAATTCTTGAGTCTCTGGCAGGACAGAGTGACGAAATGAAGGAGCTGGTGAAAACGGTGGAATCTGGAGATGAAGCCGATGTAGCTTCTGATGCAATAGATAGAACCTTACTTACTGCACTTGGTACACAGTATGCAAAAAAGCTTCAGGCAATAGACAATGCACTGGACAGAATTCATCAGGGAAAATACGGCTTGTGTATGAAGTGTGGTAAAGAAATCCCACAGGAACGACTTAGAGTTATTCCTTTTGCTGCTATGTGCATTGACTGTACAAACGAAGAAGAAAGAAGAAACAGATAGTATATTATATAGGAATATGAATTAATTCGCCGGATACAGGGTAAGTAAGCTCCTTGTAGCCGGCTTTTTTTGCGGCCAGAGTGGCTCTATCCCAGGCACAGTCAATTTTATCTGCAAAATGGGCATCTGAGTTTATACAGATTGGAACACCTTCATCCTTAAAATATTCAAGGAATTGTGCAGAAGGGTAAACATCATCCAAAAGCCCGCGTGCAATTGCGCCTGTATTAATTTCTGCTACAACTCCAGCCCTGGCGGCAGCTTTAGCCGTAAGTTTAAGCTGCTCTTTGTACCAGCCTTCATTTTCATCAAAAAAGTGAAGAACCGGATTATTCTTTTTTATAAGATCTGCGTGACCAAGTATTTCAAACTTACCAAGTTCAAGCATTTTCCGTTCAGCTTCAAAATATTCGCAGACGGCGGCCTTATAGTCAACGCTGCCGTTTTTGTCACCGTAAAGCTTGATTAATCCAGCCTTTACGCTCTCCGGGTCATAATCTACCGTATAAAAACCCTTCTGGTTGCATACAAAATGTACAGAACCAATCAGAAAATCTGGAGTAAAGTCAAAATTGCTTTTTAAGGGGATTGTGCTTCCAATAGTTTTTTCAAGTGTATTATCTTCAAAAAAATCAGCTTCAAAACCGGTTAGAAGTGTTATTTGAGCCTCATATTTTTTCTTCAAACGCTGCATTTCTTTTTCATAAGCACCAATATTTTCAGAAAGAATATGCCAGCTCCATTCTGGACCGTAAAAGTTTGGATCAAGCGGATGAATTGAATGTTCCGAAAAACCAAGCACTGTAAAACCACATTTAATTGCAGAAATAACCATTTCTTCTGCGGTAAATCTGCCATCGCTGAACTTGCTGTGAGTATGAAGATTAATTTTTTGCATTAAATCACCTGTGACCTAAAAGTCTGCCTTAAGGACCGAAAGACACTTGTGAACAAGCTGCCCCGGTTTTAAAGGCTTTATAAGATAGTTTTTTGCACCTGCTGTAAGAACCTTAACCATAAAATCCTTTTGAGGACTCTGGCTGTAAACTACAACAGGAGGAGCATCGTAGCGGTTTTTCATCTGCTGAAGAACGCTGAAGCCCGAACCATCAGAAACAAGAATATCAAGAAGAATCAAGTCGAACTTGCCGCTTTCGTAATCTGTAAGGAACTTGTTGCCGGAATTAAAGGCCGTGCATTTTGCTCCCATTGCTTCAAAGCTTGTTTTTTCGTAAGCAAGACTCTGAAGGTCGCTGTCTATAAGTGCAACGTGAACAACAGTACCATCATTTTTGGAAGCACTGTTTTCGCTGCTGTTATCGGAATAAAAGCGGGTTTCTACAGAGCTTGTATCAATTTCAAACTCGGTGGAAGGCATAAGGATTCGGTCTGCAAGAACATCAAAAACATCTGTTGAGAACGAAGTATCCATAAGGGAATTAAGAAGCTTGTGCAGGTTATCAGAAACTTCAATGTTTTCGTAAGTTTTATGACCTTCAATAAGCTCGTGTACAAAAGGACTGAGCGAAAGAATCTTAACGTTTTTGTTGTGTATTTTCGGGCAGGCAAGAACGTTATCAATAAGGAACTCAAGATTAAAGCCGTCTACAAAAGAAAGAGAAAGGTTTGTGAGCATTATGATTATTTTTGGTGATTCAATCTGTTCCTGCTCAATCATTTCTGTAAGCTTATACTGCAAAAGGGCTATTTTTTCCCTGTTCATTCCAAGTGCAAGCTCAATAAATACAATATTGTTGTTTCTGTGAATATCAAGAACACAAGGGGTCATATCGATTGAAAGAGGAATCTGCAGCTTTTTACCGATTGCTTCAAAAAATATATCGAACTGAATAGGCTTTGAAAAATATCTGATTACACCGTATTTTGCTAAAGATGCAATGCTGGCCTTGTTCATTTCCGGACCTGTAACAATTACCGGTATAGAAGCAGTATTAGCATCAGCAATTTTTTTCTCAAGGAACTCCATTTCCTCTTCGTGATATTCATTCATATCCAGAATTACAAGATTAGGAAGAATATTGATGAGTTTTGTGTATGAGTCTCTGTTTTCCTGAGAGAGGATAACTTCAAGCTGGTCATCTGCAAGCTTTTGCTTTAGAAAATCCCTGAATAGCTGATGAGAATCGATAATGAGTACCTTTTTCATAGCAAATATTATACTCCAAGTAGGTAAAAAATACTAGGAAAAAAGCATAATGGTGCAGTTGTGTGAATAATGGAGCAGTTGTGTGCTGTTATCGCTTGTTAGCTTGTGACCAATCCCTAAATATGTTAATATATCCGTTATGAAGAAAGCATTTTTACGTTTTTTGTTAGTTCTGATAATCACTTTTACAATGGGACTTTTTGTTTCCTGTAAAGAAAAGATAATGGGTTACAGCGTTGTTTTATGGAACATACCGGAATATAATCTGCAGGACGGAGATGTTGTTCCTGTTTACATACGTTCAAATATTTCGCACGTTTATGTTATTGGTGTGGAAGATGAAATTGCCGCAGCGAATGGTATAAAAAAGGAGCTGGAAAAGAAAGAAGTTCCTTTGTGGCAGCTTACCGAACCGGTAAAAAAGTCAAAGATTGATGCAGTTCAGAAAAAATATGCTGAGTATGCACACAATTATGCTTCTGTAAAAACAGACGGACTTCCGGCGCGTGCAGAGCCTGTGAATACTTCAAAGCAGGTTTACCGGTTACGTAAGAATGAAGTTATAAAGATTCTTTACCAGGGACAGGGACAGGCCCCGATGACAGGCGGTAAACCGCTCGAAGGTGAATGGTACAGAATCCTTGCTGATGATGGAACTCAAGGCTGGTGCTTCAGCTATAATCTTGTATTTTTTGAAACAGACAGACACGGTAAGCGAATTGGTAATGCAGATATTGATACTGATGATGAAGAGGATGTTTACTACAATAACATAATCAATAAGATCTGGTACCCTGATTCATTCCGAACAATGATTCAGAACGGTAATATTGATTTAACAAAAATCCATCCTTCTTATAATTTTATGCTTGATGAAGAAAACCAGAAGGTATCGCTTAATCTTACAAAAATCCACGAAAGCTGGGATTACGAAGGATATACAAAAACAAACGAAAAGCAGTACACCTTAAAGAACATTCCAATCATCATTGTTTATAAAAAGGCTGACTTCATTGTTGTTCGTTATACAGGACCTGATGGAAAACCTCAGGAGCTTAACTTTGTACGCATAGACGGTGATTTGAACGAAATTATTGCAGAAGAAAAAACAAGAAGGGCAGAAGCCTTTAATTCTGTTGTTGAACACGGACCTAACTTTAGAAGTTCAAACTATGGTACACTTGTTATAAACGCAGACGGTTCCTTCAGATGGACAAATTACAAGCTGCTTGTTCCTTCAATCATTTCGGCTTCGGCTAAGAATACAGGAACGGTTAGTGTAAAATATGCGGTAGGAAAAAATCTTGCCGGTAGTTATGATGGTGTTCTTACCTTTAAGTTTGAAGGAATGACACAGGAAGTAAACTTCCTTTATAAGAAAGAAGCGGGCAGACTCAGACTTGAAGATGCAACGGAAGCAACAATCAACGGAAATCTTATTACAGCAAAAGGTTCAAGTCCAATAACGCTTTCTTTTTCAACAAAATAACTGAATTATTAAAAACGGATTTATATGGGTTTTGTACAATTTTCACAGGTGTCGCTTGCATTCGGCGACCGTGACATTCTAAAAAATGTAACAATAAATCTTCAAACTGGCTCAAAGGTTGCGTTAACCGGAACTAACGGTTCTGGTAAGTCAACACTAATAAAAGTGCTTGCAGGAATTATAAAACCTGATTCAGGAAACAGAGCTGTACAGAAAGAATGTCGAGTTGCTTATTTGCCGCAGTCTGGACTAACTCATCAGGGCTGTACACTTATGGAAGAGGCAGATAAAGCCTTTGAATTTGGTTATGAAATGCAGCGTAAAATTGATGAGCTTGGAAGTCAGCTTGAAGCAGGGCAGGGGAATCTTCAGTTACTTGCCGAGCAGCAGGCAGATTTAATTCAAAAGCTTGATGATTCCGGCTGGTACAGAAGGGCAGGAACAGCAGAAAGTGTTTTACTTGGTCTTGGCTTTTCTCGTGCAGATTTTGACCGCAGTACTGAAGAGTTTTCCGGCGGATGGCAGATGAGAATTGCGCTTGCAAAGGTTCTTATGCAGAATCCTGATATTCTTTTGTTAGACGAGCCTACCAACTATCTTGACCTTGAAGCACGCGGCTGGCTGGAACAGTTTTTACAGGATTACAAAGGCGGCTTTTTACTTGTAAGTCACGACCGCTATTTTCTTGATGTTACCATAAATGAAGTGTATGAGCTTTTTAACGGTGAGCTTAAACGCTACCCTGGAAATTATACTCATTATGAAAAGGTACGCGAGGTTGAACTTAAAACCTTAATTGCGGCGTATGAACAGCAGCAGCAGGAAATTGCAAAGCTTGAAGAGTTTATTACACGGTTCGGTTATAAGGCCACTAAAGCAGCTCAGGCACAGGAGTACCAGAAAAAGCTTGAAAAAATGGTGAGAATTGAAATCCCTGAATCACTCAAAAAGATTCATTTTAATTTTCCACCGGCTCCTCACGCAGGTAAGCTTGTTCTGCGCCTGAATGGAATTACAAAATCCTACGACGGCCTTCACAACGTTTTGAACAAGCTTGACCTTACTCTTGAAAATGGAGACAGGCTTGTTGTTGCAGGACGGAACGGTGCTGGAAAATCAACTCTGCTTAGAATTATTGCAGAACAGGATTCCGCATTTACAGGCGAGCTTATTCCGGGCGCGGGTGTAAAAATAGGTTATTTCAGTCAGGATAATGCAGAAACAATCCGCGGTAAAGAAACAATTCTTGAATACCTTGAAGGCCGCGCTCCGCTTGAGCTTATACCAAAGCTGCGTGATATGCTTGGAGCCTTCCTCTTCCGTGGTGATGATGTTTACAAGAGCCTTGATGTTCTTAGCGGTGGTGAAAAGTCGCGAATTGCCCTGCTTCAGCTTTTGCTCAGTCCTGTAAACCTTCTTGTGTTAGACGAGCCTACCAACCATCTTGATCTTCATTCCAAAGATGTTTTGCTTTCTGCCTTGCGGGGCTTTGGCGGCACTGTAATTTTTGTAAGCCACGACCGCGGATTCATTGAGCAGCTTGCAACAAAGGTTCTTCATCTTGAACCGGGAGTTTCGGCTTTCTATCCGGGCGGGTATGATTACTATCTGGAGCAGCTTGAAAAGAAAGGAGGGGAAAGCCTTCCCCTCGCTCTCACAAATAAAATGCCGCGAGTTTGCAGAGCAAACTCGGAAGTGAGCGATAGCGAACGTACTACCCCTTCGCCTAAGGGGGAAAATCAATCAGGTAATTTGTCCCCCTTAAAAACCCCCGACGATGTTTCCTCCGGCAAGCTTTCCTGGGAAGAACAGAAAAAACAGGAAGCAGAACGTCGCAAAAAAGAAAAGGCACTTGCACGCCTTGAACAGGAAATTGCAGAGCTGGAAGAAAAAAAATCAGCACTTGAACAGAAGCTTGCAGATCCGGCAGTTTATTCAAACGGTGAAAAGGCAAAGGCAGTTCAGCGTGAGATTGCAGAAGTTTCTGCAAAAATTGATGAAGTTACCGAACAGTGGATGCTGGCAAGTGAGTAGAGATTCTCCGGTCAAGCCGGAGAATGACAGTCTGTTAGTCGCCGATAATTGATTTAATTTTGGCGGTAAGAAGTGCAGCTGCCTTTTCGTGAGTTTTTTCGGAAGGGTGCCAGTCTGCAGCAATTCCATCACTCATACTCTGGTTTGCAAACTTAAGGTAAGTTACTTTTTTGTCGCCTGTCAGTTCAGAATAACTTTTTACAACCGCTTCTACAGCATTACACAAATCCTGTCCCATCATTCCAAGCGAACAGATAATGTAAGCATCTGGGTTCTTTGAACGTATATCCTTTATAAACTCAATGTAGGCTTCCTTGTATTCGTCAATTTTTGTGCTGTCACCTTTTGTGTAGCTTGCATCATTGGTTCCAAGATTTACTACAACTATATCTGGAACAAAAGTATTAAAATCCCAGCGAACAGCTTTTGGGTCCACACCATTTATGTTAGTCCAACTAACAGCAAGCCTATCATAATATTTTGGAAGCTGTGAACCTGCCTGTTTTGCTCCGTTCCCGGAATAGCCTGAAATAATTCCCCAGCCGCTTACGCTTATCATTGAATAATCTGCATTAAGGTTTTGGGCAGTTTTATATGCATAAGTTTTTGTATTGTCTTCGGTAGAGGTTTTAAAATGATGATTTCTGTCCGGGTCAT
>JAEETM010000183.1 GCA_016290335.1 Treponema sp. | reverse complement strand
CGTACCCATGTCAATGATAATACGTGCTTCTTCTGTTTTGATTTCCGTAACGCAGCCGCCAATCTGATGAGTACCACGATGAATGATGATTTCCATAAATTTGTTTCCTCCTGCGCAATCGTGTCGTAATTTGATTTTCGCTTTAATTTCACTGTCATTGTAACACAAACCGAGCAATCTATCATCCGAAATTTTGGATAATATTTTATTTCTGTTTTGCTATAATCTGACGCAGAAAAAATAAAAACACCATATACGGAGGAACAATCATGCTATTTTACAGAGCAACGTTTTACTGCCACTGGACACCCAAAGAATCCGGGAATTCTACTGCTGATAACCGTCAACAAACGGCTGATTCTATCTTGCTGCACAGAGGTGACCACCGTTATTTACGCAACTATAACGAAATGCTGCGTAAAGCAGTGGCCACCTGGACAACCTTTTGCTTTGTGGTCAACGGAAATGAGAATATTTACGGTTTTACGGTAGCATTTTCCGTAAGGAAAAAAGAAGATGCGCCACATCTTTTGGACGCAATACGAAAAACACTGCTGAACGCTTCTGAAGAAGCGGACATACAATTAACAGAAATCACGTTGCAGGACGCTATCAGCCTGCACTCCCTCATCGACCACAACTGTTTTACGAGTCATATTTCTGAACCGGTAGGCGATTTTTTCAGAGAAAACTTCCACGGATATCGCGCCACGTTTCTTCCGAACAGTAATTTCAGGGATACCATGCCGGAAGCCAGCGGCTACAGTTGTAAAGAAATCCAACACCTTTCCACAAAGTATTTCCCGGATTCACTGTTCTGTAAAGAAATAGAACGCATTTATTCCTTAAATAATCCTAAACAATACTACGGAATTCCTGTACATTACGACTTCTGTTTCAGCAACAGCAAATCGGGCAAAGAACTGATCCGCCTGCTATTTCAGGCTTTATATAGAAATAACCGGTTGCTTGGACAGCGTATTACCTACATTTCACTTCTTTTGATGGATCTGGACGAAGAAAGCGTATGGAAAGGACTGGATAAACTCTGCGAATTGTCTCAGGGTACGATGATCGTATTTGACCTCACGGACAAGGAAGACATCTTGAGAAAACACAGAAGACCTTTAAACGGCTCTGCAGCAGCCAGTGACCTGGACAGAGAAAGCGCCGATAGACTATTCCGCCTGATGGAAAAATACCAGAGAAGCACACAGTTTGTGCTACTGGAGTCGCCGCAGCAGGATATGTTTCACAAAGCTCTTGAAGCAGCAGATGCAAATCTGCCGATGCTCAGGTTTACGGAGCAGATAGGAGACCACGCCAATGCGCTGGACTACCTTCGTTTTCTTTTAGATGAATGCAGCATCAGAAACTTTGCCCCGGCTGACTGGCAATCCCTCCTTACGCCACAGGAAAGCTACACCGCTGAAGACGTGCAGACTGATTTCAACTTCTGGTACAGCCGGGCGTTGCAGGAAAACGTCTATACCGCGTACCGGGGCTGCTGCGAACAGAGCAGTAAGCCAAAAAGCAAAACCGACAGCTACGCAAAATTACAAAGCATGGTGGGACTTACCGGCATCAAGCATGTGATTGACAGAATCCTGTCGGATTTCCGTATCCGCAAACTGCGGCTGGACGCCGGGCTGAAATGCGACAGCAAAAGCCTGCACATGCTGTTCACCGGCAATCCGGGAAGCGCGAAAACAACCTGCGCCCGTCTTTTGGCAGGCATTATGAAAGAACGCGATTTGCTGCAGACAGGGGAATTCGTGGAATGCGGCCGCAGCGACCTTGTCGGACAATACGTGGGCTGGACCGCCAAAATCGTGAAAGATAAATTCAGGAAAGCCCGGGGCGGCGTGCTGTTCATTGACGAAGCCTATGCTTTGAACAGCGACGACCATTTCGGGCCGGAAGCCATCAACACCATCGTGCAGGAAATGGAAAACCACCGGGACGACGTTATCGTAATCTTTGCCGGTTACCCGGAACCCATGGAAGACTTCCTGAAAGCCAACGAAGGCCTGCGCAGCCGCATTGCCTTCCATCTGAACTTCCCGGATTATAACGCAGATGAAATGACAAAGATTTTTGCAATGATGCTGAAAGAACAGGGCTACACCTGCAGTTCCGGTTTTCTGGAAAAAGCCCGGAGTCTGTTTTCGGAAGCCGTAAAGCATACGGAATTCGGCAACGGCCGCTTTGCCCGCAACCTGCTGGAGCAGACCGTCATGAAACAGTCCGCCCGGTTAATTCGTCTGAACGAAGAATCTGACGATCCTGCCCGCCCCCTGCACCGCAAAGACCTGATTACGCTGGAAGCGGATGACCTGGCCGTTGAAAGCGTTATGAATTACCGGGTGGAAAAAGTTCAAATAGGCTTTCACTGAGTAAGATGTTTTGCTACATTACTTAAAATGTAATGTAGCCCATAATTGGATTAATATGAAAAACCCGGGATGACGGAAGTGTCATCCCGGGTTTAATTTACTTATTGAAGATTTCTTCTTTATTAAAGATGGCTTCTTCAATTTCAATTAAGTCTTTAATAGAGATTTGGCCATAGATTTTTCCTTTTTTAGTTTTTCCTTCTATTTTTCTTTTATCCAGTTTTCCAGCAACAAATCTTATCATTCTGGATTCATTATTATCATTTTTCATTATTTCAGACATCTCAACGTCCTTCAAATAAGAATTGCAAAGAAAATCTGCTATATATCCTTGTATCGTTGTCTGTGATATTGTTTCTTTTTCAATTTCGCTTTCGTCATAATTGCTAAAGTATTTATAATAATCTTCATATGATTCGTATTTACATTCAATAAAAAGTAACTTTCTTTTACCCTTCTCTTTATAAAGAACAGCAATATCGGGTTTAGCGTTCATCATCGCGCAAACTATCATTTTGAACTTTGAGTTTTTAAAAAAAACGTCTCTATAATCATCGTTTTTCAACTTTTCTTTAAGCTGTGTTTCGTTTAACTGGTCATATGAGAAAATACAAAAATAATTTCCATTTTTATATCTGTAAAATCGGATTCCGTAAAAAATTTATCTACACCATAAAGTCCAAGTTCATG
>JAEETM010000079.1 GCA_016290335.1 Treponema sp. | reverse complement strand
GGGTTTCCCTTTTAGAATATATAAAAACTGAAAAAATATAAAAACATAATAAAAAAACTGAAAAGGAGGCTTTGATTTTTATGGATGAGAAAAAGAATGAAAAAACATTCGAAGAATCAAATGCAGATTTATTTGACTATTCTATGGATGATGCAGGGGACCCTTCTCTGGACACCCCGATTGATTCTGTACAGCCCGATTCAACTGGCTCTGCAACAGAAAAGCTGAATGAAGCATCCGAAAACACAGCAGTATCTTCTGAACAACAGCCATCAAGCGGTTCAATTGAAGGTATTCTTCCTACAACAAATGAAGAAGAAATGAAAAAGCTCATGCAGGATTTGGACAGGGAGCAGGCTTACCGTGAACATAAATGCTGGAGACAATGGATTACAGTTATTGTTTCAATCGTATTTGTTCTGTTCCAGCTGTACGCTACCCTTTCTGGAAAAATCACTGCCCAGATATTAAGGGCTACACACCTTGCTTTTGTTCAGTTCCTCGCCTTTTTGCTTTTCCCTGCTACAAAGAAAATGCCAAAGGATACCTTACCCTGGTATGATGTTCTGCTCGCCTTCTTAGGTGCCGGCTGCTGGATGTATATAGTAATTAACTTTGACACTCTTGTGCGCAGAACCGGTAACAACACAGTTCTAGATATAATAATTGGTATTATTGGTATTCTGATTTTGTTTGAAAGCTGCCGGAGAATTGTTGGTCTTCCGATTATGATTATTGCAGGCTGTTTTATAATTTATGCCTTTATTGGAAAGTACATTCCGGGCTTCCTTAATCACCGCGGCTATTCTTTACAGCGTGTTGTATGCCACCTTTTCTACAACACAGAAGGTATTATGGGAACTCCAATTGGAGCCTGTTCAACCTTTATTTTCCTCTTTATTTTATTCGGAGCCCTGCTTGAAAAAACAGGTATCGGGCAGTTCTTTATTGATTCCTGTAATGCAATTGCCGGTGGTGCTTCCGGTGGACCTGCAAAGGTAGCGGTTCTTTCGTCTGCCTTGCTCGGTACAGTTTCAGGTTCTTCAGTTTCTAATACTGTAGGTTCAGGTTCCTTTACAATTCCTATGATGAAGCGACTGGGTTACAAGCCTGAGTTTGCAGGTGCGGTTGAAGCTTCTGCTTCTACTGGTGGCCAGCTTATGCCTCCTATTATGGGAGCTGCCGCATTCCTTATGGCAGAATCTATCGGCGTACCGTATATCACTATCGTAAAGGCTGCCATTATCCCGGCTGTACTTTATTTTGCAGGTATTTTTATTACCGTACATCTGGAAGCTAAAAAACTTGGTCTTAAAGGACTTCCTCGTGAACAGCTTCCAAAGTTCCTGCCTCTTTTCCTTCAAAAAGGATATATGCTTCTTCCACTTGTTGTAATCATTTACTTCCTTTGCGCCGGCTTTACAGCTGTTTTTGCAGCCCTTATGGGAATTGTTGCCTGTCTTTTAATTGGTATTTGTGTTTCTGTTGTTGATTTAGCTAAGGGTAGAAAGCCAACTTTTGGTGGTAAGGATGTAATAGAAGTAATGTGTACCGCTGCTAGAAACATCATTTCAGTTGCAATTGCGTGTGGTATGGCTGGAATCATCATTGGAATTGTAACTCTTACAGGTATTGGACTTAAGCTTGGTGCTGGTCTTGTAAGCCTTGCTCACGGTAAGCTTTTTCTTACACTCGTTCTCACAATGATTGCTTCAATTATTCTTGGAATGGGTGCTCCTACAACAGCAAACTACCTTATTACTTCAACAATTACTGCCGGTGCAATCATAACCTGCCTTTATGGCGTAGGTGATGTAGAGAATGTAATGAAGCTTCCTGCTCATATGTTTGCCTTCTATTTTGGTATTATTGCCGATGTTACACCACCTGTTGCCCTAGCCGCAATTGCCGGTGCCGCGATTGCAAAAGCAAAACCGATGAGAACGGCCGTAAATGCAACAAAGCTTGCCATAGGTGCCTTTATAATTCCTTACATGTTCGTTTACAACCCTCAAATGCTTATGATAGATGCAAGTGTACTCACAATCCTGTTCATCTCTTTCACAGCTTTGATTGGTATGTTTGGAATAAGTGTTGCACTTGAAGGTTACGGCTTACGAAATACAGGTATTCTCTACGGTACAAAAGCTGCGAAACCGGCCGTTATAACACTAGATGTTATTGAACGACTTTTGTTCGCTACCGCTGGTATACTCTGTGTAATCCCGGAAACAAAGTCCGACATAATCGGCCTTTCAATGATGGCATTACTGATTGTTTACCAGCTGGTAATGAAAAAGATAATAAAAAAATAAGACAAGATTTTTATTGCCTTTGTTCATTTTTTTTATTATTTTAGATAGTAATAAATCTTAAAAAATAAGAGGCTTACATATGAAAATTAAACCTTTAGCAGACCGCGTTCTTGTAAAGAATGATAAGGCAGAAACTAAAACTTCAAGCGGAATCATCATTCCAGAAGCTGCACAGGAAAAAACTCAGACTGCAACTGTAGTTGAAGTTGGTCCTGGTACAGATGAAGTAAAAATCACCCTCAAAAAAGGCGACAGAATTATGTACGACAAATATGCCGGTACACAGATAAAAATTGACGGCGAAGATCACCTTATTCTTAGAATGAGCGATATTATTGCTGTAATTGAATAGGATTTTTTCTGTTCAGAAAAGCGATGGTTTTGAAACAACCATCGCTTTTTTTTTATTTAACCTTAAGTTTAGACTTTAACAGTGCAGCCCTTGCATTATCGGGGTAAAGGCTTGAAGCAAACTCGGCAGCCTTGAGCGCACTTTTTGTATCTCCTTCAGCTACATAAATACAGGCAATCCTGTAAAAAATCTCTGAACGGATATATTTATTGCTTTCACGTCCGGCTGCCTTACCGTATAAATCGAGTGCTTTTTTAACTTTTCCAATTGTAAAATAGATATCAGCAAGGTTCATGCAGACTTCCGTAGTCGCACCAGGAGCTACAACACCTTCTGCAAGCAGACCGGAGCTTTCGTAAACACAATATTCATACAATCTTACTGCTTCATCAAGCATTTTCTTTTCTGCAGCAAACCAGGCGCCAAACTCTACCATTTTTGTACCGGCAGAAGGCATAATCTTTTCGAACTGTTTCCAGAATTCTTCTTTTTCGTCAAACTTATAAGAATTGGCAATATACTTTTCAAAAAGGACAAAAGCATCCTCATCCTGCTTTGTCTGAAGAAGATAGCTGATTACATACTGTATTAAAAGCTGCTCCTGTTTATCTTCTTTTGTGTAAGATTCTTCAAGAATATTCCACAAATCGGCAGTTTTTTCCTTTACGGTATATTCCCTGTTCATTTTATATTTCAAATCAAGGCGTTTTATATAAAGTTTTGGATCATTATTTTCTTTCAGTGCAGCATCAAGTCTGTACAAGGCATCGCTGAGCGGAATCTTAATTCTGCTGTCATATTTTTCCATTTCCAGAGAAGCAAGGCCTGCTTTTCTAAGGGCTTCCTGTTCTTCATCTTCCTTGCGCTCAACATTTGAATTATAAGCAAAATCTGAATACAGAATGATTGCAGGAGAAAAAGTCGGCCAGCGATCAACAGAATACAAAAGCATGTCAGAGGCTTCTTCATCATCTCCATTGTTTAACGCATAAACAGCACTGTTTACAAAAAGAATCTGCATAAGGCTTTCGTCTTCGGCAGAGAGATTTTCTAGATTCTTTTTTTCATCAAGTAAAGCTCGCCTGATTTCTTCGGCACTTTCAAAATCCGAAGCAGCCATATAGGCATCTGACTGGAGGGCAGAAATCTTTACAGGCGTTATATTTTTATTAGTGTTTTCTGTTTTACTAATTGAATAGCCACTGAGAAAACGGTTTGCTGCATTAAGGGCGTGAACTGCCTCATAATATTTGCCTGAATCATAAAGAACTAAAGCCCAAAAATAAGCATCTTCGGTATTGGTATAATATTCAGGTAAAAGAGATGCTGCAGCATCAAACTGACCATTTTCCAGATTAAAAACAGCACAATTTCTTATCCATAATGGATTCATACTTGATTTATAGGCATCCAGATAAATTGAATAATACTTTTGATCCTTATAGTTATTTACTTCCGGATTTCGTCTTATATCACAAAGAACTGCTTCTGAAAAGATTGAACCGTATTTTGTACCTGCCAGCTGTTCAGAAAGCTTTAATGCTTCATCAAGCCTGTTTTGCCGTAAAAGAAATACTGAATATACAGCAACAAGCTCAGGGTTTTTAGAGTTCTTTTTAAGGGCTTTCTTCAGTAATTTTTCTGAATCTGCTGTTTCGCCTAACTGCTGATAACGCTTGTAAACTCCCAGATATGACCAGGAATCATAGCAGTTTTTTTCCATCTTTTTTAATTCGCTGAGTGCATCCTTAAAAAGATTTTGATAAATAAGAGAATCAATAATTTCAAAACGGGAGGTTAAAGACTCCTGCTCTGCCCTCATTTTACAGGAGAACAGAGCAAGCATAGAAATAAAAAGAATAAGTGATATAAATGTAAGCTTACACGCTTTTTTCATCTTTTCCGATTTTATCAAGAATAGCATTTACAAACTTAAAGGAATCGTCAGGACCATAATTTTTAGCAATATTAACAGCTTCATCAATTACAATTCCTGCTTGTGAAAAATTCTGGAACTTCATTTCGTAAATACTTACCCTCAAAATAGCCAGAGTGACCTTATTGATTCGTTCCATTGACCAGGAAGGTGACAAATGAGTTTTTATATCTTCATCAATTTCCTTGATATGCTCTATTGTACCGGCTATTAAAAGAGAAGCAAAAGTTCTTTCTTCCTTTGCGGTTTCACTTGGCTCTGCTACGGGTTTATCTGAATGAAGCTCATCATCCTTTTGTAACCAGGAAAAGTTCAAAAGCTCATCCAGAGAAACTCCGCTTAAATCCCAAGAGTAAAGTGCCTGAAAAGCAATTACACGACCATTTCTTCGGGACACTTTATTATTCTCCCCAATCAAGAAGCTTGTCTAATGCAGCACCAGTCTTTTTCTGCTCAACATATTCAGGTTTGTTCAAATCATTTGCAAGATTCTGAGCTGCCTGCTGAACAAACATCATCTGTTTCTGCTGTGTAAGATTACCTCTGATATAATCATAAACAGTAACTGTTGTATCTGGCTGAACAACATCGCTTATAGAAAGGATTTTTGCAGCATATTTTTTAGAAATGCTGATAAACCTGTAATCATCCTTTGTTTCCTGAAGATCAGAAACATAGCCTTCATTCTGTGTAAATACCTTAAGAAGATTTGCGTATGGCATACCGATACCAGCTGCTGATGCTTCTGTTTTAGGAAGAATCATTTCGCCAGCCTGGAAACCAGAACCTTCTGCCTGTGACTGAACTGTAAGCTGTTCAACAGTAACCTTCTTGCTTACAAATTTATTCATCAAATCATTGCATTTAAGCTTTGCAGCTTCCGGATCATTTCCTTTTGGAACAAGAAGGATGAACATTTTCATCATATCATTCCATACAAAAGAAGATTTGTTGCTTTCATAGAAAAGACGGATTTCTTCATCAGTAGGAACAGCTTTCTGCATTTCTGCCTGATTCAAAGAAAGTACATACTGCTGTGCAATAAGCTGGTTTTTTAGGAAGTTCTTGTATTCTACAACATTCATACCAGCCTGCTGCATCAAAAGCTCATCAAGAGTAATACCCTGAGAGTTCTTAACTAAATCATTAAGCTCTTTTTCTGTAACATTTACACCTATCTGCTGGCTCATTCCCTGCATAAAATACTGGTCTACTGCGCTGTCTGGAATTGAAATGCCGGCTTTCTGAGCTGCCTGAAGAATAAGCTTTTCTTCTGTGATGGATTTAAGAACCATCTTTTTTTCATCAAGAGTAAGCTTCTTTCCCATCTGTTTCTGATAGGTTTCGCAACGAGCTTTAAGCTGCTTTACGGTAATTGATTCCGACTTGTTGTATTTAATTACCACGAGTGGCTGAATGTCTGACTGTGCGAAAGCCATTCCAAAAGCTGCAGCGAAAATCAGCAGTGATAAAACATATTTCTTCATAATTTAATATCCCCTGTATTATTTTTTACTATTTTTTAACAATTTACTATTTCTACGGGTTACATTCTACCCTTCGAGCGGTAATCCACCACTTATTACAGCTCTGATTCGGCGTACACCGGCAGAAGAACTCTGCTCTTTTACAATCTTAAAGTCACCAATCTGTGCTGTATGCTGAACGTGAGGTCCACCGCAAACTTCCTTGCTGAACCAGTCGTTATCAACATCCTTACCGATTGTATAAACCTTTACATCTTCGCCGTATTTATTTGTAAACAAAGCACGGGCACCAGCTTTCTGAGCCTGTTCCAAAGGCATTACCTGCATTGTTACAGGCAAATCTTCCTTTATTTTCTGATTTACGATATCTTCTACAGTTTTAATTTCCTCTGGAGTCATCGGGCGTTCAAAGGTAAAGTCAAAACGCATTCGTTCATTTGTAATATTTGAACCTTTCTGTGCAACCTGAGGACCAAGAACATCAACCAAAGCCTGCTGCAAAAGATGAGTAGCTGTATGATATTTTGTTGTAATTTCTGACTGCTCTGCAAGTCCACCCTTATCCTTACCAGCTTCTACAGTTCTGGACTGCTCCTGATGCTTGCGTTCAGCTTCCTTAAAGCCTTCAACATCAACAGTAAAGCCATTTTCTGCACCAAGTTCCTGAGTAAGCTCAAGAGGATAGCCGTAAGTTTCGTAAAGATTATAGGCAACCTTTCCGCTGATAATTTTCTTAGGATTTTTCATAAGATTTGGAAGAAGTTTCTGGAACTCTGCTTCGCCCTTCTTAAGGGTTGTACGGAACTTAGCCTCTTCTGCTGCAAGCTCACGGTAAACCTTTTCTGCATTCTGCTCAAGCTCAGGATAAGGTCCCTTGAAGTTTTCGATTACAACCTTTGCTATATCAGACATAAAGTCTTTTTCAATTCCAAGCTTCATTCCATGGCGAACAGCACGGCGGATAAGGCGGCGGAGAACATAACCGGCACCTACACGGTCCGGAGTAACTCCCTTCTGGTCACCAAGAATAAATACAGCTGAACGTGTGTGGTCAGCAATAATTCTTACAGATTTATCTTTTTCTTCATCGGAGCCATAAGCATAACCGCCGGCTACTTCACCAATCTTGCAGATAATTGGCTGGAAAACTTCTGTAAGATAAACACTTGTTTTCCCCTGTAAAATACAGTTTGTTCTTTCAAGGCCCATACCTGTATCTACATTCTTTTTTGGAAGAGGAACAAGTGTTTTTTCGTCAACACGGTTGTACTGCATGAAAACGTTATTCCAGATTTCCATCCAGTTAGCTGAATCTGTGCCTTTGTTGCTTCCTACAGGTGGCAAGCCTTCGCCAACCCAGTAAAAGATTTCTGTGTCAGGACCACAAGGACCAGTTGGACCAGCTGCCCACCAGTTGTCGCTTGCAGGAAGATAAGCAATTTTATCTTCTGGCATTCCGTTATCTTTCCAAATCTGAGCAGCTTCTTCATCGCGAGGAGCATTTTCGTCACCAGCAAAAACTGTTACAGAAATCTTTCTTGGGTCAAGGGCAAGCCAATCTTTACTTGTTAAAAACTCATAAGAAAAAGCGATTGATTCTTTCTTAAAATAATCGCCTAAAGACCAGTTACCAAGCATTTCAAAACAAGTTAAGTGAGATGGATCACCTACTTCATCAATATCACCTGTACGTACGCATTTCTGATAGTCGGTAAGACGTGTTCCTGCAGGATGTTTTTCGCCAAGCAGATAAGGAACAAGAGGATGCATACCGGCTGTTGTAAACAAAACAGAAGGATCATTTTCTGGGATTAAAGACTGTCCTGAAATGACAGCATGATTTTTACTTTTAAAGAACTCAATGTATTTTGAGCGTAATTCGTTTGCATTCATAAGCTACTATTATATAGAAAAACGTTGATATTGTATACTACTTCTACTGCGACTGTTTTTCTGTTATTATCCATGTTATGAGTGAAAGATGTATGCGGTGTTTCAGACCGGTGGAAAACTGTTTGTGTAAATATACGGAAGAAATTGATACGGGGATTAAGTTTGTGTTTTTGATGCACCCGAAAGAGGCTAAAAGACAGAGAACTGGGACTGGAAATCTGGCACATATTTCGCTTAAGGATTCGGAAATAATAGTGGGATTGAACTTTGCGGAAAATACAAGGCTTAATCAGCTGCTGAACGACCCGAAATATTATCCTGTGATGATGTATCCGGGGGAAGAAGCCTGGACGGCTCGCAAAGAAGGCTTAAAAGAGGTGCTTGAAGGAAAAACTCTGCTTGTACTGATTCTGGATGCAACCTGGTTCTGCTCCCGAAAAATGATTGAACATAATCCTTTTTTGCTGGAGCTGCCGCGTATTTCTTTTTACGGAGATTACCGTTCTATTTTTACTTTTAAGCATGAGCCGCGACCGGAATACATTTCTACAATTGAATCCTGCTATTATTTTATAAAAGAAATGCAGGAAAACTCACTTGTAGACAAAAAAATCAATCCAGAGCCGATGATGAATGTGTTTAAGGAAATGATTAAGTTCCAGCTGCAGGCCGAAAATGAACGGATTTTAGGAATAAGGCCGAACTCGCACAGCTACGATGTGCATTATAATAAACTAAAAGAAATACCGACGTTTGAATAGATTCCCGTGTCAAGCACGAGAATGACAGTGATAATGTTAGTTGTACGGTTTAACTCCAACAGCTTTATACTCACCATTCAAAAGGCCGGCCATTGCCTTTAAGGTATAATCACACTCGCTGCTGTAGCCCAAAAGAATTGTATCGGCGCCTTCAAGATTTTCTACCATAACAGGTGACCTTATTGAAAATACAACCAGCCTTTTTCCTTTGTTTTTTAACGCTTCGGCAATTTTTACGTGATTATCGCAGGATACACAGATTATTATTGTGTCATAATCGGGCATACTTGCAAGTTTATTTAATACCCACTGGGTTTCATTTGGTCCCATTTCGTAAGAATAGCGGAACTCACTTGCCTTAGGATACCTGAGCTTTGTGGATTCAAAAAAAGAGTTTAAGGAACCGAGTAGCAAAACACTGCCGGCATTATCCTGGTTCAAAGGAAAATCACCTTTTTTTTGAATTGTAATTGAACGGCATGCCTGTTCCAGAAAAAACTTATCCCCTTCCTTATCGGGAATATATTTATCTAAAGTATTTGGATCTGGATAAAGAGGAGCCGGCGTATATTCATCTGATTTATAATAATCAAGTTTTGCTTTTATAACACGGTAAGCAGCATCTTTTACGCGAGCATGAAAGTCTGAGTTGGTACTCATTAAATCAAGATTTCTGGTCCACAAGGATTCGTTAAGGCGGGCGGTTGTAGAAGAAAGTATGATATCATTACCTGCTTCTACAGCGAGTTTTACAGCATTAGAAAGTGAGCCTGCATAAACCGTTGCTCCAATCATCATCATATCATCTGTAATAATAAGTCCTTCATAACCAAGCTGATTTCTAAGCAACTCTGTAAGGAAATATTTTGACAGAGAAGCCGGTGCTCCGGAAGGATCTATCTGAGGGTAACTCAGGTGGCCGGACATTACAGCAGGTACTTTCTGTTCAACAAGATAACGATAAGGTACAATCTCGCGGTTTTTGAAGGTTTCAAAATCTATGTTGATTACAGGAAGCTTACCGTGGGAATCATCATTTGTATCTCCATGACCTGGAAAATGCTTTACGGTTGGAATTACGCCTGCACTTATGCTGCCGTACATAAACATAGCCCCGAGTATTCCGGCATTTTCAGGATTATCACCAAAGGAACGGGTCCCGATGATTGCAGATTCGTGGTCGGTAAACAGGTCGACTGTTGGGGCAAAGTTCATGTTTATGCCGAGTGCTTTTATTTCGCGGCTTATGTAATAGGCTGTGTACCAGGTATCGTAGGGATAGCCGGAAGCACCCAGCGCCATATTACCGGGAGTGATTGTTGTATCACCCTTTACGTGACGGATCCAGCCACCTTCCTGGTCTGTTGCTACGAAAAGTGGAATCTGAAAACGATTATGTCCTGCTTTCTGCTGAAGTGATGAAATTGATTTTGCAACGAGCTTTATATCTTCTGTGTTCCAGCCGAAAACCTTTACACTTCCCAGACCTCTTTCTACCCACTGATATAGAAGCTCCGGTGGTTCTGAACCAGCCCAGCCGAACATCAGTATCTGGGAATAAAGCTCTGTATCGGTCATTTCATCTGTAATTGTACGGGCAAGCTGTTCATTCGGCATGTCTGACCAGAAATTAACTGATTGTGAAAATACAAGTGAAGGAAGCAGAGCAGCCAGCAGAAATGATAAAAGTCGTTTTTTAGAATTGCACATTGAAGCTACTCGTTTATCATTTTTTTTGCAGAATTGGCGGCTATTGCACCGTCGGCAGCGGCAGTTACTATCTGCCTGAAGGATTTAGAACGCACATCACCGGCGGCAAAAAGCCCTGGAATTGCAGTTTCCATATTTTCATTAGTGATTATGTATCCACCTTCATCTTTAGGAAGCATTTCTACTAAAGAAGTTTGAGGAAGCATTCCCGTAAAGACAAAAACAGCATCACATGGAAGATCATATTTTTCGCCAGTTTTTACGTTTTCAACTGTAACTGATTCAACCTTATTTGTACCGTTAATTGATTTTACAACGGAGTCATAAACAGGTTTTACACCGGCAGCCAGCATTTTATCTGAAACGGCTTTCTGCGCTCTGAAAGAATCTCTTCTGTGAATGATTGAAACATCTTTTGAAATTGTAGAAAGATAAACGGCTTCGGAACAGGCTGAATCTCCACCACCAACAACTACAATTCGTTTATTACGGAAGAAAGGACCATCGCAGACTGCACAATAAGAAACACCGCGGCCAGTAAGCTCTTTTTCGCCGGGAACTTCAAGATTTCTGTGGATTGCGCCTGTTGCAATAAGAAGAGCTGGAGCTATGTAAGTTTCTTTTTTTGTGACAACCACAAAATCTTTATCTTTTTTATCTATTGATGTGACTGAAACCTGCTTAATTTCTGCACCAAAGGCTTCTGCCTGTTTGCGCATTGTATCGGCAAAATCAAAACCGTTTATGGCAGGATAGATTCCAGGATAGTTTTCCAATTCAGCAATTTGTGTAGCCTGACCACCGGCAGTCATTTCTTCAAGAACAACGGTTTTAAGGCCTCCGCGGGCAGCATACTGTGCGGAAGCAAGACCGGCGGCACCGGCTCCAATTATGATATAGTCGTATTTAATTTCTTCCATAGATAAATGATTATAACAAAATTAAGAAATAAATGCTATTATAAACTTAAATACAAAAAATACTTAATTTGTCAGCTTAATTTATCAATGTAAGAGGATTTACTGTTTTACCATTTTTGTAAACGGTGAAATGTAAGTGTGGACCTGTGCTTAAACCGGTACTGCCGACTTCACCAATTTTGGTTGTGGTATAAACGAAATTGCCTTTTTTACAGGTTACACGGCTCATGTGTCCGTAAAGTGTTTTATAACCTGAATGGTGAGAGACAATCACGTAGTTTCCGTAGGTTGAGTTGTAGCCGACTGCAGAAACCTTACCGTCCAGGGCAGCATAAATTGGTGTGCCTGAAGCAACTGCCATATCAATTCCACCGTGGAAGGAACGACGACCTGTGTTGAAAGGTGAATCTCGCCAGCCGTATGGTGATGAAAGCCAGTAACGTACACGGAGCGGTTTGTGGAATAAGTCGCCGTTGATTTCCTGGCGGGTCATCCAGTCAAGCTCTGCATCCGGAACAAAGAATGAAGTTCCGGCTGATAATGAAGCTTCAACTGTGGTTGAGTTTACGAGGGCACATTTATCTGCATCTACATCATATTTTTTTGCAATTGTTGCAGGAGTTTCTCCGTCTGTTCTAACTGTATAGAGAATACCTGGCATTGAAGGAATCTTAAGATACTGACCTGGCTGAATTAAACGAGACTGTTTGATATTGTTAATACTTATGATTGTATCTGAGGTAACGTCAAAATCATCAGCAATAAAGCCAATCATATCACCTTTTTTTACACGGTAAGTCTGATATGTTAAAACTGCAGGTTCAAAATTATATTGAGAAGCTGTTTCGGCAGAAGAATCAGAAAGTTCAGCAGCTTCTGCAAAAGCAGGGTCTGTAAAATCCTGAGAATCAGCAGCAAAAACCTCTGCAAGGCTGTTTGCATCATCATCAAAAACAACAGGAACTGTATCGGATTCAAAACCACCAATACCATTAGGCTCTTCAAACTTATTTACAGAAAGAATGAGAAAGCCTGTGGCAACTGCTCCAACGCAGAAGCAAAAAAGAGAAGCAAAAATGATTTTTACAGTTCGTGTCTTAATCACAATCTTATAACCATTATAGATTCGACCTATTATACTACGCAACAATTTAGAAATAAACCCCTTATTTTTTATTAATTCCAATTAAATATGTTTCAAATGACTCTGAACGACAGGCTTCGGGCTTAAACCCCTTGGCTGACGTAAAGATTTCCCTCATAGACTTTAAAATACGCTGCTGATCACCGTTCTGGAAAATCTTTACTGCAAAGTTTCCACCGGTTTTGAGCATTGTCTGTGCATACCAGACTGCCATTTCCACCAGCTGTTCCGAGCGGGCTGTATCTACGGTGCGGTTTCCGGTTGTTTTTGGAGCAGCATCGCATACAACTAAATCATACGGTCCGTTTTCCTTTATCTGAGCGCGGATTTCGGGAGCATTGAGGTCGCCCTGTATAAAAACAAGGTTGTCCCCTTTTACAGATTTTGCAAGCGGGTTCAAATCGCAGGAAACGACTTTACCCGTTCCGTCCATCTGGCGCAAAATAAAGGTTGTCCAGCTGCCGGGAGCTGAACCAAGGTCGAGAACTGTATAATTTTTTTTCAGCATACCGAACTTTTCATCAATCTCCTTGAGCTTATAAACAGAACGGGCTGGATACCCCTCTGAGAATGCTTTTTGAGACCAATAATCCGGTTTTTCGTAGCTGTTAGATGGCATACTATTATTTTCGGTATTTTTAACGGTGAAATATAGTTAAATCACGAGATTTTTTATACTTTCAGCAGAATTGTACAATTCTTTTATAGATGCGGGCGATTGATTAATAGGTGATTCCCCTTAGAAATAATTGAAAATTAGTCTGTTCTGTACTATAATTTTCCATTATAAAATAGAAAACCACGCAAAATAAACAATGCAAAACAAAACTAATTTGAGGTACTATAATGAAGTTCGGACATTTTGACGACAAAAACCGCGAGTATGTTATTGAAACTCCTCGCACACCGTATCCATGGATTAACTATTTGGGAAGCGAAAAGTTCTTCTCTCTTATTTCTAACACCACTGGTGGCTATTCCTTCTATACAGATGCACGACTCCGCCGCCTTACCCGTTACCGCTACAATGATATGCCGCTGGATAACAACGGTCATTACTTTTTTATTAAAGATGGCGATACAATCTGGAACCCGGGCTGGCAGCCTACACAGACTGAACTTGATTCTTATGAATGCCGCCATGGTTTTGGTTATTCTAAGTTTACATCTACCAAGAATGGACTGAAAGCTGAAGCCCTTTATTTTGTTCCGAACGGTGAAAATGCCGAAGTTGAAATGATTACCTTGAAAAACGAAAGCAAAGCTGCAAAAAAAGTAAGCCTTGTTTCTTTTGTTGAATGGTGTCTTTATAACGCAAGTGATGACTGCCAGAACTTCCAGAGAAACTTTTCTACCGGTGAAGTTGAAATTGAAGGAAGCGGAATCTACCATAAAACTGAATACCGAGAAAGACGAAATCACTTTGCTTTCTACTGGTGTAATTCTAAGATTGACGGTTTTGATACAGACCGAGAAACTTTCTTGGGCTTGTACAACCCAATTTCTGCACCTCAGACTGTTGTTGAAGGAAAGAGTGGAAACTCTGTTGCAGACGGATGGAGCCCGATTGCTTCACACAGACTTGAAGTTTCTCTTGCTGCAGGCGAAGAAAAGACCTTTATTTTCGTACTCGGCTACATTGAAATGGAAGACAATAAAAAGTTCCTTTCTGAAGCTGATAAGAAAAAGGCTTTGGATACAGGCTTGCTCCGCACAAATACCGCTTCGGGCGTAATCAATAAGGAAAAGGCTTATGCTTTGCAGAAGAAGTTTGATTCTAAAGAAAAAGTTCTTGCTGCCTGGGATGCTTTGCGCCTCTTCTGGGATGAAACTTTATCACACTTCTCTATTAAAACTGGCGACGAAAAGCTTGACCGAATGGCTGTATGGAACCAGTACCAGTGTGTTGTAACTTATAACTTTGCCCGCTCTGCTTCTTACTTTGAAAGCGGAATTGGCCGTGGACTTGGTTTCCGCGATACTTCTCAGGATATGCTTGGTGCCGCTCATCAGTTGCCGGCAAGTCGAATCCGTGAGCGACTTTATGATGTTGCTGCAACTCAGTTTGAAGACGGTTCAGCTTATCATCAGTTCCAGCCGCTTACAAAACGTGGAAATGCTGATATCGGTTCTAACTTTAACGATGACCCGCTCTGGCTTGTTCTTGGTGTTGGTAACTATATCCGTGAATCTGGTGATGTTGACTTCCTTAAAGTTGATGTTCCTTTTGATAACAGTGAAACAAATAAAGCTACAATGTTTGAGCACTTACGCCGTTCTTACAACTACATTCCAAACCATATGGGACCACACGGACTTCCACTTATTGGTCGCGCTGACTGGAATGACTGTCTCAACCTCAACTGCTTCTCAACAAATCCAAACGATTCCTTCCAGACTTCTACAAACAAGGATGGAAAGAACGCAGAATCAGTTATGATTGCTCAGATGTTTGTATTTGTTACTCCAGACTATGTTCAGATGTGCCGCCTTATGGGGGATGAAGCCGAAGCTAAACGCGCTGAAGAGCTTTGCAAAAAGATGGAAGAAGCTATTTGTACAGCAGGCTGGGATGGCGAATGGTATGTTCGTGCTTATGATGACTTTGGTCACAAAATTGGCAGCCACGAATGTGAAGATGGAAAAATCTTTATTGAAAGCCAGGGCTTTGGTACTATGGCAAAGATTGGAGCTGATAAAGGTTACCCACAGAAATCACTCGACAGCGTAAAGAAATATCTTGATTCTAAATACGGTATTGTAATTCTCTGGCCAGCATACCAGAACTACCACGTAGAACTTGGTGAAGTTTCTTCTTATCCACCTGGATACAAAGAGAACGGC
>JAEETM010000078.1 GCA_016290335.1 Treponema sp. | reverse complement strand
ATGCTCTTATAAACCTTTTCGGCACCAAGCGATTTTTTTTCGGCTTCAATGCTTTCTGAGTTCAAAAAATATGGAACAAGGTCTTCTGCAGTCAGCGAATAAATGTCCGATATTGACTGTAGTCTTTTGTCGTTGAACAATTGGGTTATAAGAGTTTCGCCTAAATCACGAATATCAACAACCTGCTGGAACTTTAACAGCTGGTGAAGTACACGTTTTGAACACTTTTTGTTAGGACAGTAAAGCCTGCTTCCTTCATCAACAAGAGCTGTACCACAAACCTCGCAGGTACACGGCAGCTCAACAGGTGTTGTTTCAAGACCTTTTTCTTCAACAACACTTTCTATTTTTGGAATTATTTCACCGCGCTTTACGACAACAACGTGACTTCCTATTCTTACACCAAGCTTGCGCATTGTGTCCGGGTTTGCAAGACTAGCACGCTGTACCTTTGTACCGTTCAGTTCAACTTCATCAAAAATGGCAACAGGTGTGTAGGTACCGCCGTTTATGCTCCATTCAACCTGGCGCAGAGTTGTAACAGCTTCTTCAAGACTGAACTTAAATGCAATCTGCCTGTCCGGGCGAGCACGAGAAGCATCCTCATAATTTATAACGCTTTCTTTTACAACAAGCCCGTCAATATCATATTCAAGGTCTTTGCGTTCTTCCATTACCTTTGCGCGGTAAGCAATTACTCGTTCAGCACTTTTACAGATTACAAGCTTTACAACATTAAAGCCGCAGTCCATAAGCCAGCGGATTTTTTCCTGTTCGGTTGTAAAAAAGGTTTTGCCGTCGGTAGAAAGAGCATCGTAAGTTATGAGCTTTAAGTATTCACTGCCCTGTCCGTCCTTTCTTTTCATCAGTCCGTTTGCGGCATTACGGCAGTTTGCTTTATCAGAAAAATAATTATGATGAATCTCGTGTGTCATAATTACTTCGCCGCGGACACCGCCTGTAAACGGAACAGGCTCGCCATTTTTACGGATTTCGTATTGAACGCCATTCATCTTGCGTGCATTTGCAGTTATATCATCTCCGATGGAACCGTCTCCGCGGGTAACTGCTCGTATAAGCTTACCGTTTTCGTACTGCAGCTCAAGAGAAGCACCGTCCAGCTTATATTCAACAAGATACTGGTCGTATTCATGCTTTGCGGCCCAGGCAAGAAACTGTTCGGGATTTGCGGCTTTTTCCTGGCTGCCCATTGGCATAACGTGCTGTATTTTTGCAAAATTACCGGAATCGGCACCAACGCGCTGCAGGATTGGGTTAGCCGGGTCTAACTCCTTTAATTCATCCCAGAGTTTGTCAAACTCAGCATCGCTTATTATTCCTTCCCCGTCGTAATAGGCTTTCTGATATTTTACGATTAATTCTTCGAGTTCTTTTATTCGGTTTTTATTATTCTGTTCTGCCATATAACCGGTATTCTCTGTTTTTTTATTGAAGGCTTAAGCTGAACACTTAAGCTTCATCTGGATCAATCTTTTCAAAATAAAGCTCTGTAATTACGCGGTCAGCCTGCAGGCCTTTGCGCTCAAACTTTGTCTGGGTTCTCCATTCCTGCGGTTCGGCAAAACCATCATATTTATTTTTGAGCATTTCTGTAGCAGTAAGTTCTTCCAGAGCAAACTCGGCGTACTCGATTATGTCTGTTACAAAATAAAGGTAACCACCCGGTGTAAGCTTTTGAGCCATAAGATTTGTGCGCGGGCGCTGAACAAGGCGGCGTTTGTGATGACGTTTTTTAGGCCATGGGTCCGGGAAGAAAATGTGGAAGCCGTTGATTGAATTATCGCCAATCATGTATTCAAGAACTTCAAGTGCATCGTGTTCAATGATGAAAAGATTTTTCAGGTCGCGGCGTTTGATTTCTCCAAGAAGCTTTCCAACTCCGGGACGGTGAACTTCAATTCCAAGATAATTTATATCTGGATTTGCAGCTGCAATCTGGGCGGTAGCATCACCCATACCAAAACCAATTTCTACAATGATTGGATTGGTGTTTCCGAATATTTCTACAAAGTTGATTTTTTTATGTTCAAAAGGAATGCACCAGGCTGCCGATAGTTCCGAATAAGACCTTTCCTGAGAAGCGGTCATTCTTCCTATTCTAAGGACATAAGTTTTTACTTCCCTTCTTATCTGTTCGTTTTCAGAAGGATTGGGCAAAGGTTCAACGCTTTCTGCGTTACATTCTTTTTCCTGTATCATATTTTCGTTCATAGATTTACCTTTTAGTCGTTTGATGGAACAACCAGTTCAAGAGGCATTACACATATTACCGAATTATTCGGCAGCTTCCATACCTCATTAAAGCTGGCAGCATTTCTGTATTTGTTCCAGATTTTTCTTGTATCATCAAGCTTATCTGTTCTTTCTCCGTAATATAACATTTTTCCTTCTTTATCATAAATGGCAATATTCTTTCTTCCACCACGTTTACGCATCATTTCTGGAATATCGCCGCTTTTACATTCGTAAAACTCAGAATCGTAATTCAGGGTTGTCTGTGATTCTACCTTTTCTAAATCTGCATTATAAAAAACAATATCGTATAAGCCTGTAGGAATCTTTTCGCCTTCTGGAACTAAAAGTGTTGTGTTTCCGGCATACATTCTGTCGTAGCTTTTGATTTTGAAAACATCGTTTACATCCCAGGTAAAGCCGTTCTGAACACATTTTACATTTATGCTTTCATATCTTCTTGCATCGCTGACAGTTTCTACAAATACACATAATCGTGCAGAAGGTAAAGTTTTTTCATCCTTATAATCAAACACAACCGAAAGCGAAGAATATTTTACCTCGGGAACAACCTGTGTACACGAAGCCATAAACAGAATAGACAATATTATTGAGGACAAATGTAATGCTTTGAAAAAAGACTTACCCATACTAGAAATTAAAGTTCAACGTAATAACCGTAAGATCGCTTGTTGAATACTGATTTACCAGAGATTCAAACTTAACATTAACCTTTTTACAGGCATCGTCAAGGTAAGAAAGATAATACAGTCCCAAATCTGTACCTTCCTGACCTTCCGGCAATTCACGGTAGAAATCTATGAGCGTTTTCTTTGCAGTATTTGAAGATTTTGCGTTATCAATGTTTTCCTTAACTTCCTGGAACTCATCATCTTTATTATACAGCGTGATTGAAAGCCTGCCCTGCTTTCCGATTGATGATGAACCACCGCCAAGCTTCCAGGAAAGGAATACAAGCTCGTGCTTACGCTGAAGCTCCTGGACAATTTTAGCTCTGATTTCGGGATCATAAATCAGGGAATTAATATCATCTATTCCCTGATACATATTTCTTGCCTCATTTCTGATATTACTGTTTTCGTTATTAAGGGCAAGCTCCATAACCATTACAGAAATATATTCTGCAACTTTTGATTTTTCCATATATGAATTAAGAAGATTACGAATGGCAATGAACATTTCATTATTACCGTCCGACTTGTAGAACAGGGTAATAATATACCAGTTCATAAGCCCCAGCCTGTTCATAAACTTCTCTGACATAAGCAAAAAGATATTTTTTTCTTCTGCAGAATAATCCTTGTTGCTCATAATAGCTTTCCAGATTGGATCAAGGATATTCTTTCTTGTAGACTGAATTATGCTTTCTTTATTCTGGAGTGTAGATCTGAGCTGACGTTCACTCAATTTTGTCTGCTCATCAATAAGCTTAGAAGGATTTGCCCTGTTGTGCTTTCTTACACATTCACACTGAATCAAAGCCGAGAAAACCTCGCGGTCAAACTGTTTATACAAAAGTGAATAAACAATAACCTTCGACAAATCCATAACTTCCTGTCTGGAAGATACAAACTCAGACATTGATATTTCTATTTTTGAAATGTAGTCTACCAGAATCATGCTCTGAATTGATTGAGGTGAAAATTTATTCAAAGAAATACCATACTCATCAACGTTGTCGGCCAATCTAAAGCGAATGAGCTTTTTGTTGTGGCTCATAAAATTAGAGGCTCCGTTTTCTGTGAGTATAACTTTCAGAGGCAATTCAATTATGAATTTTTTATCTGAGCTCATTAGATTCCCTCATAAAAAAACTTTTTGTTCTGTTCTATATATTATACACAATGCTACTTGCATTGTAAACACTTACTTTATAAACTATTATCGGATGAAATCACCAGAAAAACGACTTTTACTTATAATTTTTTTATTCTCCATTTTTTTCAGGGGCTACAGCGAAGAAAACCATCTGCCCCTTGTAAAAGGCGTTGAATTATGTGATTCAGTAAACAGTCAGCTTGTAAAAAACGGAATAAAGACAAGTACACAGCCTTTGGTTTCTAACGGACTTAACTATTTTCCCTACAATATTCTTATAGAAAATACTGCCGATCCGCAGGAAAACTCAAGCCTTCTTCTATATTTTCCAATGGAAGAAGCTATTGAACACTTAGACTGCCTGGTAACAATCACAAAAAACCTTATGTCCGAACAGTTCAATTCTACGGTTTTAATCTCGTATGGAGACAATTTTCCGCTTACAAATGATTCTACGGTAACCGGCATACAGGCCTTTACTGCCTCCCTGAACACAAATACAACCTACTATGCCTTTATTATAAATCATGCTGCAACTCATAATGCAATTATCAGCGGAAGTGACGGTTCAGCCTCCCCCTCCTGGATGGTAAAAGCAGCTTTTTCGGCCTTTGCAAAGCAGAAAATAACAGAAGATATTCCGCGCTATTATTTAAGCCAGTTTTCAAAATATACATTCCTTCATGACGATATTCTGCAGGCTCTTTTTGAAAACGGAGTTCAGGCAATAAAACTCAATCTCAGGAAAACCGCAGACTGTACCGCCTTTTTACAGCAGCTGACCGAAAACTACAGAAATGAACAGAAAAAATCTTCAGATTACCATTCGCTGATGTTCCGTATTTTCAGACATACAGTATGGCTCAACGAATACACAATCGTAAGAACAATCATCCTTACTATTTTTTTAAGCCTTCTTTATATTTTTACAGTTGGACTTTTAAACTCGAACCTTAAAAATGTTGCCTGGAGGCAGATAAAGACAAACTGGTACACAATTCCCCTAACCTTTCTGCTTTCTTCCGGCGGATTCTTTTTAGGAAAGGTAATCTACGTTGCATTTGCCGGAAACGGCGGACCGGGAACAGTATACGGTATTTTTATTCTGCAGCTTCTGCTTTCTTCGCTGTTTGTTTCGCTGTTTTTCCTTCTGGAGCTTTTTTACCGCAGAACTTACGGTGAACGTTCCCTTGATTTTCTTATTATGATTTCGTCCTTTACGAACCAGTTCATTTTCTGCCTGTTCGATATGTCTCTTTTTCCTTTTTTTCTGCTTCAATGCCTTATTGCAATTTTTGCAGTAATCCTGAAAAGGAACTGGATGCACATAATTATGTTCATACTCATGATTTTAATCTTTGTTCCATATATTCTGGGATTATATAAGCTTGCGAATCTGTTCAGCCTTAAACAGTTCTTTATGAATAATATGATTCAAAACCTTACAATTCCATTGCTGCTCATACCGTTTTATATGATGCTCCTGCGTATTTTTACCGCAACAAAAAAACGGTTTTCTAAAAAGCGCGTTTTCCTGATTATTGTTTCAAGTACTTATGTATTTTTCTTTGTACTGCTTTTTATGCTTAATGCAATTTTATTTTCAGGTAAGCTGGAAAAAGAAGAAGCCCTTTCCCCGGAAGACACAACAGACGCCGAGATTTCCATTTCCTGTTCAGACAGGATTGTTTTTTCAGATATAATCCGCACAATAAACTTAAGCTTTGACCATCAGCCAGAAAGAGTTCTTTTTTATGTTGAAGATAATGAAAAAGAACCTGTTTTATATTCTGATAATGATTACAAAACGCTGCAGCAGGGAAAAGCCTATTTTATGCTGCCGCCAGTTCCTCCACAGAATATAACCTTTACATACGGAACACAAAGCACAGCTTCAAAGATTTTTGTTGAGCTTATTTATCTTTCAGAGGATAATGAATACTGTCGCTGTACAAAAGAGATATCTGAGAATCCCTGAATACGGCAGGAATAATTATGAGTGAAATACAGCACTGGTATTTACATGCAGATTTAGACGCGTTTTTTGCTTCGGTTGAACAGCTTGATCACCCCGAATACAGAGGTAAGCCTGTAATTGTGGGCGGCCTGCCCGGCGAAAAAAGAAGTGTTGTTTCTACAGCCTCTTACGAAGCCCGTGTTTTCGGCGTACATTCTGCAATGCCGGTTTTTCAGGCATACAGACTCTGTCCACAGGGGATTTTTGTTCACGGAAGAATGCAGCGTTATGCAGAGCTTTCCTACCAGATAATGTCTATTTTTAAAGAATACTCTCCTGACGTAGATCAGATGTCCATAGACGAAGCCTTTATTGATATAACCGGGACAGAAAAGCTTTTTGGTCCGCCGGAAGAAACTGCAAAGAAAATAAAGCAGCAGGTAAAGCAGATGACAGGGCTCACGGTTTCCATAGGGCTTGCGGCAACAAAATACCACGCAAAGCTTGCTTCCGACATGAACAAGCCCGATGGTTTTTACTGCATTCCGCCCGGAACCGAACAGGATTTTATGCTCAAGCTGCCACTAAAGAAAGTTTTTGGAATAGGTACAAAAACACTCGAAAGCCTTAATTATCACGGCATATACACTACCCGCGATGTTTACGAAAGAAACCTTGAAACGCTGCAGTTTCTTTTCGGGAAGAATACCGGACAGTTTCTTTACAATACGGTACGTGCAATAGAAACAGAAACCTTTTCGCGCCAGACAAAAACACATTCCCTTAGTGCCGAAACAACCTTTCCGTGCGATGTAACCGATATTTATTCTCTTGAAACTGCCCTTCTTGAATTGTGCCACGGAGTTTTCTTCCGCCTGCTCCAGGAAAACGGTTTTTCAAAAACAGTAATGGTAAAAATCCGCTACGAAGACTTTACAACCGTTTCCATTCAGGAAACAACAGGCTCAAACATTCTGATTATTGATGTCTTTTACGAAATTGCTAAACGTCTGCTCGAAAAAAAATACGATGTAAAACGCGGTGTCCGGCTGCTTGGTGTTGGCCTTGAAAATGTAGTTCACGAAGAAAAGGATGTTCAGCAGGAGCTTTTTGAAGATGAAAACAAAAAGAAGCAGGCTGTAGAAAAAGCAATCCTGAAACTGGAGAAAAAACATCCGGAAATTAAAATAAGAAAAGCAAGACTTCTGGAAAAGTGAGTTTGATAAAGTGTATTAAAACCTACTGCAATGGTGCAAAGAAGCCTCTTTCATCGCGGCCGCTTCTGTTTAATAAATAAACCTCAGCTTCTACCGGAAGATAGTTTTCGCCAAAATTAGTCTGTAAAGCAGAAACATAACTAAGCTGGTATACACCCTGCGGAATATCAATAATATCGCTTACAATAGATTTAAGTCCTTCAGGTCGGAAAACATAGTATTCTTCGCCGCTGGTATTTGAAAGCAGATAATCATACTCGGAAGCAACTGCCTTTTGAGAAACCTGAACAAAAGAAAAACCTACAGAGTTATTGCACATATAAGCCGCAAGCTCAGCAAGTGTATATTTTGTAAATGCATTGCCGGTTACCGCACCATCGGAAATCATTATTATGGCACGCTTTTTAGCAGCATTTATTAAATCGTTTACAGCAAGTCTTACAGCAAGGTCTACAGAAACATCTCTGGAAGCAGGTGTTTTAAGCGCATTCAAACTGAAGTTTTCAAGCCCCGCACTGTTTCCAATATATTCAAGCACAGGAATTGCACCGGCAGAAATAACCCTTATAGTTGACCTTTGTCCTGCAGATGCTGCAATTTCCTTTACTGCAGTTTCAATTTCTTCTTTATACTGAGAGCTTGTATTTGAACGGTCAATTATGATTGTGATATCTGCATACGTATTGTTGGAAACTGCACCTTCAAATGTAAGCTTGGAAACAGGCCTTTTATTTTCACTCAAATAGAAATTACCGGACTGCAGACCTACAATCGGCTGGCGGTGTCTGTTTTCTACCTTAAGTTCAACAACAACATTCGGGAAAGCAGAAGCATCTACGTTTTCAATCTGAACAAACAGGCCGCCTACAAGCTCCTGGATTCTGGACATTATGTAAACTTCGTTTGCAGAATAATCTGTTACGACTACATTATTATTCACATCAACGGCGGCAGAAGTAATCCGGCCTGGTGCATTACCTGTTCTGGTATATTCAAACAAAGCGCCTGAATCAACCTGAACCCCGACAAGCCTGTTCATATCGCAAACTAAAAGTGATTTTTCACTCGGCTTTATTGCTTCCGGCTTAACAAAGGTATTGTCTTCTACAAGCTGCCTTAAATAATTACCTGAACGGTCAAACTCATAAATACAGCCGTATTCATCATCAGCAACAAAAATACTTTCGCCCACAACTGCAATTCCTGTAGGACACTTTAAGCCCCGGAATCCACCCTTTTTGTTTCCAAAGAAAAACAGACCGTTTCCTTCTTCATCAAAAACATCTACACGCCTGTTGCCGAAATCTGTTACATAGATTCTTCCAAGCTCGTCTTCTGCAAGATACTGAGGACCAACAAGACAACCGGTACCACGACCGCGGCTTCCAATATATTTTTCGAAGCTTCCGTTTGAAGAAAGCAAAGCAAGTCTGTCGCCTGCACTTTCGCTTACAAGAAGATTTCCACTTTTAAGTCTGATTATATCAACAGGGCGGTCAAAGCCTGTAAGAGGACCCGTAACCCGCTCCAAAATAGTGCCGTTAAGGTTTAATTTTAAAAGTTCATTTGTATTATAGGATGTAATCCAGATTGTACCGTCTTTATTCGTGAGAACAGAAATTGGACCGCTGAAGATGAGGTTATCGTTATTCATGCCGTAAAAGCTTCCTGCTTCAGAAAGCCTCATCAGCTTTTCTGCAGAATCTCCGGTAACACGCCTTTCGCGTACAATTTCAATTTTATTCTGAAGTAAAAGTCCGCCGTAACCGTTAGCAGAAGCAGTATTCCAGTAAGAAAGTGCGGAACCTTCAAGTCCTGATTTATAATAAGTGTTGCCGAGCCATTCAAGAATAAGGTTATCATTAGGAAGATAGGACAGAGCTTTTTCAAACTGAACAATTGCTTCGTTATAGGCTCCCTTGTAATAAGCCTGTACACCGCGCCTGAACTCTTCGGCGGCAAAGCCTTCATCTGCAGACCTGATGCGGTTATCGTTCTGGTTCATACCCGCTGTATATGTTGTTTCCTGTGAGTAACCACAAAAAAGCACTGAAACGAAAATCAATAACGCGGCTGAAATCTTTCTGTTTTTCAACTTTAACTTATTCTTAATCAGTTTCATCAATCAGAGGTCCTGTCCAAAAGATTTATATGTTCGGCAATTATTTCATTATTCTTATCAAGCTCAGCTGCCTGGTAAAGATATTTTCTTGCATCTTCAAAAAGACCAAGCTTGTAGTAAACCCATCCAAGTGAATCAAGACATGCAGCAGATTCCGGTGCATAATCAACAGCCTGTTTACACAAAGTAAGCGCACGCGACAAATCCTTATCCTGGCAGGCAAGCACATAACCAAGTCCATTCAATGCTGTAATGTTATGTTTATTCTGCTTGAGGGATTGTTCGTAATAATCAAGACATTTTTCCGTATCATTCTGCTCCCAGGCAACAAAGGCAATTGCGGCATAAACAGAAGGAGCCATATAACCGGTTTCCATCAGCTTTCCAAGTTCAAAATCTGCAAGGCGCTTTCTGCCTGAAATTGCATAGATTACTGCAAGAAGGAAACGACACTGGAGAGTCCGTTCAAGATGTGTACCGGAAGTTACTACCTGTTCAAGATAAAGAAGTGCATCGTCATATTTGTGGAGCTTTGAATAGCACAAGCCAAGATAATAGGCGGTATCAAGTTTATCTGCCCCGCAGTCTGCCGGTAAAGCAAGAAAAAAAGCGAGTGCATCAGTATATTCACCTTTTTTATAATGTGCTATGCCTTTTGATAATATGTTTTCTGCCATTTTCCCACCTTGTACCCCTGTAATTCTATTTTACATTGAAAACGAAATACCGTCTACAATTCTTTCCGCCAACGGGTCTGCATATACTTTAGAAACCGCTATATAACCGTTCCTGCTTATTCCAAAATCTGTATCGGGCAGTTGTTCTGTATGATTTTCGCCCATCACAATTTCCGATTCGCTGATGTTTCCACCGTCTTTTTTGAACCTGATTGAATCGCCGTAATTGCGCACACAAAGCTCGTTTGCAACCTTAGCTCCCTTATAACTGTCCAGAGAAGCGGCATTTATATTTACAAATAACCTTGGATATTCAAGGCTGCACAGGGAAATAAGCTTTTCAAGATTTTTTGCAGTAAAATCTGCAATTGCGGCAAACTTGCAGCCTTCTTTTTCTGCTTTTTTCCAGTCTACGGGGTCTATACTCACTGCAATTCCAGGTAAACCTATAAGCACTGCCTGCCGGGCTGCTGCACAGGTTCCTGAATAAATGATGTCGGTTCCCATGTTTGCGCCTATATTTATTCCTGCAATTACGGCATCTATTTTTACACCAAAAAGGTTGCCTATAGCCCCTGCAAAGGTACAGTCAGCAGGATAACCGGAACAGGCATAAACGTTTTCGCTGATTTTTGTAAAAGTGTTTTTTCTGAACATTGTAAAGTGATGGGAAACGGCCGAACGGTTGCTGTCTGGTGCAAGAATATAGACTGAATTATCCTGAGCTAACCTTTCGGCAAGAGCTTTTAAGCCGGGTGAGTCATATCCGTCATCATTCGTCAAAAGCAGGTTCATTACATCAGTCCTTTACAATGGAAGCTCCCTCAGAAGGAACAACCTCGTAACATTCCGGGTGATAGCCGAAGATTTTTTCAAACTCGGCAAGCTTAGCCTTAAAGTTATCTTCATCACTGGAACGGATTACCGCATACAGACAGCGGGCAAAGCCTTTTCCTGTAATTCTTCCGCAGGAAACCGGTTTGGAAAGCATTTCAAGATTCGGTTCAAGCTCGCCGACACGCTTTATAATCCAGTCAATTTCCGGGCACGAAATCTCGTACATATCGCGCATGCTTTCGTGGCTGTGATTTACTGCACGTGCAAACTTAAAGAAATCCTTTCGTTCAAGACCATCGCGGGCTTCAAGAACATCGTTGTGTTCGCGCATTATACAGATAAGTCTTCGTCTTGTTTCTTCGTTTACAAGTGAAAGGCCTTCGTTTATATCTGTAATATTGTTTATGTACTGCCAGCCGCCGTAAACACCGTTTTTCTGGTCTTTAAGGTCGCCCATATAAAGTGCATTCTGGGAATCAAACAGAACCTCTTCATTCCAGACTATAAAACGAGGCACTTTTGTATCTATGAGGAAGATTTTTTTACCTTCAAAATTATATGGAACATAATCCCAGAGGTTCTTTGAGTGGTCAGTGATGAGGAGATTGCCTTTTTTGGCAAACAGGGCTGCATAATTATCTGCAATATAATTGTTTATCTGCAGGAAACGCCTGTTGGCTCTTTCTATAACCTGAAGAAGCTGGACATCTGTACAGGATAAAGCAAAAAGCTCCCTGATTCCAACTGCAACTGCTATTTTTATTGCTGTAGTTATTCCAAAACCGGCAGAAGGCAGAATATCGCTGTAAATTGTAATATCAAGTCCGCCAAGAGAAAAACCACCGGATGAATAGCCGTAGATTATGGCTTTTACTGCATTTGCCCAGCGGTCTTCCTTTTTATATTTTAATGATGAAAGGTTTGCCTTTTTTCTTTCGTTGAGCTGTTTGAAATAAAAACGGAATGATGAATCTTCGCGCTTGGAAAAAGCAAGGTAAACGGGAATGTTTACTGCCATAGATAAGGTTTTATCTTTGAAAAACCAGGAATGCTCACCAATAAGATGAAAACGTCCGGGTGCTTTTACGACCAAATCAGGCATTACACCATATTCAGAATGATGCGAGTCATTTACTATCTTCATATATTGGATCCCCACCCTTTTTTTATAAACTTTTCAAGGAACTGTCTAAACTTTTAAACATTGCCCCGGTTGATTATTGTTTTTTTTTATTAACAGTGTTATATTTTTTGTCGATTACTGTATTGATAACTTAAAAAATATACCTATTAATAATAATATAATGACACTGATTTTACAAGTTTTTTATTCAGTTTTTTCTGGCGTTATGCTCTCTGCGGCAATACCAAACGAAATATATATGTTCGGAAATCCGGTATTAGCCTTTATTGCTTTAATTCCGTTTTATATCTGCATAAGGTACTATTGCAAAAGCTTCAGGTGTGCATTCTGGATGTCTTTCCTTCAGGTGCTCACAACTCACCTGCTTTCAAGCTTCTGGCTGGCATTTTTTAAGGATTTTGCAATATTTACACTGGGAGCTTCGGCACTTGCAACTGCGTGTATAGGCGGTTTTATGGGCATGTTCATGTTCCTGCCTTTTTCGCGAAAAACTTATGGTAAAATAACAGATTCGCTTATTGATTACAGAATTGAAAAGCCTTTTTATGAGCACACAAGCTTCAGGGTGCTTTATTTTGCATTTATTTACACGCTTTACGAATGGGTAAAATCAAGCGGATTTATAGGCTACCCATGGGGAACTGTTTCCAGTGCAATGTTCAACTTTAACGTTTTTATGCAGCTGGCGGCCATTACGGGTACTTACGGAATTACCTTCCTTACTGTAATTTTCAATTGTCTTGTTGCAGAAGGAGCAATCCTTTTCCTTGAATCAAAAAAACTGTTTAAGGCAGGCATTCTCGAATCTGAGGATAAAAAACAGTTTTTCTTTGAGTATATAAATCTTTCCAGGGTATTTTTACTGCTTTTTGGCATAACTCTGCTTTACGGTTACTATCAGAGCAATCTTAAGCGTACTCCAAGTAAAACACTGACAACAATTATGGTTCAGCAGAACAGCGACCCGTGGAAGCAAAGCAGCGATAAGGATTCCATACTCAAATCTGAGCGTCTTACTTATGATAGAATTGAAGATTTAAAGCGTGATAATAAAAAACCGCAGCTTGTTGTATGGAGCGAAGGCTGTCTGTTAAAGACCTTCCCTGGTGCAAAGAATTATTACAGGAGCAATCCTTCTGAAATCCCGCTTGTTGATTTTATAGCGGACACAAAGTCTCCCCTTCTGGCAGGCGGTTCGTATGTAAAGATTTTCGAAGATAAAAAAATTGTAAAAGAAGTTGATGAAGAAACAGGCGAAGAAATTGAAAAAGAAGTTATAGAAGAACAGAAATGCTACTTTAATGCGGCTCACGTTTTTGACGAAAAAGGCAACTACCGGGGCTATTACGGCAAGCTTCATCTTGTACCGTTTGCAGAAGCGGTTCCGGGGGCACATCTTCCATTAATTAAAAAGATAATGGTTAAGATTCTCGGCTTTTCGGCATTCTGGAGTCACGGCGAACAGCTGCGCTACTTTGACATTCCGTGTTCTTACTATGATAAGGAATACATTCCGGCTGTAGAAAGCACTGATGTTTCGATACCGTACAGCACAGAGAGAAACAAACCTAAGCCAACTGTAAGAATCTGTACTCCCATCTGCTTTGATGACGCCTTTACCGATGTGATGAGGCCTCTTTACCTTAATGGCGCAGAGCTTTTTGTGAACATAACTGACGATTCGTGGTCGTTGAAAAAATCGAGTGAGATTCAGCATTTTGTAATAGCTTCTTACAGGGCAATTGAATACAGAACTACAATGATCCGCTCGGCAAATGCAGGTTATTCGGTTGTAATCTCTCCTGCAGGAAAGCTTCTTGTTGACCAGCCGCTCTTTACGGATTCTTCTGCCTGCTATGAAGTACCGGTTTACTACAGGACTATGACAACGTATGCACGGTTCGGTAACTGGCTGCCTTATCTTTCAATCATAATATTATTCTTTGTTTCTGCAATCATGAAGGGCAGCTTTGTCCGTTACGACTATATTCCAAGCGAACGCAAAAAGAATCTTTCTAAAAAGCTTTTTAAGCTTTCAAAAAAATCAAAGGACCCAAAAAAGTCCAAGGATTCCGGCAAGGGAAAGAAAAAGCAATCTAAGAAAAATTCAAAGAAAAAATAAATTGTCAATAGAACTTAAAGCAAATTCGCACTAAAGCATAAAAAAAATTTTTGTCAAGAAAAATAGTTTAAAAAAAATTCATTAAAATGCCATAAAATCTCTTGTGTTATCATATCTAGTGTTATATTATTTACATAATATAAAAATAACACTATATCTAATGTTGATTAAATAAAGAGGAAATAATGCGCTGTCCGTATTGTGCTAGTCTTGATGACAAGGTTATTGAGTCAAGAACTATGGTAAATGGTGAGAGTATAAGGCGAAGAAGAGAATGTCTTGCCTGCGGTTACCGTTTTACCAGCTATGAAAGAATTGACGAAAAACCTTTTATGGTCGTTAAGCGTGACGGACGACGACAACCTTTCGATGCAACAAAACTTGAAAAAGGTATAGACCGGGCTCTCGAAAAGCGACCTGTTCCAACAATGGTTGTAGAACAGCTTACAAACGCTATAGAAGACGAAGCCATTAAGCTTGGCAAGGAAGCCCGCGAGGTCACAACCGCACAGTTAGGTGAATTAGTCCTTGAAAAACTTTACTCAATAGATAAGGTGGCTTACATCAGATTTGCTTCCGTGTATCGTCATTTTGAAACACTTGAGGAATTCATTACTGAAGTAAAAAATATAGAAAAGAGGGGTGCCGCAAAAGGTACAAAGGGGAAAACAAATGAGTGATCAATCAATCTTTCCGGAATGGAGAAGCTTCTTAGGCTCCAGTTCAGACAGCGAAACCAAGGGTTTCATCAAGCACGTAGTTAAACGCTCCGGCGAAATTGCCGACTACGACAGAACCAAAATTGAGAAAGCCATTGAAAAGGCTATCGAGGCGGTTGAGAAACAGAAGGATCCAGACCGGGCCGCACAACTGACAGACTTAGTTGAAGAAAAACTGAGACTTCAGCTTGCCGGCACAAGAGCTCATTCAATTCCTGCCATTGAAGAGATTCAGGATATTGTAGAAACAGTACTCATTGAACAGAACGAGGTTGAAATAGCAAAAGCATACATTCTTTACCGCGCACGCCACGAAGCCGTACGTGATGCCAAGAACCTTATGATTGACATCAACAATACAATGGACGGCTACCTTGGTCAGAGCGACTGGCGCGTTAACGAAAATGCAAACGTTAACTTCTCACTCGGTGGTCTTATTCTCCACAACTCAGGAGCAATCACCGCAAACTACTGGCTAAACAACATCTACTCAAAGGAAATTGCAGAAGCCCACAAAACAGCTGCATTCCATATTCACGACCTTTCCATGTTCTCAGGTTACTGTGCAGGCTGGTCTTTAAGACAGCTTATTCAGGAAGGATTGGGCGGTGTTCCAGATAAAATCACCTCTACCCCTGCTACCCACCTTTCTACACTCGTAAACCAGATTGTAAACTTCCTTGGAATTATGCAGAATGAATGGGCAGGCGCTCAGGCATTCAGTTCTTTTGATACATACCTTGCACCATTC